>CAYUFY010000186.1:0-10007 GCA_964443795.1 uncultured Anaerolineales bacterium | reverse complement strand
CCGGCTCGGTCAGCATCCAATATCTCGCCAATGATGTTCTCAACGCCGGCGCGACTGAAAATCAACTGACAATTTATTTCTATGATGGCGTCAAGTGGACAGCGCTGGACACCGTACGCGACGAATACTTCAATCTAGATACCGCCCCCAGTCGGGGGGTCGGCCTGTACGCGCTCATGGCCAGCGCGCAAATTCCCCTCCGCACCCCCGGCTGGAATCTGTTTGCCTATCCGGTGCCGAGCACGCAGGTGCTCACCCAAGCCTTGCTTTCTCTCGGCAATGTGTACACCACGGTGTATAGCTATGAACCCGAGCGGAATCCCACCGACCCGTGGCGGATGTACGATAAGACCGCGCCCGCCTGGGCCAATGACTTGGCGACGCTCGAATATGGACGCGGCTATTGGATAAACGTGACCCAAGCGATTACCCTGCACCTCGCGCCCAAGACTCCGACAGTGTATCTGCCTGCCCCGCCGACGACGTTCTACGGGCGACTGGTCCCGCGCGGTGACTTTGCCCCCGCGCCCGGCCAGACCCTGACCGCTTGGGTAAACAACAACCAATGCGGCGAGACGACCACCCAAGCCGTGGACGGACAAATTGTGTATGTGGTGGATGTGTTGAGCAGTTGCGCCACCCCCGGCGAGGTCATTACCTTCCGGGTGGCGGGCTACGACATGGCCGAGCGCCGACCGTGGGATAACCAGCAAATCTGGGCGCTTGATCTAAATGCGGCCAATCACCTCTACCTGCCAGTGATTGCGCGCTAACGAGCCAATAGAAGTCCGGCTGTATCCTGAAAAACCACCCCTGACTTTTCACAAGTCAGGGGTGGTTTTCTATTCTGGCCCGCGCTTGATGATCACGATCCGCCGGTAATGTGGGGCGTGAGTTAACTGACCGCTTGCGCGAGAAAGGCTATTCACATAGCGCCACTACCTGCGATTGGAACACAGCTTAGACAACGCTAATATAAAAAACCCGCCGGACAAAATTCATTGTCCGGCGGGATTTTTTATTAATCCATTGCGCGAAAAAATTACTTACCCAGTCGCTTCTTAAATTCAGCGGTGAGCGCAGGGGTGATCTTGAACAGGTCGCCCACCACGCCGTAGCGCGCCAGTTTGAAGATGGGCGCGTCGGCGTCTTTGTTGATGGCGACGATGGTTTTGGAGGAGCGCATGCCCGCTTGATGCTGGATGGCACCGGAGATGCCGCAGGCGATGTAGAGATCGGGGGAGACGGTCTTGCCGGTTTGGCCGACCTGATGGGCGTAGGGAATCCAGCCCGAGTCCACGGCGGCGCGGCTCGCGCCCACGGCGGCGCCCAGGGCTTGCGCCAAATCACGGATGGGGGCGAAACCTTCGGGGCCGCCCACGCCGCGCCCGCCGCTAACGATAATCTTGGCATCGGCCAGGCTCACCTGACCCTGTTCCATGATGTAGTCCACCACTTTAAGCGGAAGCGCGTCTTCGGGCTTGGCCGCGCTCACGGGGGTCACCTTGCCCGCGCGGGCGGGGTCAGGCTCGGGTTTGGGGAAAGCGCGCGGGCGCAGGGAAATCAGATGGGGCAAGCGGTCATCACACATCACGGTGGAGAGCAATTTGCCCGCGTAGACCGGGCGCGTGGCTTGCACGCGGCCCTCGGCGTAGGTGAGGGCGATGGCATCGGCAATCGCGCCGGAGTTTAAATCCACCGAGGCCATGCCCAGCAGATCGCGCCCGCGCGTGGTCGCGCCCGCCAGGATGACCTCAGGCTTGTGCGTTTGCGCGAGTTGAACGAGGAGTGCGACATAGGCCTCGGCGCGGAAATCCGCGAGGGTGGCGTCATCCGCCAGGAGCACTTCGTCGGCCCCGTGGGCAATGACTGTTTGGGCGAGATCGCCGAGGTGGTGACCCGCCAGGAGCGCGGTCACGCCGTCGCCGTTCATCTCGCCATTCAGGCGGCGCGCTTCACCCAGCGCTTCGAGCGACGATTGCGCGATGACGTTTTGAAATTGTTCGATGAAAACCCAGAGTTTGGTAGGCATAGGAATTTATTTCACGCATCACGGATCAGAGAAACCGTGACGCGTGATGCGTATTAAATCACTTTATCCGCAATCAGCTTGTCCGCGAGTTTGGCGGCGATTTCTTCCGGCGTGCCGTCAAGCATTTCGGCACTGCCTTCGCGCGTGGGGAGCGGGTAGACCTTGGGCCAGCGCATGGCTGAGCCGGCGCCGCCAATCTTGGCCGGGTCGCACCCGATATCGGCGGCAGACCAGGTGGCGATGGTGGCTTTGGCGGCTTTGCGGATGCCCATGAACGATGGGTAACGCGGCTCATTGATATCTTTCACCGTGCCCACCACCGCCGGCAATTTGCCCGTGACCACTTGCTTGCCTTGTTCGAGCAAACGCTCGGCCTTCACAGTCTTGGTGGTGAAATCTAATTCGACGAGTTTGATGGTGTAAGTGAGCGGGGTCCAGCCCAAGCGGCGGGCCACGCCAATCGGCACCAGGCCGGTGTCGCCATCAATGGCTTGCTTGCCAAACAGCACAATATCCACGTCGCCCATTTTCTCAATGGCTTTGGCGAGCGCGTAGGAGGTGGCCAGCGCGTCCGAGCCTTTGAACGCCGGGTCGGAGAGCAGGATGGCCTCGTCACAGCCCATGGCAATACAGGTCTTGAGGGCTTCCTTAGCGCTCTCCGGCCCCATGCTAAGCGCGGTGGCCTTGCCGCCATATTTTTCTTTCAAGCGAATTGCTTCTTCAATCGCGTACTCATCCCACGGGTTGACGATGAGCGCCGCGTCGCCCCACGAGACTTTGCCGTTGTCAACGCCCATCTTGGCCGCTGAGTCCGGCGTTTGTTTGACACACACCACGACGTGCATGAGAGACCTCCAGGTTAGAGTAATGAAAATCAGGGTGGCGCGATTATAGCATTCCTACTGCAAATGTTCAGCGCGCAAGCGGACAAAGTCTGCCCGAAATTGCGCTTCCAGTTTTTGTTTTTGCGCGGCGGGCAACAACGAGGCGCGCAGACACCGGATGCCGTGCCCGAGGCGCACCGCGCCCAACGCGTGGAGCGCGCCCCGCACCGAGTCGGCCCCCATCGTCTCACCCGCGTGCGGCACGCTTGGCAACCCGGCGGCGCGGGCGATTTCAAAACCGGGCAAATGTTTCTCTGGCGGGTTCCCCACTTCGTTGCCGCCCAACCCAAAGGCGTCCACCCCCTGCCCGACCGCCTCGGCCGCCCATTGGCCCACCAACGCCCCGGCCGCGGGGCTAATCTCGCGCGGAATATCCATCACCAGCGCCAGAGTCACGTCCAACTCTTTTTCGCCCCAAGCCCGTGCGCGGTTGAGCGCGGCCAACTGTTCGGCAAACGGAATCCCGGCGAGCTTATAAATCGTGTAGGCGGTGTAAGTCACTTCGCTGTGCCGGATGTTTTGCTCCGCCTGTCCCTGCAAAAACTCGCGGGCAATCAGTTCTATATCCTCCGGCGCGCGGAGGCATTTGGAAATGGCGATGTAGATTTCCAAAAAGTGCGCGAAGTCGGTGAAGGTGTACCAGCGGCGCAAATCTTCAACCGTGTCGGCAGGCAGAGGCACCGCATGGCGGCGGGCCAGCTTAAGCAAAGTCTCGGGCCGAATGGAGCCTTCCAGGTGAATATGCAACTCCACCTTGGGCAGGGCGCGTAGATAAGTTTCGACAGACATGGGCGACGCTAATGGATCAACCAGACTGAATGTCTCCGGATTATAGCAAAGCCGATTTACTGCGCGCGCCAGAGGTCGTTATAATGGCAAGCGGAGCCGCGCCAGACTGTCAGGCAATACAGGCAGGGGGCATGTCAAGCCACGCGCAAATTAAACCTTAAACCACGGTCATGCCGGTAATGGAACGGAAAGAAACTCGCCATGCTAATTCGAATTAAACAATGGCTGGAACCGCCTCAGTTTGAAGGGGATGAAGAGCAGACCAACCAAACCCGGATCGCCAACACGCTCATCCTCTACCTTGGGGCCGCACTTGTGGTCGTCATGGTAGTCCTCATTCCTCTATTTGCCATCCAAAAAATCGGGAGTTGGATTATCTCGCTGATCATTTTTGGTGGGCTGATTAGTGGACGCCATTTGATTTTTAAAGGGCGCTTGCAGGCAGGCGGCACATTGATTTTTGGGATCCTCTATCTGTGCATTCTGGCGCTACTGACCCTCTCCGGCGGGACGTCCAGCACGGCGATGTTTTATTTTGCGACGGTGGTCTTGGTCGCGGGCTTCTTTTTAGACGCGCGCGTGGTGAATGGGTTTACCCTGGCCACCTTCCTGATCACGGTGAGCCTCACCTGGTTGCAGGAATATGGGTGGGTGACGATGCCAAAAATTTTCGTGTTCAATTCGGTATTCAGTTGGCTTGCCACCGGGCTGGGGCTGTTATTTATGATCCGAACCCGTGATCTCTTCGTGGGCAATCTAAAAAATGCGCTGGCACTGGCCCACCAACAAAACACGGCGCGGCAACAGAGCGAGGCGCGTTTTCGCGCCGTGGTCGAACACCGTAGCAATGGCGTCGTTTTTATGAACGCCGAGCGCAAGATAGCGTATGTGAGTCCCGCCTACCAGCAGTTTCTCGGGTTTACTCCGGAAGAGATGGTGGGGCACTTCGGCGTGGAATATATTTATCCCGCCGACCGGGAACTGACCACGGAAAAATTCCGGGAGCTTTTACAAACCCCCGGTGGCACAGTCCAAATCGATTATCGGCTACAACGCAAAAACGGCACGTATTGCTGGGTCGAAACGACCGCCGTTAATTTATTGGATAATCCGCAGGTGCAGGCGGTGGTTTTGAATCAGCGCGACATTAACGAGCGCAAGCGCGCCGATGAACAGCTAAAAAATAGCGAAAAACGCTTCCATGCATTAATTGAGCATGGGCGGGACAATATTTCGCTGTTGGCCGCGGACGGTAGACTGCTCTGGGAAAGCCCGGCGGTTAACAGCACGTTGGGCTACGCGCCGAATCAATTTGTGGGGCGCAATATTTTCGAACTCATACACCCGGACGATCAGGCCTGGACCAGTGACCTGTACGCCCAAGTTGTGCAAACCCCGGGCCGCGTTCAAGAAGGTGTTTTCCGACTCTTGCATGCCGATGGCACCTGGCGGTGGATCGAGTGCTCGGCCACCAACCTGCTCGAAGAGCCGGGCGTGCAGGCCATGGTGCTCAATTACCGCGACATCACCCCCCGCCAGCAGGCCGAAGAAGCGTTGCTTAAATTCAAACTCGGGATCGAACGTTCGGCAGATGCCGTCTTTATCACTGATCCGCAAGGTGGCATCCTATATACCAATCCCTCCTTTGAAAGAATCTACGGCTACACTCAAGCAGAGGCCCTGGGGCACACGCCGCGGATTTTGAAATCGGGCGTTGTGCCTGCGGCGGAGTATAAAAAATTCTGGGAGACGCTACTCAACAAAAATGTCGCGGCGGGAGAGATCATCAATGCCACCAAAGACGGTCGCCTCATCATCATCGAGGCTTCCAATAACCCCATTTTGGACCCGGCTGGGGAAATCATCGGCTTTCTCGGCATACATCGCGACATCACCGAGCGCAAGCGCGCCGAAACGGCGTTGCGCGAGAGTGAAGCGCGCTATAAAAATTTATTTGAAAGCAACTACGCCGTGATGCTCATCATTGATCCGGATACCGCCGCCATCGTGGACGCGAATCCGGCCGCGTGCATCTACTATGGCTGGCGACGCGAGAAATTGCTCACAAAGAGAATTGATGAAATCAACACGCTGACCCCGGCGGAGGTTCGCGCCGAGATGCAGTTGGCGCACGCTGAAAAACGCAACCACTTTTTTTTCAAACATCGGCGGGCGGACGGCTCAATCCGCGATGTGGAAGTCTACAGCGGGCCGCTGACGCTTCAGGGTCAACCCCTGCTCTATTCCATTGTGCATGACATCACCGAGCGTAAACAGGCTGAGCAAGCTCTGAACATCAGCGAAGCCAGCTATCGCGGTTTATTCGATACGGTCGGCGAGGCCATCTATATCCTGGATCAGGGCGGGCATTTTCTGGATGTGAATCTGGGCGCGTCGAAAATGTATGCCTATCCACGCGAGGTGCTGATCGGCAAAACACCCGAATATGTATCTGCGCCCGGCAAAAACGACTTAGCGCGCGTTGCCCAGCAGTTGCAACGCGCCTTTGAGGGGGAACCCCAGCAATTCGAGTTTTGGGGTTTACGAAGCAATGGCGAAATCTTTCCCAAAGACGTGCGTTTGTACAAAGGCTTTTATTTCGGCCAGGACGTGGTGATTGCGCTGGCACGTGACATGACCGAGCGACAGCGCGCCGAAGAGGCTTTGCGCGAGAGTGAAGCCAAGTTTCGCGCCGTGGTGCAGACCGCGAACGACGCGATTATCTCAGCAGATAGACATGGACACGTAATCGCCTGGAACGCGGCCGCCGAGAAAGTTTTCGGCTACTCGACCGCTGAAGCGCTCGGCATGCCCGTTAGCCAGATTGCGCCGGAGCCATTCCGCGCGCGGCAGGGGCGGGGCATTGAGCAGGCGCTGGTGCGCAGCCCGAACCAGATGGCAGGCAAGATGATTGAGGCCGCCGGGCTGACGAAGGCGGGCCGGGAATTTCCATTCGAAATGTCGCTCGCCGCTTGGCAGACGCAAACGGGCCAGTTCTTTACGGCCATCATCCGCGATATCAGCGAACGCAAACAACACGAAAATGAACTCCGCGCCATTGCCACGGTGAGCGCGGCCTTACGCAGTGCGCCCACGCGGGCCGAAATGTTGCCGGCCATCACCGAACAATTAGGTTTATTATTCCACTGTGAGGCGATCTCCATCGAGATCATTGATCCAATAACCGGCGAGGCAGTCTTGGAAGTGGCCCAGGGGGCGTGGACATCGCTCATCGGTTACCGCCAACCCGCCGGGACCGGCCTGAATGCCATTTTGAGTGAGACCAAGCAACCTTATCTTGATAACCAGGTCGGGAATAATTCACAGATTGGTTTCCCGCGTCAACTCATGACAAGCCTGGTGGCGGTGACCGGCGCGCCCTTACTGGCTCAGGAGCAACTGATTGGCTTTGTGTGGATCGGGCGGAAAAAAGAAATTACGCAGGCTGAAGTGCGTTTATTGGTTTCCGTCGCCAATATTGCCGCTAACGCGATTCATCGCGCCACCTTACACGAACGGACGAAAAAGGATGCGGCCGATTTAGCCCAAGCCTACGATACAACGCTAGAGGGCTGGGTACAAGCGCTCGAACTGCGCGATCAGGAAACTGAAGGTCACACGCGGCGCGTGGTGCAACTGAGCGTTAAGTTAGCCCAGGCCATGGGCATACAAGACGGCGCGTTGGAAAACATTCGGCGCGGCGCGCTCTTGCACGACATCGGCAAAATGGGCGTTCCGGATGCGATCCTGCATAAGCCGGGCGCGTTGGATGAGCGCGAGTGGCATATCATGCGCCAACACCCCGAGTATGCCTACAAACTTTTGGAACCCATCGCGTATTTGCGTCCGGTTCTGGATATCCCCCACTATCACCATGAGAAGTGGGACGGGAGCGGCTACCCCAACGGGCTAAAGGGTGAGCAAATCCCACTGGCCGCACGGCTCTTTGCGGTGGTGGATGTCTGGGATGCCCTGCGGTCCGACCGACCTTATCGCCAAAGCTGGCCCAAAGAAAAAACGCTGGCACATATCCGCTTGCTGGCCGGCACGCATTTTGACCCCCAAGTGGTTGAGCGATTCTTAAAGCTCATCCACGAAGACGCGCCGGGCACGCCGGCCTGACAAAACGCTGTAGGGCTTATATTCCACGGGGGCATGCACTCACGTCAGGTTACGCGGCATACTCTCCAGCCACGCCTTCTCGAAAAACAAATTGCCGTTCAAGGTCACGCGCAATTGAATATCCACGTGAAAGTCGGTGGCGGTGCTACGGATGGAGCCGGTGGTGCGGATTTGCACGTCCAGACCTTTGGTCATCACGCCGTATTTCACTTCGTTATAAAGATGCACTTGGGCCGGGTCGTTGTCGTAGGCCGTCAGTTCGATAAATTCCGAGTTGGGTTGTTGGGTGCCATTGGGCAAAATGAAATTGCCCGCGCCATACACCCGCACGGTGACGCTTTGCTTCATCACATCGTCAATGATTTGCCACACGGGCGGCTCTTCGGTGGCCGAGCCGAGGGTGAGCATTTCGGGGGGCGTTACTTTGAAGGGGCGTTCAATTGAATGCCCGTCCTGTGGGTCGGCGGGGACGATGGGCAGGATGAGCCGCGAGGGATGCGCCGGGCCGCGATGCAGATGATTGTCGGCCTTGAACGGAGTCGGCCAGATGAGGGGCCAATTGGCGCTGGCCACGCTCACGCGGATGCGGTTGCCCGCACGGAAACGGTAGCCGACGGCTTTGAACGGGACACGCACTTCGTAAACTTGGCCGGGGGTGAGGGGTTGCGGGTTGGTGTGGCTCTCACGATGCGTGAGGTTGAGAATGGCGTGGCTGACGAAGGACGAAGTGCCGTCGGGGGCCACATCCGCGAGGCGCAAGCAGACGTGCGCGACGGGCGCGGAACAACTGAGGTGCAGAATCGCTTCGGGGAAGCCAATCAAATCGAGGGCTTCGGTCAGTGGTTCAGTGGTGTAGGTCAGGCTGAGGGCTTCGTCGGGGCGCAGGTCGCGGGCCAAACCGTTGGGCGGGGAACCACCGCCAGAGGCCAGCGGGCCGCGCGTGCCGAGGGTGGGCCGGTGGGGGTAGGAGTCAATCGCCAGGGAGCGGGGGAGCGCGGGAGCAGGGGAGAGGGTTTGGTCGCCAAGGAAAAATTCAGTCAGTTGGGTGCGGGCGATGGGGTAATCTTGCTCGCTGTGCCATGCGCCGTTCCAAGTGCCGGGGAAGGCTGAGGGGGCGGTGTATTCGGGGCGAAAGATGGTGAAGGCGGGTTCGGCCATCACGCCGTTGTCAATGCCTTTCAGCCAGTAATCGAAGAAGCGAATCATTTCATGTTGCCAGTCCACGTTGGGGCCGGGGAAGGCGCTGTCGGGCACAATGTGCGCCCACGGACCGATGAGGGCTTTGCGCGGGGCGTTGACGCATTGGGCTTGCATCCGAAACACCGGGTTGGTGTAGCCATCCATCCAGCCACCAATGTGGAAGAGGGCGCAGGTGATGCGCGTGTAGTCGGGCGCGAGTGAGCCACTGCGCCAATAGGCATCATCGGTTTGGTGCTTGAGCCATTCGAGCATCCACGGTGGAGTCTGGTCGAGGCGCGCTTTCCATTGCCGCGCCCAATCGCTCCCGGCATATTCGGCTTTGGGCGGCATGGCGTTCATGGCAATCTGCGCCACCGAGTATTGCGCGAAATCGCTGGCGACCATGCACCCGCCGAAGTAATGCACATCGTCCATGTAGCGATCATCGGTGGCGTACATGGGCACAATGGCTTTGAGATGCGGCGGTTGAAGGATGGCAACTTGAATGGACGTGAAGCCGCCGTAACTCTTGCCCCACATCCCAATGTTGCCGTTGCACCAATCTTGCGCGGCCAGCCATTCCACCGCCTCGTAGCCATCCTGCGTCTCGGCCACGGTATATTCGTCAAGGGCAATGCCGCCACTGCTCCCGGTGCCGCGAATATCGAGCCGCACACCCGCAAAGCCGTGCCGCGCAAGGTAGGTCATGCGGCTGTAGTCCACTTGATAGCGGTGGTCATCTTTGCGATAAGGAATCATCTCCAGTACCGCCGGAAATTTTTCGTCGCCGAGGGGCAGGTAAATGTTGGCCGAGAGTTCCACGCCATCGCGCATGGGGATGCAGACGTTGTGGAGGATGGTGAAGTCGTAGGTGGGTTCAGACATGAGGATGATTCCTTATTGGGATTTTTAAACCACAGATTACACCGATTTTCACGGATTTTGATTGTCACAGGACCTCAGGAAATGGGCGTCATAATTGCTTAACACAGTGTTTGAAG
>CAYUFY010000185.1:0-10011 GCA_964443795.1 uncultured Anaerolineales bacterium | reverse complement strand
GCCCGTTGCGCCCACATTGGGCAACCAGTAATTTTGGACACTGAAGACACCATAGGCGCCCTTGAAAGCAGCATCGAGATCGGCGCGATTATCCAAATCACCGACCACTATTTCAGCTCCGGCTTGGGCGAGCGCTCGGGCCGCGGGCTTGTTGGGATCGCGAGTGAGAGCGCGCACTGGCCAGCCTTTGGCCAATAAATGCCGCGCCGCCGCCCCGCCTTGTTGGCCAGTGGCACCAGTGACCGCAATGATTTTAGGGTTAGTAGTCATGAGCGTTTCTCCAAAGTGCGTTTTAGAATTATTCCTTGCCCAGCGTCACCAACACCCCGACCGTCGCAACACCGGCCACGATGTGCATGACCACCAGTGCGAGTTGAAGAGCCAGAGCGATGGGCAATGAGAAAGGGCCGCCCAGCGAGAAAAGCAGGAAGACCACCGAGACCGCCAGAAAAATCTGGGCGGGGTAACGCGTGAACCGACCCAACAAGCCCAACAAAACCGTGGCCCCGAGGGCGGGAATGAGACTGGCGAAAATGACGGGCGCAAGCGGCAAAGGCAAAGCGGCGGTGCCGGGGCCTTGATAGGGCATCACAATCGGACCGCCCAAAACTGCTTGGGCGACAAAATAGACCACGACGTTCGCTACCGCCGCGCTGAGAGCGGCCACGGTGCCGACCCACCATAGCTTGCTGATTTTGGCGACTTTCAAGGTTGTGAAATTTGCAGTTGAAGCAGACATGGGATTGTTCCTTTAAATTAAGTAACGAGGGCTTACGCACGCCGTCCTAGTGAAGCGGCGAGCGTAAGCCGTAAAATGATTTTAGTTCGCCGACACGGTCACTTTGTCGAGTTCGGGTTGCTTGGTAATTTCCAATTCCAGGTTGATGGTGATTTCATCGCCGACCAGCACGCCGCCGGTTTCGAGGGCCACGTTCCAGTTCAGGCCCCACTCCTTGCGGTTAATCTTGGTGTGGGCGCTAAAGCCGGCGTTCACTTGCCCGTAGGGACTGCGCGCCTGACCGGCGTATTGCGCTTCGAGTACCACTTCCCGGGTCACATCGCGGATGGTCAGGTCGCCAATGATACGGCCCGTGGTGGCCGAGGTCTTCTCAACGCGCTTGCTTTTGAAAGTGGCGTAGGGGTATTGTTCGGCATTGAAGAAATCCGCCGAGCGCAAGTGGGCGTCGCGCTGAGTTTCTTTGGTGTAGATGCTGGCGGTTTCAATCCGCACATCTACCTTCGAGAGCGCCGGGTTCTGCTCGTCGAACTCCACCGTGCCCGCGAACTTATCAAACCGTCCGCGCACATTCGAAATCATCATATGCCGCACGCTGAAAGTAATTTCGGTGTGCGCTGAGTCAATTGTCCAAGTAGCCATGGTTGTAATCTCCTGATACCTTTGTCTGGGAGGTTGATGTCTGCATCATAGGCGCCCCGCGTTAGCAGGACGTGAACGAAAGCGTAAACAGGAGCGTAAACACACCCCTTCCCAGCTCGCCCCATCGTCAAACCAGCGATGGGCAGGAGAAAACACCTCCCCATCCGCGTTTTTCGGATGGGGGAGGCTGGGAGAGGGTTGGTGAGGTATACTCGCCGCATGCTCTCGCTCCGTCTCTTCGGTTCACCGCGCATGGGGTTGGATGACAAGCCGCTGACCATCACGCGCCGCAAGAGCCGCGCCTTAATTTATTATCTGGCCGCGCAAACGCGCCCGGTCACGCGCGATCACCTGCTGGCCCTGCTGTGGCCCGACCAGCCGCGCGCCGCCGCGCAACAAGTCCTGCGCACCACCCTGCATGGCCTGCGCCAAAGCCTCGGCCCGGCGCTCATCGTCGAAGACGAGACCCTGGCCCTTGAGGCCGAAGTAGATGTGCGCGCTTTCGAATCTCAAATCGCCAATCTCCAATTACCAATTACCAATTACCAAGCTCTCACCTCCACCTTCGCCCTCTACACCGCCGACTTCCTGCTCGGCTTCACCCTACCCGACGGGCCGGAATATGACGACTGGGTCGCCGCCGAGCGCGAACGCTATCGCCGCCTCGCCACGCGCGGGCTCACAGCGCTTGCCGCAGGCCACGAGGCCGCCGGGGATTACCCCGCCGCGCTGGCCGCCCTCGAGCGCGCGCTCGCGTTCGATTCACTACAGGAAGATTTGCAACGCGCCGCCATCCGCCTGCACTACCTCGCCGGAGACCGCACGGCCGCCATCCGCCGCTACGACCACCTCCGCAAGTTGTTGGATGAAGAGATGGGCATCCCGCCCATGGCCGAGACGCGGCAGTTGTACGACGACATCATCAACGACAAATTTAAAAAAGACCCAAATCCCAAATCCCAACCCCCCATCTTCAGCCCTCAATTACCAATAACCAATCACCACTTACTCCCGTTCACCGGGCGGGCCGCCGAACTCGCCGACCTCCAGCGGCGGCTCCCCGCCGGTCAACTCGTCCTCATTGAAGGCGACGCCGGGCTCGGCAAAACGCGCCTCGTCGAAGAATTTTTGCGGACCACCACCGCGCTCGGCCTCACCGGCCGCGTGCGCGAACCCGAACAAGCCATTCCCTATCACGCCTTCACCGAAGCCCTGCGCGGCTTGCTGGCCCGCCCCGACTGGCCCGCGCTCCAAACCCGGCTCACCCTGCCCGCCTTCTGGCTCGCCGAACTCGCCCGCCTGCTCCCCGAACTCGCGCCCACGGCCATCACCCCCACCCCGCGCATCCCCGCTCTCGGCGATGACGAAGCCCGCCTGTGGGAAAGCCTGCACCAATTTCTCAGCGCCCTCGCGCGCCTGACGCCCGTCGTGGTTTTTCTGGACGACTTGCACTGGGCCGAGCCCGCCACGCTCGGGCTTCTGCAATACCTGGTTCAACGCGCCGCGCCCGCGCTGGGGTATGTGGCGACCACGCGCCCCGCACCACTCGGCTCACTCAAAAGCAATTTATTGCGGGCTGACCGCTTGACCCAGTTGACCCTCGCGCGCTTCACGCCCGCCGAGATTCTGACCCTCGCGCAGAGCCTCAGCCCCGCCGAAGCCCCCGCCCTCGCGGACTGGCTGACCCGGAACTCCGAAGGCAACCCGTACATCCTCGCCGAACTCGCGCGCTATGCCCGCGCCAACGGTCTGCTGACCCGGGACGGGATGGTGAACCGGGACGGCCTCGCCACCGCCAAAGCCCTGCCGCAGACCATCTACGCTTTCATTCAGGCGCGCCTCGACCGCCTCAGTGAAGCGGCGCGGCGCATCCTCGATGTCGCCGTGGCCGTGGGGCGCGAATTTGAGTTCGACATTTGCGCACGCGCCGCCGCCCTCTCCGCAACCGCCGCCCTCGATGCGCTGGATGAGTTGCTGACCACCGGCCTGGTTCAACCCGTGGCCGCTGACCCCACCGGCCGCCATTACCGCTTTGACCATACGCTCACCCTGGAAGTGGCCTATCGCGAGGTCGGCGAGGCGCGGCACCGCCTCATCCATCATCGCGTGGCCGAGGCGCTGGAGGCCACGCATGGCAAACACCCCGCCGAGGCCCTGACGGGCGTCATCGCCTGGCACTTCACCGAAGGCAATGACCCCGCGCGCGCCGCGCCCTATGCCTTCCGCGCCGGACAAGCGGCCGCCCGGCTTTTGGCCTGGCAGGAAGCGATTGGCTTTTATGAACAAGCGCTCGCGGGTGAAGCCAACGACCCGCGTCGCGCCGAGATTTTGCTGGCGTTGGGCGAGGCCCGCCTACAAGCCGGGCACAACGCCCTGGCCACCGAGTCCCTGCGGGCCGCGCTCCTGCTCACCCAGGCGGGCGCCGAGTCGGTTGAGGCGACTGAAATTCAACTGGTCTTAGGTCGCTCACTACTCGGTCAGGCGCGTTTTACCGAGGCCGTGCAACTCGCCGAAAAAATCATCGCCGGCGGCGACCCGCGTCAGGCATTGGATGCGCAATTCCTGTGGGGCGCGGCGCTCTCCATCGAAGGGGCCGACCTTGCCGGGGCGCTCAAACATTTGCAACAAGCTGAAGCCTTGGCCCTGAGGCAGGAAGACGGCACGCGGCTGGCGCAAGTGAAGTTTGAGATGGGGAGTGTGGCCGCGCAACAAGGCGACCTGCCGCGCGCGGTGGCGCTGTATCGCGCGGCGTTGGTGGCCGCCGAGGGCGAGCAGTCGGTCATCGCCGCGCAGTTTCGCGTGCTGACGCATAACAATCTGGCGTATCACTTGCATTTACTGGGCGACCCCCAGGCGCAGGACTATGCTCAGCGCGGCATCGCGTTGGCGCAGGAATATGGCGCGGTGTTTGTGCTTATGTATTTATTTTCGACTTCGGGGGAAATTGCGTTAGCCAGCGGCGACCTCACCGCCGCCGAAGCCTTGTTCCGCCAGGGATTGGCCCAGGCCGAGCGTTTCGGGAACCCTGAACGGCAGGCGGGCCTCACGGCCAATCTTGGCCGGGTGGCCCAAGCGCAAGGCGAGACCACGCTGGCGGTGCACTGGCTCTCGGTGGCGCTGGTCCGCGCCGATGCGTTAGGCACACGCCACCTCGCGGCGCAAATTCGGCTGTGGCTCGCGCCGCTGTTGCCGGCCCAGGAAGCGCGGCGCTATTTAGCTGAAGCGCGGGCCATTGCCGAGGCGGGTGGGAGATTGCGCTTGTTGGAAGAAGTGGAACGGCTGGAAAAACAGATGCCTTGACCTCAATCGGCCTAACGGCTTAACAGACCCTGATGATGACCCACATTCATACCGTTCAAACTTCCTTCACCCAACAAGCCGCGGCCTACGCCGCCAATCCCGCCATCCACAGCGCCGAGCGCATCGCGCGGTTAGTGGAGGCTTTGCAACCCGAATCGCATCAGCGCGTGCTGGAAATTGCCAGTGGCCCGGGGCATGTGGCGCTGGCCATCGCCCCGCGCGTGCAATCAATTGTGGGCGTGGATTTGACGCAGGCCTTTTTGAAAATCGCGCGGGGCAACCGCGCTGAGCGCGGCATGAGCAACGCGCATTTTGGGCAAGCCGATGTAAACACCCTGCCTTTTGCCGACGAACAGTTTGACCGGGCGGTGTGCCGCTTTGCCTTTCACCACCTTCCCGACCCGGGGCGGGCGCTCGGTGAATTGGCGCGGATACTGCGCCCCGGGGGTTTGATCGTGATTGAAGACATGCTGGCCAGCCCCGAACCGAAACGCTACGATCTGGCCGAGCGGGGGGAAAAACTGCGCGATCCTTCGCACGCGCAAACGCTTTCGTTGTGGAGTTTTTGCGCTTTATTTGCCATGTATGATTTAGAGCTTGAGTCAGTAACCACCAGTTGGCTCACCCAACCCTTTGAGCGGTGGTTGCTCAACGCCAAACCCGCGCCGGAGGTGGCTGACGAAGTGCGGTGGTTGCTGTTAAAAAGTGACCGTCACCTTGAAGGTGACGGTCACTTGGAGGGCGTGTACGACTTCGGTGGCTTCCGCACTTACCGCGATGAGGCGGGCGAGTGGCAGATGAGGCACCGCACGGGGATTGTGGTGGGGAGAAAAACACACTAACCAGAAAGCAGTATTAATCCATGCCCAAAAAATCAAAGCCCAACAAGCCCGCCCAGCCACGGGGGGTTATGCCCAAACTTATAGCAACGCTCAAAATTCCTGCCGCCGAGCAGGCGCTAGTGACCCAATGCTTTGAGCAGGGGACGGACGATTTTTATATTTATGAGCGGCGAGAGCATTGGTGGACAAACAATGAACTCCTCAAACGCCCCTATGTGCTGGGTTTTGGCGCGGTGCGGGCGGTACGCTCACCCGGACTTTCCCCCTCCACCCGGGTCAAAATTGCGCTTTACACCATTGCCCAAGCCCAAGTGATGGCCGATTGGGGACTCCCTTTTGGCATTCCTATTCTGCTGAGTTTCTTGGCGGAGGCTGACAGCCTCAAGGCCTCGCTATTAACCGAGAGTATTCGCATTGCCGAGATAAACCGTGATTTTATGGACGGGTGGTTGCTAGAGGAGATGTGCGGTCTGCTCAACTGGATTATCACCAAGTCGGATATATCTGAAAATGATCAACTGTGGTGGTTATATTATTTTCTCGCACACACCCAAAAGCCGGATATCGGCAAAAAATTATTCAGTTTCTGCTTGGGACATCCAACGCTGGCACGGGGAACTATGAAGGCGTTGTGCTATTCCATTTTGGCCGAGGATAAGGATGCCGGGCCCAAGCCGCCAGCCCTATGGCGCGTTAATCAGGCCTTGATAACCGGTAATGAACAGCAATTCAACGAAGCCAAAGCGGAACTTGACCCCGAACTCGCCCAAATCTACGCTATACCATCCGAGGCTTTTGAACAAGACGCGGAGGCCGCCGATAACCAGCAGGATTTCTCCATGGCATTTATGCTCTCACTCTTTCGTGGGGGCATGTTATGGCTCCGCGACTCTCTCAAGCGGCAAGCGATATTGGCCTTGAGCGATTTGGGCGAAGATCCGCTGGCAGTATGCGACCAGTATTTGCATCGGCGCCGCATGGACACGGCCACCGCCGCTATTGGAGAAGGGGTGGTGGATATCATTCGCGCCCATCACACAACCATGTCCCCACAATCCATTCGAGATTTAATCGAGCGCGGCCTGAATTTGGGGAGTGTTCCAGCTCGCAAGTCGTTTTATCGGTTGGGTATGGAATTGTTCGGAGCGGAGTATTTGGAACGCGCCCGCAAAGATAATGCCGCCTCAGTTCGCAAGTGGATTGCCGAAACAGGCGGCCAGCCACAGAAGAAGGGGCGAAAGCGGGGCGATTCAGAGCCGGGGGAATAGGGTTCGTCCAGTTGTTGGTCGCCAATGCTGGTGGCGGCAGAAGTGCGGGGGTTGCTTCAAACGAGTGACCGTCACCTTAAAGGTGACGGTCACTTGGAGGGTGGGTGCGACTGCGGGGGCTTCCGCACTTACCGCGCGAGGCGGGGGAGGACGCAACCTGAGACTAAAATCAAAGACCGGCGTATCTTCTCAATAAATCGCGGTTGAACATTTGTGCCACGCCTTTCGTCCACCATATGCGGTTGTCGCGCACTGAACAAGCCGTATATATGGCGGTCAGAAGACATTAGAACATACGTTTACCCCGAATTATTGAGAAGATACAGACCGGCCAGGTTTTGGAAACCTGGCCGATCTGGCACTCTTACCTTGATGAAACTAGCAAATTATAAGCGGGAGTGGCCCAACTCCGCCTGATGCAAATAATTCGCGGCCGAGTGATTAGGGCATAGGCCCCGACCAAAGGGCCGCGCCACCAGCCGGATTTTCAATCTTCAAAGTTGTCCCCGATGGTTTTGCGGCATTCATCAAGTCCCACGTGAATGAACTGCCTGCGGTGCAGGCTGGGTTAAGATTAGTGTTCACCCAAGCAGCTCCACCCCAATAGTTAACCACAATATAGCCAGCGGCAGGACAAGTAACAGTGATCGTTGTGGCTGATGCACCACCGCCACCACCACTACTTGCGCTCCCCCCTCCCCGCAACGGCGACAGCACACTGCTAAACACATTGCCAATCACTGGCCCCAGTAGGGCGAGAATGACAATGACGACCACGGCCACCAACACCAGGATGAGGGCATATTCGACTAATCCCTGTCCTTTCTCGTGCTGGTTGGCTTTCAAACCTTGGTAGACTAACCTTGAGCGGTTCATAAATAAACTCCTGTGTGATGAGAATTAAGTACGGATGATGGGTGCATCATATGATTTTCCACAGGGTTAGACTAGAGTAATTTCTCCCGACTTGTCCGGGAGAAAGCGGAAAACCATACGGGAAGTTGGCCAACCAATAGAGTAGAATGTAGGTGGTTGTTCACTCTAGTCAGTCCGGGCCACATCAGTCAACTCGCATGCTCCGCCTCACCCCCATCGCGCTGGTGGCCTTCATCACCACTGCGCTTAACTGTCTGGTGTTTTATCTGAGCTGGCGGAGGCAACGCTCAGCCAGTGCGCGGTACTTTACCTGGGGCACCTTGGCCCTGACCTGGTGGACTTTAATGGTGGCGTTCGATTATGCCGCCGTGCCCATCCCGCTCAAAATATTTTTCGCCAAACTGGAATACCTGGGCTCGGGCTTGGCCCTGGTTTGCTTTGCCCGATTCGCCCTGCTTTACGGCGGGGCGGGAACCTCGTTACGCCATAAGCACCTCCCCGGCCTCTATGGGTTTCTAGCTCTCTCCAACATTGTCCTGGCATGGACCAATGACTGGCATGGCTGGCTCTGGAGCAGTTTTACCCCCAGCCCGGTAGGGGGAAATCTGGTCATATTTGAATATGGCCCGCTCTATTTTTGGTCAGTGCTCAGCGCCTATCTTCTATTTCTGGCCATCGTCATTCCCCTCTGGCAAGCCACCCAAAGCCGCGCCTACCTCTTCCGCCGCCAGGCGCGCTGGCTGTTGGCCGCCAGCCTAGTACCGGTGATGGGCAATCTGATCTATCTGTTCGAACCTCCGGCGCTACAAGGCATGGACTGGTCGTCCATATTTTTTTCCCTGGTCAGCTTGCTGTTTTTGCTGGCGCTATACCAAACCCGCCTGCTCGATTTGACCCCCATTGCCCACCACACTATCTTGAGCAATCTGGGCGATGGCATGATCGTGCTGGACGATCAAAATCACATTGTGGATATCAACCCCCTGGCGGCGCACCTGGCCCTGGCCACGCCGCCGGCGCTCCTCGGGCGATCTTTGACAACCGCGATGCCGGCGCTGAGCGCCCTGCTTCAACACCCGGCAGACCAAGAGACCAAAACCGAACTCGCGCTGGCCTCGCACCCGCCCCGTTACTTTGAAGTGACGCTTTCCCCCCTGCACGAAGGCCCTCACCGCATCGGGCAACTCATCCTCTTGCGCGACATCACCCAGCGCACCCAACTGGAAACAGACCGACAAGCCTGGTTAAGTCTCTTGCAAGCCACCTTCGACTCGGTGGCCTCGGGCATTTTGGTGATGGATGAACAGGGACATATCCTGCTCGCCAACAAACGCATGGCCCTCATCTGGCCGATCGCCGCCGCCCAACTGCTGAGCCTCGCCACCCTGCCCCGACCAGACACCACGCCCACGCGGCTCCACTTCGCCGCATCCATCACGCCCTACCTCAAGAATGCCTCTGAAATCACCGAGTTTATCGAAGCCCATCAGCAGAACCCCACCGAGGAAGGAATGATCCGGTTGCGTTTTACCGATGGGCGCATATTTGACGTGCGCACCGCACCCTACTATCTTGGGGCAACCTTCCTCGGGCAGATTTGGACATTTGAAAATGTTACCCAGCGCTTGCAAAATGACCAGTCCGAAATTTTGACGAATGAGCGCCTGCGCATCTCACAGGAAGCGCATGACGGGTTGTTGCAAGGCCTGGTGGGCTTGCGCCTGCAACTCAAAGCCTGGCACACCCTGCTCGACCAGAATCCCGCCCGTTTGCATCCGCAGATTGACGAGTTACAAGCCTTTGTGACCGAAAGTATTGGGGAAATGCAGCGCTTCATTTTCGCCCTGCGGCCAGCCGCGCTCGAAGCGGGTTTTTTTACCTCGGTACACCAACTGGCCGCCGGCATGCAACGCTATTACCAACTCCCGGTGGCTATTGAAATCTGTGGGGCCGAAACCAATCTGCCGAACGCCTGGCAACAGCCATTATTTCGCGTCATTCAAGAATCGCTCTCCAATGTTGGGAAACACGCCCGGGCCACCCATGCCTGGGTCAATCTGGATTTATCTGACCCGCAGATATTTTATTTAACCATCCGGGATGATGGGCGCGGCTTCGACCCAAACGCCCCCTCCACCCACGGGCTTGGTCTGGATAATCTCACCCAGCGCATTAAAAGCTTAAACGGCCAATTGACCATTGACAGCCAACCCGATCGCGGGACGGTGGTGCAGATCAACGTGCCGTATAATTCCCTCTCATGACCTCAACTCGCATTCGCGTTCTGATTACAGACTCGATAGTTGTATTTTGGCGTTTTCAGTCAAAACCGGATACCCTTGCATTC
>CAYUFY010000184.1:0-10160 GCA_964443795.1 uncultured Anaerolineales bacterium | reverse complement strand
GCTAAATATGCTACTGGCGATGAGGCCCAGAAACAAGGCCAGCAATACATTCGGCCAGCCGAGCGTGAGTCCAATCACGCCCGCCAAGTTAACATCGCCCCAACCAAAAGCGACTTCATCCAACGCGCGCTGACGTAACTTGGAGATAGCGACCGAGAACACGATTCCTAAAAGGAAAATCCCAAACACCAACCCGAAACCCGCCAGGCCACCCAGCAAGGTTCTGGTCAGGCCCCGGCCTGGTGTCAGCCCGCCGACCAAACCACAAATAATGGCGGCCGGCCCAGTCACACTGTGCAAAATCAATCGGTGTTCCAGGTCAATCACGGTGATGAGAAGAAAAATCGAAAAAACGGCGGCGCTTCCTAAAAATTGACCCGTCTGCGCCATTTCGGTAATATTGAACGTGTTGATTCGCCATGCAATGTAGCTAAAGCCAGCCGCCGTGACGATTTCCACCAGACTCTGCCGGAGCGGGCGGGGTGCCGCACAATGCTCGCAACGCCCCCGCCGTAGTAAGAGACTGGCGAGGGCCAGCCAATAAATCGGCTGGTGTGGAACAGCGCAATGCTGACAACGTGGCCGGGTTGGCCCGCGCCGAATCCCGTCAGTGTCGGGCGGCAGGTTATCCGCCAAACTATTCAAGAATATGCCGGTGGCTAAACCACCGATAAGCGCCAACCAGCCATACATAGTTGAATTATAACTTGACTTGCGGCGCACGCGGACTGGGAATTGGGTAAATCTAAATCCAACTTGCCTATTTGCGCGGTAAATTTGTGAGGTTATACTTGTGTTTAGTAAAGGCACAAAATTATGACCGGTAAGCTTTCATTTGAAACGACAAGGAGTAAACCAGTGGCCGATCTCACCAGTGCCCAAATCTACGATCTGCTTAATCGGCCCGGCCCATTATGGCTGGCTAAAATTGACCTGAGTGGCGCGGTGCTCAGCCGGGCGTCTTTGCGGGGGGCGATCCTCATCGGGGCGAATTTGAATAACGCGGATTTACGCGGGGCCAACCTCAACGAGGCCAAGTTGCGCGGCGCCAAACTTAAGGAAGCCTTATTGATTGGCGCTAACCTAAGCTGGGCCGATTTGAGTTGGGCCGACCTGCATGGGGCCGATCTCAGTCAGGCCGATTTGAGCGGGGCTATTTTGCGGGCCGTTAACTTCAAAGGCGCCACGTTGGTGGAAGCCAATCTGCGGGGCGCGAACCTGGAAGAAGCGAACTTGGATGGCGCCAACTTTAAGAACGTTGATTTGACCGGTGCTATTATGCCGGATAAATCACGACATGAGTAAAATTATCTGAAAAGGAACCCACAATGACAACCCCACCTGAACCCCAACCCCAAGCTGTTGTAAGAAATCGCCTGGCCATGATCAGCATTGCGCTGGGCGTGGTCGCCATGTTTGTAGCTATGTTTCAAGGCCCGGCTTTTGTCAATTTTATCGCCGCTGCCGCCGCGGCCGGGGGGATGTTTATGGGCTGGCGCGGCATGATGGCGTCTAAAGCGCTTGGCAAAGGCCGCAACTGGGCCATCTCGGGCCTGGTCATCAGCGCCGTAGCGCTGTTAACCTCCTTTGTTTTGATCTTTAGATAGACAAGATTTTTTCATAGCGTGATCACGTGCTTTCTGGCCGCCGGATAATTTCCAGCGGCCAGTTTGTTTTTTTTCGCCGCTTGTTTTCGGGCGGCTGGTTTTCGCGGGGCTGACATTGGGTTGTGATAAACCCACATGTAGTAATTGTCATGCGGTTTAAATCAGCAAGGCCGAGCAGTTCGCTCGGCCTCACGGTCTTTGGGGCGTTTTTAAATGGTCTTACAAGCTTGCCACGATGGCGTTGGCCGCGTTGTAGCCGCTGTCCACTGCCCCATTGAGATACCCCTGGAAATCCACCGATGTATGCTCGCCGGCAAAATAGCAGTTGCCCTCAGTTTTCCGTTCGACGCCCGAGAACAGTGTGTACTGCCCGACTTTCCAATATGAATATGAGCCACGCGTCCACTTGTAGCCCGGCCAGAAGTCAAGCGCCACTTTGCCATTCCACTTGGCGCTCAGGCCCGGCAACACCGGCTCAATTAACCCCAATACTTGTTGGGCGCGGGTGGTTATTGTCCCCGACCCATAACTCGCGCCGATATTGCCGCCCGTGTAGTTGTTGAGAATGCCGCTCACCCCGCTTTGCCCGCGACTAACTTCCCACGTGTTTTGATAGCCGTTATCGGCAAAGGTGTCGCCGTTGTTCCCCAGGGTCTCCCAGTGGCGGTTAGTAAATTGCATCTGGAACTTGCTATTGGTGCCCATGCCCTGTTGGGTAATGGCGATTTTCTTCAGGTCGCTGAAAGCGGCCTTACTGTAATCCACCGAGTAACGCAGAATCGAAAATGGCAGGGCCAGGATCACCTTATCGGCGGTCACGTCCTGCATGCGTTTGCCGCTTTTGAAGGTGAGCGTGTAAGTGCCGTTAGTGTTTTGCTTGATGGCAATCAGTTCCTGCCCGGTGTTAATTTGGCCCGGGAGCGCTGCCGCGAGGCGGGTTGGGATTTGGTCGTTCCCCCCCACCACATGATACTTCTCATTGGAGGGGCCAAAGAGCCGTAACTGGCCCTGACCGGAATAACCCATCAAATACAGCAGGTTCAAAGCGCTTTGGTCCGTGCACTCGCCGCCGTATTCAATGTTATAAGCCACATCCAATAACTGCCCGAGTTTTGAATCAATGCCCCCGGGGACGGTTTCGTTAATCCAGTCAACAATGGACAGGTGGTCGAGTTCCCAGCCGCGTTGTGTGTAACTATCGTAGAGCGTGGGATAGCTGGCTTCGGAAACATCCCGACGCATTTTTTGATAAATGCCATTCAGATCATCCACCGCTTGCGCATAAGTGTAGGGTTGCCCATCGAAATAATAGAATGGTTCAGTGCCGTTTTTTTCGGCCTTTAATAAATTGTCCAACCTCAGGCCCAGTTCCTGCGCCAATTGGCGAATGGCCGTGTGGCTTTGGTCAATCAATTCACCGCCATGTTCCGAGATTTGGCCGTTGTTCCAGTAATCGCGGTGCGTCCAACACCGTCCACCGATCCGGTCAGCGGCTTCATACACCTGGGCGACATAGCCCGCTTTTTTGAGTTGATAAGCGGCGGCGAGACCGGCCAACCCGGCTCCGACAATGACGATGCGGGGGGCGGTGGCCGCGTTCGCCAGGTGGAGGCGTGGCCCGAGCGCGACGGCGCCCACGGCGGTGGCGGCCTTAAGAAAATCCCGGCGGCTCACCCGCGATTGCGATTTATTTTGCTGTTCTTCCAGAATATGCGCGGGGGGCAGTTGCCGGACCTGGGCTTCAGCCACAACTGCGGCGGCGTCTTTCAATAAGTTGGCGAGAGGCGTGCGGGGCATAAATTCTCCTGAGTGATTAATAAAAATTATATGTAAGATTGTTCGGGCGCGGGTTAAGGTACTTGGTCACCGTATCTTCTCCTGAGTAAGGGGGAATGGGCAGAGTCTATGCAGAGCGGGCATCTTGTCAAGACAGTTTGCCAGTCTGCGCTTTTTCGTTACACTTATGGTCAAAGGATATCCGCTCATGACGCTCAAAGAAAAAACTTTTTGGCTCGACACCGTGACCATGCCGACTCCCGCGCCACAACCGGCTTTGCCGCCCAAGGTGGATGTGGCGGTGCTGGGGAGTGGCTTTACCGGCCTCGCGACGGCGCGGGGGCTGGCCAAGCGCGGGGCCAACGTGGCCGTGTTCGAAGCCGAAACCATCGGGTGGGGCGCCAGTTCGCGCAACGCGGGCATGGTTCTCACCGGGCTTAAGGTTGGCATCGCGAAAGTGATTAAAAACTACGGCTACGAGACGGCGCGCCGCCTGTACACGGCTAGTCTGGCCTCCATTGATTGCGTTGAGCAGATTGTTAAGGAAGACAACATCGCCTGCGATTTTTCGCGCTGTGGGCATTTGGAAGTGTCGGTGAAGCCGGCGCACTTCGATGCGTATGCGCGTGGCGTGGCTCTGATTGAGAAGGAGTTCGGCCACAAAACCCGCGTCATCCCCCGCAGTGATTTGCGCACGGAGATCGGATCGGATATTTATTATGGCGGCTTTGTGGATGAGGTGAGCGCGGGCGTGAACCCGGCGCGATTGGTGGCGGGATTGGGCCGGGCCGCGCTCGATGCGGGGGCGGCCATCCATGAGCGGACCCGGGTCTCGGCGGTGGAGCGTGACGGTTCCGGCTTTCGGGTCCGCACCCCGCGCGGGGAGGTGCAAGCCGGCGCGGTCGTGGTCGCTACCAGCGGGTACACCGGGCGGGCCACGCCTCGCCTGCAACGCAAAATCATCCCCATCGGATCTTATATCATCGTCACTGAGCCACTCGCGCCCGAGGTCGCCCGTGAAGTCAGCCCGCATAACCGGATGATTTTCGATTCGAAAAATTTTCTCTACTACTTCCGGCTCACGCCTGATAACCGGATGTTGTTCGGCGGGCGGGCGGCGTTCTTCCCCGAGTCCGCAAGCACCGTGCGCGAGAGCGCGGAGATTTTGCGGCGCGGGATGGTGGGCGTGTATCCGCAACTGCGCGAGGTAAAAGTAGAATATGTGTGGGGCGGCACGCTGGATTTTGCGTTCGATATGATGCCGCACGCCGGGACGTTGGAGGGCGTGCATTACGCGCTGGGCTATGCTGGGCATGGCGTGGCCATGGCGACATATTTGGGGACGCAATTGGCGAAGATGATTAGCGGTGAGCCGTACGACAACCCCTTTGAGGGCCTTCCCTTCCCGGGCGCGCCGCTGGGTTTGTATAACGGCTGGCCGTGGTTCTTGCCGTTTGCCGGGGCGTGGTACAAATTTTTGGATTGGGTGAGTTAGACTTTCTCAAGCATCAGCTTCGCTGGCCCAGTCGCCGTTATCCAACGCCCCAGTTTGTTGTAGTCGTAGCCCACGAATTGCAAAGCCAGTAGTGCTGACTCTGCTCATTCAGCGTCCGGCGCGTCCGGTGATTTCAAGACAGCCGTCTGAAAGACCAGACCCGTCCGGTCTCGAATCTCGCCCTGCCGGTTAATGGCCTGTTCTTCGGGTGATGCGGCGGGCGGTAGCGGTGGGTCAGTTTGGCGGGTGTAGTCCGGTAGCCCGGCGGCTTGGAGAAGCGCCATAATCTCGGATTTGCCCTCTGCCATTTCCAGCGGCGTTACTTCGGGGCCATCGCCCCAACAGGCGAGGTCGCGTTTGGCCCCATGCTTAAGCAAGACGCGAACACCTTCAACCGAACCAAGTCGCACGGTTTCGAGGAGCAATCCCCACCAGATGCCCCAGGTGTCGGTGTAGAGAGACTTGTCATTGATTTGCGACGCGTCAATCTCCAGCAGTTTATCCAGCAGGTCCCAGTTTTGCTGGTCGCAAGCGGTTTTGAGGTGGGCGCGGGTGACTTGGAAGGCAGACATAGCAACCCTTCTTATCCGAGGACTCGCTCAATCTCCCCCACCAACGCCTCTGCCCGCTCAACCGCCGTGCCCACATAGTCATCGGCTTTCATCAAGTCGAGCAGGCGCGCGGGTTGCAGGTAGCGCAGGATGTCGGTATCAATGGCGAGCGTGTTGGCGAGGTTGTTGGGGCGGCCAAACTTCACCACGCTCCAGGCTTTGAGACTGTGTTCGCGCAGTTTCTCGTGCATCTTCTGGCGGTCGGCGCCCGCGCGCACCAGGGCCATCAGCACCCGCTCGGTGGCGGCGAAGGGCCCATACTTGTCGAGGTTGACCGCGCAGGCGTTGGCATCCACCACCAGCCCGCGCATGATTTTCGTGGCGGTCTGCAAAATTTCATCGGTGGCGATGAAGGCTTCGGGGAAAATGGCGCGGCGATTGGCCGAGTCATCGAGCGTTCTTTCGAGCAGCGACTCGGCGGCGTTCGACCAGGCCACCTGGGGCAGGGCGGCGACCAACCGCGCGAGAGAGCAGATTTTCTCGGCGCTGATGGGGTTGCGCTTAAACGGCATGGCGCTGGACCCCACTTGTTTCTCTCCAAACGGCTCGCTCATTTCGCCAATGCCCTGTGATTGCAATAGGCGCAGGTCAAAAGCAAATTTGTGCATGGACGCGGCCAGCCCGGCCAGCACCGACAACACGCGATGGTCTTGAATGCGCGGATAGGTCTGGCCAGTGATGGGGAACGCGGCAAACCCGAGAGTCTGCAAAACACGCGCTTCCAATTCGGCGGGGGTCATTTCGGTTCCGGCCAGCAGTTCGGCATATGAGGCCGCCGTGCCCACCGCGCCTTTGAGGCCCTTGCCGCGCAGTTCAGCGAGGAGTTGATCGAGCGCGGCCAGATGCCCGAGCAAGTCCTGCGCGTAAAGTGCGAGCCGATAGCCCACGGTGGTCGGCTCGGCGGGTTGGAGATGGGTGTAGGCCATGCACGCCAGTGCACTATATTCGGTTATTTTTTCGGCAAAGAGGCGCAACAAATCGGCGAGTTTGGCGCGCACGAGTTTGAGCGATTGCTTTTGGCGCAGGATGTCGGCGTTATCGGTGATGTCGGCGCTGGTCGCGCCCCAGTGGATGATGCCGCCCCCGACGGGACACTGCTCGGCGAAGGCTTTGACTTCGGCCATGAGGTCGTGGCTGATTTCTTTTTCGATGGCGAGCGAGCGGGTGACGCTGACTTTTTCGGCTTGCGCCTTGAGGTCGGCGACCTGCTCGGGGGTCACGAGACCCGCGTGGGCCTGCGCTTCCGCGAGGGCCACCCAAATCCGTCGCCAGTAGAGTCGCTTCAGGGCATCCGACCACAGCGCGCGCATCTCGGGCGAGCCGTAGCGGGAGGCGAAGGGGGAATCAAGATTGGAGAGAGTCATCGGCACCTTGTCAGCGGGCAGGGGTGACATGCTGAAACGAGTTGGTTTATTCTTTGTTCTCGTAACCGAGCCGCCGCACATCCGAGTCGCTCTTGCGCCAGTCTTTGCGGACTTTGATATGGAGTTCGAGATAGACGGGCTGCTCCAGCAGTTTGGCGATTTCGGTTCGCGCGGCGGTGCCGATGCGTTTGAGCATTTGCCCGCCCTTGCCGATGACGATGCCCTTGTGGGTTTCGCGCTCGACAAAGAGGGTGGCGGCGATGTAGGTGGGGGCGTTGGCGCGCTCTTTGAATTCTTCGATTTCAACCGCGATCCCGTGCGGGACTTCCTGCTCCAGCGCGTTGAGCGCGGCCTCGCGGATGAGGTCGCCCGCGAGGTCACGCAAATGCGTTTGGGTCACTTCGTCGGCGGGGTACAGGTCTGGCCCCTCGGGCAGGGCTTTCACAATCAGTTCGAGCAAGCTCTCCAAATTGTCGCCGCGTTTGGCTGAGACCAGCATCCACGGTGCTTCGGGGAAGAAGCCGCGATAGGCATCGGAGTGCGGGAGGATGTGCTCGGGTTTGAGGAGATCACTTTTGTTGAGGGCGAGCACCACGGGCGCGAGGCCGGGCTTGTTGCGGATGGCCTCGGCGAGACGGGCATCGCCGGGGCCGGGCGGGGTTGAGACATCTACAATGAATAGCACCACATCCGAGTCCAGCAAGGCGCGTGAGGCGCTGTTCACCATCACTTCGCCGAGCGCGTTTTTGGGGGCGTGCATACCGGGCGTGTCCACAAAGATCACTTGCGCGTCTTCGCGGGTGAGGATGCCCAATTGATTCTGGCGCGTAGTCTGCGGCTTGTCGGAGACGATGGCGATTTTTTGTTCGAGCAAATAATTGATGAGCGAGGACTTGCCCACATTGGGGCGGCCCACGACGGCGACGAAGCCGGAGCGGTGAGGGGAGGAAGAGGGGTCGGGTGTCATTTGGTCAGGTGGTCGGGTGGGCGAGGGGTCGAGGGGTGACTACATGACCACTCGACTATTAGACTATCCGACCACCAATGGGTTGAAGTTTGTGTCGCGGTCGTAATAGTCTTCGCCTTCGGCTTGTTTGAGATAGTTGACGACCAGGTAAGTGAGGGGCGTGGCCAGCGCCTCGTAAGCGGATTTGAAAAGCCACTGATTGAGAATGAGCGAGCCGAGCGCGGCGGTGGGCAGGAGACCGGCGAAGGCGGCGAGGATGAAGAGGCCTGAGTCGGCGAGTTGCCCGATGAGCGTGGAGCCAATGGTGCGCGCCCACAGGTGTTTGCCGTGCGTGGCGACTTTGAGTTTGGCGATGACGAAGGAATTAAGAAATTCCCCGGCGAGGTAGGCCACGAAGGAGGCGACCAGCAGGCGTGGGGTAAAGCCCAGAATGGCGCTATAGGCTTGTTGCGCGGCGGCGGGGGTCGCATACACGTTCGCGTTCCAAAACGGGGCGGGGGGCAGGAGGCCACCCAACCAGATCGCCCCGACGGCCAGCAGGTTGCAGGCGAAGCCGATCCAGATCACCTGGCGGGCGCGGGCATAGCCATAGACTTCAGTCAACACATCGCCAAAGATGTAGGAGATGGGGAAGATAATGACCGCTACCGGCAGAAAGAGCGGGCCAACCAGCGGCAGTTCGCCAAACGCGGCGAGTTTGACGGCGATAATGTTGGAGGTAATGAGACAGGTCACGAAGACAGCGGTGACGAGGGGGAAGAAACGGTGGGAACGCATGTCAATGACAAATGGGGGAATGAAAAATGCTCGGTCACGCCCGGCGGCGGGACTTCTTTTTTTCGTGAGTGGCGACGACCTGAAGGGTGATGCCGCCGCGCGCTTTGAAGTCGCCGGTAACTTCGATCCAGTGGGGATCGAGGGCTTTCACGAGGTCATCGCAGATGGTGTTGACGAGATGCTCTTGAAAGATGCCCTCGTTGCGATAGGACCAGAGATACAGTTTGAGCGATTTCGACTCGACAATCTTTTTGTCGGGGATGTACTTGATGGTGATCGTCCCGTAGTCGGGCTGGCCGGTGGCCGGGCAGACGCAGGTGAATTCATCGCTTTCGAGCGTGACCACATAGCGCCGCTGGGGATGGCGATTGGGGAAGGCTTCGAGCGTTTTGCTGGGTTGGTTACGGGTGTGGCCTAGGAGCGACAAACCAGCGAGATCGGATTGAGAAGTGGGCATGAGATGGAAAAACGTAAATGGTAAATAGTAATTGCCATTTACTAATTACGGCTCGGGGGTAGTCAGCATAACTTCAGGCGTAGCAAATCCTGCATCCCGGGGCAAGCGCCCTTTGATTGCATTGGCTTTTTCCCACAACCGGCAAAAAGAACATTCGCCCGGGGACGAGGTGGGTTGGCCACATTGGGGACAGGCGTGCAGTTCAACCTCGTCCGCTTTTTTGGCAAAGAGGCCGTTTTGTTTGGCGTCGAGAAAGCTGAGATAAAACTGAAGCTTCGCGCCGGGGCGCACTTCTTCCATCTGGCTCAGGATTTCTTTATACCAAATGGTGGTGGAGCCTTCAGCGAAGGGGCATTCCTCATAGATGTAATCGAGACCGCGCACGATGGCGTAGGCGGCCATTTCGCGCTCGTAGAAGCGACATAACGGTTTGACTTTGCGCGCGAGGCCGGGGCGGTTGGCTTCCAAGACTGGCGATTGGCGGATGAGGTAACCACCCTGCCAGGTGAGCGTGTTTTGCATGAGCACGGCCGCTTCGTCATCCAGATTGTGGCCGGTGGCGAGGACGGTATAGCCCCCATCGTGCGCGGCGCGGTTCATGATGTAGCGTTTGTTGAGACCGCACACCGAGCAGGGTTTCTCACGCCCGCGATTGCTCATCACGGCCAGTTCGGGGATGCTGGCCCCGTAGGTCTCCTCGACCTCAACGACGGTGAGCTTTAACCCGCGCTCGTCGGCAAACTTTTGCGCGAGCCGGCGCGATTCGTCGGAATAGCTTTCCCCACCCTCTGCCGGTGACCCGCGCCCATCAATCCCCAGGCCAATATACAAACCGTCGGCGGGATAACCCAGTTGGTGCAGAATATCCCATAAGCCGAGGGAGTCTTTGCCCCCGGAGATAGCGACGAGAATTTTGTCGTCGCGGGTGAACATCTTATATTTTTCGATGAAGCGCTCGCACTGTTCGGGGAGCCATTCGGTGAAGTGTTCACCACACAAGGCCAGTTTGTGCTGGCGCATATTGATGACGGCGCGCTCGCCGCATTTGCGGCATTTCATACCTCACCCCCGGCTCCTCTCCCGCTGGGAGAGGGGGGCAAACCCCC
>CAYUFY010000183.1:0-10248 GCA_964443795.1 uncultured Anaerolineales bacterium | reverse complement strand
GGGGCTTTACGCTTGTTTAGGCTCTTCTGTCTTTATTTCGGCGGTTGCCGACCCGGTTTCATCCACTTTGGGGGTGGGCAGGTCGTCTTGCATGGTGATCTGCCCGCGTAGGAAAGCGCCTTCCTCGGTGGCAAACGCGCCGGTCACCAAATCGCCCCAGACCCGCCCGGTGGACAGGATTTCGACCTTCTTGGCGGTGATATTGCCTTTGACATGCCCCGCCACCGACACCGCGTCGGCCTTGATTTCGGCGGTCACTTTGGCGCCTTCGGCGATAACGAGCGTGCCGTTCACCGTAATCGTGCCATCCAACCCCCCCTCGATGCGGATTCCGCCCGCGCCGGTGAGCGCGCCTTTATAGTGAGTGCCTGGCCCGAGCACGGTCTCGCTAACCTTGCTGTGCCCGTTGCCATTGCCGTTTTTGTGCCCGTTGCCCAGAACCGGGGCCGGGCTGTGGCCGTTCCCGTTTCCGGTCAATCCAGCTAATCCCGCCATAATCCCGCTACTTTGGCCTGCCACTGCTGGCTCGTGGCCGTTCCCATTTTTGTGTCCGTTTCCGTTGTTACCATTCCCCCCGGCCCCATTCCCGTTCTTTTTGGCCGGTCGTATTGTGAACACTAAGCTCTCTCTTTCTGGGGCATGCGCTTTGAGGCGCCTACCCCACAACGTGGCGCGAAGTGTAACACTTCAAGGGAGGCTGTCAAACCGCCATTGGAATGGATGTTCTATACCAATTGTTCCTTTTGCTGGAGCGCTTGCTGAACGGCCTCGTGTTCCTCCGGCCCGAGCGCCATTTGGGCCCCCCACACGGCCAACGGCTTGATATTGAACCCCCCACGCACGCTGGACGAGATGACAAACCCATCGCCCCGCGCATTGGCCACCGCCAGCGCAAAGGCTTGCGCCCCGGTGGGGTCGGTATAGCGCATCAACCCCGTAAATTGTAGCGCCCTCCCCACCGACGCCCCCACCAACGGGGCCGCTTCCACCAGCGTGGTCACTTGCGCCGTCAGGTCGGCAAACGCGTCCGGGTCCACCGTCCCCTCGGGGGCCGCGTCCGATTCGGTGCTAAAGGTGTTATAGGCCAGCCAGGCCAGCGCAATGACCGCCAGCGTGGTGGTCAAGAGCCACAGGTAGAAGCCGTAGGTTGTCCAAAATGCCTGCATTGTTACCTCCCGGTGGGGGCTGTAAAACTGGTGAGTTCAAAGGTCGTGGTGGTTGATTCGCCGTTAGAGGTGGAAACACTCGTCCAAGCGGTGATGCCGACCCCGCGCGCGTAGACAAAGGTCGAGGTTGCGCTGGTCTCGATCGAGGGCATGGTCACCCCCGCCATGCTGGTCGTCATCTGTGAGGTGGAGTTTCCGGTCACGGTGATGGCTTCGTATTCTTGCCCGTCAATGGTCACGGTTTGGGCCTCGCCCACCGTGAATTGTTCGGCGTGTTCCGAGACCATGGTGACGGTTTGGCCTTCCAGAGTCGCTTCGGCGTTGAGTGTATGGTTGTTGTTCCAGCTATAGCCGGGGACGAGCAAATCCGCCGGAGGCAGGAAAGCGCCCGAAGAGTCGCTGGTGGTTAGGGTTACCGCGCCGGGGAACAAGTTACCCGGCGCGACACCGAAATCATATGAAACCAACCCGTTTTGGGCGGTGCATTCCCAGGTGTAACTCGTCGTAAAGCCGCTGAAGACCGAAGTCATCTGGGCGGTGGCGTTGTCGGTGTCGCCCGTCACGCTGTCCACGCGCCAAACCATGGGGCCAATGGAGGAGGTGTACGTCCATTCGGTGCCAGCGCGCAAGGGGAAGTAGGGGTTGTCGCACGCTGTTTGGGAGGCATAGCCGCCGGTCGCGCCGCTCCCCCCGCCGGGCGGGGTGGTTGTCTCGGTCGGCTCGGGGCCGGGGGTAATGGTCACCACAATATCCTGGGCTTCGGGGAAGTTATCCTGCCAATCTTCCAACTGGCGGATGTCCAAATCTTTGGGGGGCGTGGGGTCTTCATCAAAGCCGGGGATGCCCGATTGCTGGCCGGTGCGGAGGTCGGTGAACGCGCCGCGCCGCCCGGTGAGGCGGCAGAGGCCTTCCAGGCAGGTCGCAATCATCTGGCCGTTGGCGGGGTAAAACTCCACGCTCATAAATGACCCCCGCACCGTCGCCACACCCGATGGCGATTCGATTTCAAACCCACCGTTGCCCAGTCCCGTGACCACGGTCCAGAGCTTGCCAGCCGCCAGGGTGATTTTCGTGACCGGATCAGTGATGGCGGGCGAGAGTTCGCTGAGTTCCAGTTCGGTATTGGGCGCGAGCCGGAGGATGGTGCCGTCGGTGACCGCGACTTTGGCGCGGGCATCCTCGCCCGTGCGGACTCCGCCGCCCGTTGGGATTTCCGTGCCCTCGCTGGCGGCTTCCCACTCGGCGTCGCCACTGGCGCGGGCTTCGACGGTGTTTTCCAGCTCGCTCACCTGAGCCGAGCGGATGGGGGAAGGCGTGAACTTGCTGACGGCAGTTGCGGCGGGGGCAGTCGTTCCACCGCCACAGGCCGAGAGTAGTATTGCGGCTAACACAATCAGGCCAAGCGTTTGGCGAACCATGGGAGCATCCTTTGAGGGCATTCAGCCCGGAAAATTAATTTAGAACCTATCTCTAAACCCGTAAGGGTGGGTCTCAGACCCGCCCTTACGGCTGGCTTTTTAATCAACCCGGCCGAGGTTTAGAGACAAGTTCTTAGGCGCGCAACAAACCTTCCACGCGCTCCAGCACCGCCTCGGCCACCTGGGCTTTGCTCATCAACGGCAGGTGCTCCACCCCGCCGCCCGCGCCGATGAGGGTGACGCGGTTGGTATCCACGGCAAACCCGGCATCTTTGGCCGAGATATCGTTGGCGACAATCAACGACAGTTTTTTGCGAAGAACCTTGTCGCGCGCGTTTTCGACTAAATTCTGGCTTTCGGCGGCGAACCCGACCACCACCGTGGGTTTCTTGCTCTGCTCGCGCCGTTCGGCCACCGCCGAGAGAATATCCAGGGTCTTTTCCAGTTCAATCTGGGGCACGGCCGTCTTTTTGATCTTGTGTTCGGCCACCCGCGCTGGGCGGAAATCGGCGACGGCGGCGGCCATGATGAGCGCCTGCGCGTCGGCGGTTTCGGCGAAAACCGCGTCGGCCATCTCTTGCGTCGTGGTCACGTCCACCCGGCGGGCGCCGCTGGGGGTCGCTAAACCCGTCGGCCCGGCAATCAGCGTCACCGCCGCACCCCGATCCAGCGCCGCCTGCGCGATGGCGAAGCCCTGCTTGCCCGACGAGCGGTTGGAGATGAAACGCACCGGGTCAATCGGCTCTTGCGTGCCGCCGGCGGTGATGACGATTTTCTTGCCCTGGAGGGGGCCACTGCGCCCGAGCGCGAGGCGCGCCCGCCCGAGAATTTCCTGTGGCTCGAGCATTCGCCCGCGCCCGACCAACCCCGACGCCATGCGCCCCTCGGCTGGCCCGAGCAGGGTGAGACCGCGCTCGGCGAGTGTTTTGAGATTGGTCTGGGTGGCCGGGTGGGCAAACATCCCGCCATCCATGGCCGGGGCCAGCAGGATCGGGCACCGCGCGGCGAGCGCCGTCACGGTGAGCAGGTTATCCGCCAGGCCGTGCGCCAGTTTGGCGAGGGTATTGGCGGTGGTCGGAGCAATGATGAGCAAGTCGGCGGTTTCGCCCAGCCCCACATGAAGCACATGGGCTTCGGCGCCCCACAAGTCGGTATGCGCCGCGCGCCCGGTGACGGATTGGAAGGTGAGCGGGGTGACAAACTGGGTCGCCGCCGCGGTGAGGATGACCTCAACGATTGCCCCCGCTTGAGTGAGTTTGCTGGCGAGGTCGGCGGCTTTATAGGCGGCAATGGAGCCGGTGACACCCAGCACGATTTTCTTGTTGTGGAAGAGGGTGATGGGATCCATGACTACCCGCACCAATAAAGCCCCTGGCGGCTTCGCTAAACTTTAAACTCCCCGTTCCGGTAGAACAATTCCCCATCCACCGTTAATTCACTGTCCACACGCATATCACAGATCATGTCCCAGTGCAGGCCGGATTGGTTTTTACTGCCGGTTTCGGGGTAACCCGCGCCAAAGGCCATGTGCAAGGTGCCGCCGATTTTTTCATCGAAGAGGATGTTGCGTGTGAATTGGGTGATGCCAAAGTTCGTGCCAATGGCGAATTCGCCCAGCGTGCGCGAGCCAGCGTCGGTATCGAGCGTGCTGAGGAGAAAGGCTTCGTTCTTTTGGGCCGTGGCCTTAACCGCCCGGCCGTTTTCAAAGTGAATTTCCACGCCATCCACTTCGCGTCCGCTAAAGATGGCCGGATAGGTGAACCGCACCCAGCCGTTCACCGAATCCTCCACCGGGCCGGTGAAGATTTCGCCGTCGGGCATATTGCGGGTGCCATCGGCGTTGAGGAAAGTGCGGTCTTTAATTGAGAGTGACAAGTCAATGTTCGGGCCGCGCACAACCAGGCGGTCATGGCCTTTAAGCCAGTTCACCAGGCGGTTTTGCTCGGCTTGGACCGTTTGCCAGTAGGCCACCGGGTCGTCGTCGCCAGCTACATGGCACGCGCCATAAACAAAGTTTTCGTAATCGTGCAGGCTCATTTCGGCGTCCTGGGCGGAGGCATCGGTGGGGTAGTTGGTCAGGGTCCATTTGAGCGCGCCGGAGGCTGAGCGTTCCATGAAGGTTTTGGTCAAGGGCGCCAGCGCCGCCCGGCGTTTGCTCAGGCGCGCCGGGTCAATGCCGCTCAGGGCGCGCGTGTTAACCGTGCCCCCGGCGCTGATGAGCGTATCAAAGGTGCCCCGCACGAGTTCATCCACCGGGGAGATGTAGGTCAGTTGGTCATCGTTGGCTTGGCTATATAAAATCTCTTCCAGGCCGGGGACGGTGGGGAGGACGACCGGATAGGCACCACGCTCCATCACCCGTTGATAAATGGCTTGAATGAGCGGCACGGACAGAATTGAGCCGCTAATGGCGACTTTCTGTTTGGGTTGGACGTTCACGGAATAATCAACGAGGGTGTGGGCAAGGCGGGTGACGCGCGGGTCGGCCATGGCAACTTCCTTTTGTAAGGTAATGGTGTCATTATACTACGCTGGTCGAGAGACCGGTCGGGCGGGTACGGCAAACCGCTTGTTTTTCCGAGTGTCGAGCGCACCCACCTGATAGGTCTAGCATGCCACTCCCCGGACGGGTTGTGCGCTAAAATGGGCGCTATGCGTCAAAGCCGCGAGTGGTTCTGGGAAATTGAGCAGGCGGGGCAGGGGCCGGATTATATTTTCACCGCCCGGTTTGCCGCCGGGGAGGCGGAACACCTCGCGGGCGTGGTGCGCGCGCATCTCCCGCCCAACTTTGCGCCCACCCCGGATTTTTTTGACGCCCAGCGGCGGGCGGCGCATACCCTTTATACCCACTACCTCGACCAGCACACTTATGATCGCTTGGTGGCCCAGCAGGCGAGCGCCAGCCGGGAAAACATCTGGTATTACGGGGAGATTGAAGTCTGCGACCACGAACTCACCGTCCGCAATATTCTGGCGGGCGGCCGGTATGGGGAGACCGGGTTCATTCTCGCCGTCATCCAATCAGCCGGCCTGACCGTGCAGGCGTGGCAGGTGGCTTATGGCGGCGACATGGGCGGCGGGGAAATCGCGCAGGGTTCCGATGCGGCCTCTTTAGTGGCTTATTTGCAAGCCGATTGATTGATGCCCGGTTATTAAACCCGTTGGGGGGCCTACGTTTTTTGATACAGCGCCTCCAACCCGCGCGCGGCCCCCACAATTTTCTCGCGCAGTTCGGCGGGCGCCAGGATTTCCACATCCGCGCCGAGGGCCAGCACGCTCATTTGCGCCGCATCCCGCGAGGGGTAGGTCATCTGCAAATGCGGCCAGTTGGCCGGGTCAGGCTCGGCCAGTTGGTCGTAGCGCCCGCTGAGCGAATTGGCGAAATACCACAACGAGCGCGGATGCACCCGCACTTTGACCTCACAGGGGAATTGCCCCTCCAATAATTGTTGTTCAAACGTCTGCGCGGTTTGTTGCCAGTGGGCCGCCAGATCAAAATCGGCGGGGCGGGCAAACCGCTCGGGGGTGAGGCTGACCTCGTGGAAGCGCGAGACGCGGAAAGTGCGCAGGTCGGCTTCCTCCTGTTTCCCCAGCACATACCAAACATTGGATTTGGCGACGAGCGCATACGGCTCGATCTGGCGGTGCGAGGTCTCGCCATCGGCGCGCGCGTAGGTGGCGTGGATGCGGCGGTCTTCCCACACGGCTTGTTGCAACACCGCCAAATGCGGCGTGGGTTCCGCCGCTTGCAACCAGCCCACCGGGTCAATGTAAATGCGCTGGCGCAAGCGCTCGGCTTCGTCGCGGCCGCGCGCGGGCAGGGCGGCGCGCAGTTTCAGCAGGGTGGTCGCGGCCGCCTGGGCCAGCCCCAAATCGTCGAGCGGGCCGCTCCCGCTGGGGATGAACAGCGCGCGCACCTCGTCGGGCGCGAGCCCGCTCAGGGCCAGCCGGTAGTGCTCATCCATAAAAATCCCGCCGCTCATGCCGGTCTGGGTGTACACCGGGATGCCGGCGTTGTTGAGCGCTTCGATATCGCGATAGATGGTGCGTTCGGAGACTTCGAGTTGGGCCGCGAGTTCCTGCGCGGTGTGGCGGGGTTTGGATTGGAGTTGGAGCAGGATGGACAGTAAGCGATCAGCGCGCATGATTTTTTCCCTGACAGGAGATGTCAGGATTATGATACTACAATCTGCTAAGCGATAAGGAGATAACCATGCGCTTTGCTCTCGATTTGCCGAACACCGGGGTGTGCAGTGACGCGCGCGTGCTGGCCGACCTGGCGCGCCTGGCCGAAGACGCGGGCTGGGACGCGGTGTTTGTGTGGGATAGCGTGCACGTGCCCCTGCCCGACCCGCGCCTCGACGGTTTCTGTGACCCGTGGATTGCGCTGACCGCGATGGCGCTGGCGACCGAGCGCATATTGTTCGGCCCGATGATTTTGCCCCTCCCGCGCCGCCGCCCGTGGAAGGTGGCACGCGAAACCGTCACATTGGATCGGCTCTCGGGCGGGCGACTGGTGCTCCCGGTGGGCCTCGGCGCGGTGGACGATGGCGCATTCTCCAAAGTGGGCGAACCGTTGGATCGCCGGGCCCGCGCCGGGCGGCTGGATGAAAGCCTCGCCATTCTCAACGGCTTGTGGCGCGGGCAACCCTTCAGTTTCGCGGGTCAACATTACCAAATGGACGAGATGACTTTTTTGCCCACGCCCGCGCAAACGCCGCGCATCCCCGTGTGGGTGGTGGGCGCGTGGCCGCGCATGAAATCCATGCGCCGGGCGTTGCAGTGGGACGGGGTGTTGCCTTTCAAAACGGGCCTGACCGATGGCGGCAACACTTTCGCGCTGGGCCTCACGCCCGATGACATCCGCGCCATTAAAGACCTGGCCCCCACTGACCGCCCGTTTGAGATTGTGCTGGAAAGCGACACCCCCGGCGACGACCCCGCCCGCGCCGCCGACCTCGTGCGCCCCTACGCCGAGGCCGGAGTGACCTGGTGGGTGGAGGCGATTTGGAAATTATTTTTCGCCCACCCGGGTGACTTGGAAGTGTTGAAGCGGCGGATTAGGCAGGGGCCGGGGAAGGTGAAAGCGAGTGTTTCTTAAATCGCTTTGGGGTCTGCACCCCGAGCGAAGCGAGGCGCTTCACGTCTACCTTGGATAAGCGCACCATAGAGCCACCGTAGAGATGCTTCGCTCAGCATGACATTGTATCTAAGAGTGCGTTTGAATAATCGGGTAGTGGTAACTTTATAAGCGATGAATTTGAAAGACCTGTCAGGTGGGCGCCGCAAAATGCTGTTTTTTTCGAGTGCCGAATGCGCCTACCTGACAGGTCTAGCACACCATCACTTACTTTGTTACCACTACCAATAATCGGTCTATGTTTGTAACCCTGAGCAAAGCGAAGGGTCTCTACAGCAGAGGTAGAGATGCTTCGGCCACTTTGTGAAGAACGCGCCTCAGCATGACAAACAGAGTAGAGTCTGAATTTTCAGACGCACTCTAAGCGAATGCTTCTTAAATCGCTTGTGGTTATCCTCAACAAGTGATGTCATGCTGAGTCATCCATCCATCCGGCGGGTCGCTGGCCTTGCGGCAGAAACATAGGAGCAGGGCGGTTCTGGATTTCAGACTCCTGCTAATCCGCTCCCACGCGGGGGCGTGGCCCCGGGGCCGCCGGCGTTGCGTATAATGATGGCCGGAGACCCTTGCCCATGCCTTCATTTTCCCATCGCCGCGCGGTCATCTTTCTCATGCTCACCGCCTTGTTATGGAGCAGTAGCGGCTTGTTCGTCAAACTCATCGCCTGGTCGCCGCTGGCCATTCTCAGCGCGCGGAGCATGGTGTCGAGCGGGGTCTTTTTGATTTATTTGCGGCGCTGGCCGTGGCCGGTGAACCGCTGGCAGGTGGCGGCGGCGCTGTGTTATGTGGGCGCGCAGTTGTTCTTTATCACCGCCACCAAACTCACCACCGCGGCCAACGCCATCTTTTTGCAATACACCGCGCCCATCTACGTCATCTTGCTGGCGTATTGGTTGCTCGGCGAGCGCCCGCAACGCGCCGATTGGGTGTGGATGCCGGTCATTTTGGTGGGGCTGGTTTTGTTCTTTGGCGACCGACTGAGTCTGACCGGGATGTATGGCAACGTGCTGGCCATGATTAGCGGGGTGGCGCTGGCGGGGACCATGGTGTGTATGCGCGGGCCGGCCATCGGCGAACCCGCCCGCGCCATTTTGCTCGGCAACTTCATCAGCATTGCCATTGGCCTGCCCGCTTTGTTGGGTGAGACGTGGACGCTGGCGAACGCCGGTAGCATTCTTTACCTCGGCGTGTTTCAAATCGGGTTATCGTTTGTGCTGTACACCATCGCCATCCAGCGGGTGCCGGCGCTGGAGGCCACGCTCATCCTGACGCTGGAGCCGATTTTGAATCCGATCTGGGTGTTTTGGGTGTTGGGGGAAACGCCCGGGCCGCTGGCGCTGACCGGGGGGCTGATTGTGCTGGGGGCCATCGTGGCGCGCGGGGTGAGCGGCGCCCGCGCGGGCGCGGTCAAAGCCTCGGCGCCGAAGCCTGGGTGAGAGCGACGAAAGCGCAACCGTGGCCGGGGCTGGAGTTTTGGTAGTGGAAACTTTGTAAGGGATGAATTTGAAAGACCTGTCAGGTGGGCGCCGCAAAACGCTGTTTTTTTCGAGTGCCGAATGCGCCCACCTGACAGGTCTAGCGCACCATCACTTACTTTGTTACCACTACCGGAGTTTTTTGAATAAGGCGCAAAAAAAGCCGGAGGCGATGAAGCCTCCGGCTTTTTGGTCGTTATGCGGCCACGCCGAGGGCGTTGGCCGGGGTGGTTGAGGAATTACTTGGCCGGGGCTTCGGGCCGGGTCATCTTGCTCACATCGCCGCCGAGGTCATTGATGCTATCGTACAGGACCTGGACCACATACTGGCCGTTGTGGGCAAACTGGCCGGGGTCTTTGGCGGCGGCCTGGTAGTTGAAGGCGGCTTGCATCAAGCGCGGCGTCCAGTTGCCGTTGTAGTTGATGTTCGCGCCCTTGTCGTTCTTGTCAATCTTGCCGTCGCCGTCCTTGTCCAGGAAGAAGTACGGGTAGGCACTGGCGCTGTAAATAATGTGTACTCCGGCCTTCTCTACAGAATAGGCATCCATGGTGGCCCACAGGGCTTCTTGCATGGTTTCAATCTCGCCCTTGATACCTTCGTCCACGTTGCCATCACCGTCGAAGTCGGCATCGTCTTTGGCGCGGACATCCGCCAAATCTTCCACCGTCTTCACGGCCTTGTGGCAGTCGGCGCAGGTGTCCACTTGCACGGTCAGCTTGTGGACATCGTGGCATTCGGTGCATTTGGTCGGGCCGAGATCGAAGTGCATGAATTCGCCGTTGTAGGTCTGGTCTTTATACTCATACCAGCCCTTGACATCGGTGCCGAACTTGGCGGCGCCAGCGGCGAAGTAGTGCATGTTCTTGAAGCTGACTTTGGCGTCCACGGTGTCGGGGTCTTTGCCGCGCAAGGCGACCGTGACACTGGTGGTGGACTCGCGGCCTTGGTGGCAGGCAATGCACAAGTTGGCATCATCTGCGACCCAGGCGCCATCGGCATCCTTGCCACCGAAGCTGACGACCTTGCCACTGGGGAAGGTGACCGAGGC
>CAYUFY010000182.1:0-10333 GCA_964443795.1 uncultured Anaerolineales bacterium | reverse complement strand
TGCCGAACATGACAAAGGTTACGGCCTAATCTCACCACCATCTGAACGGTTACAAAAAACAAGCTACGCACTCGCTTTGCGAAAGTGCGCCGCTCGTTTTAATCAAAGAACTCGGAGTTCTCCAAGAACTCCGAGTTCTGTTTAATCCGCGCCCGCACGTTCACTGCCGCGCCGCGTTAATCCGCTCCACTTGTTTTTGAACCAGGCCCAATGCCTGCTCCCGCACATTGGCTTCTTCCCCCTCCGTTGCTGTCACAATCAAATTCACCAACGCGTTGCCCACCCGCAGGCGGTAACGATATTCGAGCAGGGGCGTCCCGCCGATGGCATAGCGCACCCGAAAGGCGGCCACTGCGTCGGCCCCGGGCACGCTGACCGTCTCGGGTTGAACCTCCACATTGCCCGCGCTTCCCATGGTGGCTTGCACATCCTGTGCAATGGTGGCGATGTCCATAGGTTGGGCGCTGAATTGTTCCCGCGCCGTTGCCATGTCGGGCGCGAGGTTGAAATTGGCAATGACACCTACGAGGTTGGCAGAACTGGAGGGCTGTAAAGCCTCGGGTTGCAGATAGATGCGGCTATACCCATTGCCACTACTGCCTTCTTCGCCGGCCATCACAAAGCCGGAGGGTAAATCTTCCAGTTGGATAATCAGGTCTTGGGGTTGGCCGGTGACGGCGGGCAAGGTGGGTGTGAGGGGTGGGGTGGTCGGCGCGGGCGGGGTAACGGTTGGGCGTGGGCCACAGGCGGTGAAGATTACGGCAATCAGCAGGAGCGCTTTTTTCAGGCGGGTTGCCATTTCACTACCTCGCCGGTTTTCACGCCCCGCGCCTGCCCCTCGGCCTCCAGTAAATCCAAATGCCCCAAAACTTCGGAGAGGCCCAACACATAATCGAGTGGGCCTTTGAGTTTGGGAAAGATGGGTTGCGTGAGCTCCCATAGGGTCTTGGGCGCGTCGAGCATGTCTAAAATTTTTTGGGCGCGGCGTTTGTGAAAGGCCAGCCGTTGCCGCACGAGGCCGGGCACATCTTCCACCACCGCGCCGTGCCCCGATAATGCTTGCCGGGGTTCGAGCGCGGCCATGCGTTGCATGTGAAAGATATATTCGACCAGGCGTTTGGGGCGCGGGCCGTTGATGAGCGGCGAGGGTTCGACGATGGGGTTGGAGGAAATATCGCGTATGAAATGATCGTTGGCGAGGAGCGTGCGACTGTTGGCTTCCCACAGGCAGATGAGGCCGCCCGCATGCCCCGGGGTGTGGTACACGCTCCAATCCGCGCCCGCCAGGGAAACGGTATCCCCTTCGGTTAGCCCGCGCGCGTGCGGAACCGGGTCGGCCCACCGGGCCAGACTCCCGCCGCTGGTTTCCATCGCCTGAATCATGTCGGCGGGCACACCCGCCTCCTGCCAAATCTGGTAGTAGAAATCACGGTGGCGGGCACGCTCGGCGGAGTAGTCGGGGAGCCAGGGCAGGTTGGAGGTATGCGTCAACACTTCCGCGCCCGAGCGCGCGACGATTTGTCCGCACAGCCCGAAGTGGTCAACATGGACGTGGGTGATGAGGACGCGGCGCAGGTCTTCGATGCGATAACCGTGTTGGGCCAGGCCCGCTTCCAGCGCGGCCAGGGTGTCGGGATGTTTGGGGCCGGTGTCTATCAGCGTGAGCAGGTCGCCCTCGGCGAGATAGACGTTGACCGGGCCGACGGGGAAAGGGGTGGGAAGGGGGAGACGATGAAACAAGGGAGGCAGACTTGAAAAATTAAGCGCGGGCAACTTAGGCTATTGTACTCGAGTCTGACTGAGGGATGACTGTTCAGTCATGATTTTTTCCTGAAATTGGCGACCTTCGGAACGCCATTGCGCTAACGTGAACACGAGTAACATTCCCATGGGCGGCGTCGTCCACCAATAATGGTCAAAGAGCGTGATGGTCAATAATCCTAATACCAGACCGCCCCATAAGGCGTGTGCCCCGGTAGCCCCCCGCCTGCGCCGCCACAATTCGTAAATCAGAGCCGCCACCCCCAATAGCGCCAGCAGGCCGCCGGGAAGCCCCACCTCTGCGGCGATGTGTAATGGTAAAAAGTGAATCGGCTGAAACGGGATGCGGCGCCCAATCGGCGGGTTCAGCGCCAACCAGTGGGGCAACGTACCCGCGCCCACACCGAAAAATGGATGCTGTTGCACAACGCCTAAACCCACTTGCAATTGAAGCAGGCGCTCAACGGTGGAGGTGAACTCGAAGTTCGCGGCGGGCGTGGCGAATCCGGTGGCGCGCGTAAACAGGTAATCGCGGAGGGGTAGGGCGGTCACCACAAAGGCCAGGCCGCTCGCTAAGACCAGTTGTTTAACCCGCTGTTGTGCGGCCGGGGGCGCGGTGAACCACAGCCAGCCCAAGGCCACCAGCCCCGCCACCCAGGCTGACCGCGAAAAAGTAAGCATAAGCCCACTCGCGCCCAATAGCACGCTAATCAACCAGCGCCGTTGCCCGGTGCGTATAAAGACCGCGCCCACCATACCTAAGAGCACCAACAGCGCGCCACCCAAGAGATTGGGATGTGGCAAGGTGCCATAGGCGCGTAACCAGCGTCCGCCTAGCGTCGTGCCCACTACGCTCGCGCCCCGTGTGGTGGCGGCGATGATGCCCGGCCAATAGAGATACAGATTTTGGAGTCCGCGCGTGGAAGTTTGGGTTAACACCTGCCGGAGGGCGACGGTGGCCTGCCAGAGGATGAGGCCGCCGCCCAGCCACGCGAGAAAACCCGGCGCGATCCGCACGCGGCACAACAACCAATACATGGCGATGAGCAAACCCCCATGCGCGAGAAAGCCGAGCGTCAAGGCGGGGCTTGATGATTGAAACGCTGATAACGCGCACCACCCGAACAAAGCCAGGAAAAGCCACTCATGTGGTTGCCCCGTAAAAAGGCGGCGTTTTGCAGTCGTGATGTGGTCAAGCCCCCAGAGGCCTAACAGGCTGATGGCCAAGACATCACTGCCATACACCAGAACGCTTTGATAAGTGAAATATAAATCCGGGATGGTGCCTTGTTGGGCGATATGCACCCACCACACCCAAAGCGTGATGAACCACCCGCCCAGCGCGATATACCGGACCCAACGGAGGAGCGTGCGCCAGCGTTTGCGCCCGTGCCACAACGCCGCCCCGCCGAGGGTGAGCAACAGGCTCAGCGGCGCGCCACCCCACCAAATCGCCACCAGACGCTGGCTTTGGGGTGGCAAAATTTTAGCGGGCGGCACATCGGCTTTTTCCCACGCTTGCACCTGACCCACATCAAAGCGATAGACCCACCCCATTTTTTGCAACACCGCCGCATAGGCGGAATGATTCACAAAAATCCAGCGCAGGCCGTATGCATTGGCGCGCTGTAAAAAGGGACTGAGCGCGTCCGCGCCTGCTGGCGTCCACACCGCGCCATCGAGCGCGCCGAGGCCGCTGGCGCGCAGTTCGGGCAAAGCGCGTGCGGTGTGGTAGTTGCCATCGGGTGAGCCGTTTGTCGTGAGGGTCGAGAGTTTGGCGAATTGTTCGCCAAACCCCAGCGTGAGATAGCGATAGGGTCGTTGCGCGGGTTCATCCAGAAATCGGATCAAAGGCCGCAGGTCAATGGTGGCGGGTTGCAGTTGGTTCCATACGCTAATGCCGCCCGCCAGATAAGCGCTGACGATGAGCGTGCTAACGAACAGGCGCGCGGCCCGGGGTGAGGCGCGCCGCAACCACACCCCGAGCGGCAAGATCAGCATCAGCGCCGCGCCCAGGGCAAAGCGGTCATAAGTTAGCCAGGCCCACCCCACGCCAAACACCCAGCGGGGCAGGGGCGTGGTGCCGCCCAGGCCAAACACGAACAGGCCAAAGCCGGCGCCGGCCACAGCGCGCCAGCGGGCTTTGCGCCAGGCCCATCGGCCGAGTATAGGTAGGCCGAACAGCAGACTGCCATACATCGGCGCGAAGAACAGCCCCAGGGCCTCCGGATTTAGGAAAAAATTATCCCGGCTCGAATGCGGGATGGCGGTTTGTAGAACTTGCCCGCGACTCCAATCTAAAAAGGGCAGGAGCAAGAGCCAAACTGTCCCAGCCGATAACCCGACCCACAGGGCCAACCGTGTGAAGCGCTGACGTAAATGTTTAAACTGCGCGAGCACGACCGCGCCCCCCAACCCCGGCGCGAGCAAAAAGGCGCCGTGATGGGTGACCGCCAGCAGTCCCGCCAGAAGCACGGCGAGCAACAAATCGCGCGGTGCGCCGAAGCGCAGAAAACGCGCGCCATACGCGCAGGCCCAGAGCAACCACAGGGTCGCCATCAACATGGGCAATTGCCCGAAAGTCCACGCGCTCAAGGCGAGGGCGGGCGTGAACAGGCTGAGCCACGCCACATTGTCGGCGGCGCGTTGGCCGACGAGCGGGGTGGCAAACGCGCGCATGGCATGGGGTAACAGCATCAGCACGGTGAGCAAAATCAGCACATAGGCGGTTTCTTCGCTGGCCCAGCGAAACTCGCCAACAAATTCTTCGGGCGCAGGCGCGACCCACGCGATGAGTTGAGTGATGGGGAGTGATACCAGCGCGATGAGTTGATGCGCGAGCGGCGGATACGACGCCATCGAGAAGCCCAGGTACCACCGTGGCTCCCACTGGCTCCACCACGCTTGCCGATAATGGTCAGCCAGAAAAATGTGCGTGTAGGTGTCGTAGGCCAGGCGGTGGGCGTGCCACACTACAAACGGCGCATTGAACAGCAAGGCCCAACCCGACAAGCCGATTTTTGATTTCATGCGCGGCGCGCCACCTGGCGCAAAATCTCGGCGTAGCGGCGGCTCGTGTGGTGTGGCGCCAGGGGGCCTACTGCCCGTACATTGTCTGCCGCTTGCGCGTGTTGTTGCGCGGGGTCACGCAACAATGTCAATATGGCTTCGGCTAACGCGGGTGCGTTATTTGACGGCACAAAATGCAAGTGCACACCCGCTTCAGCGGCGGTGTGGCGCAGGGCGGGTAAATCGCTGGCGACCATCGGGCGACCTAACGCGGCGGCGCGTAACATCACGGAGGAGGTGCCCGTCGTGGCACGATACGGCAACACGACCACGCGCGCCCGCGCAAAGCGGGTCACTAATTCCGCTTCGGTTTGCGCGCCGAGCCAAACCGCCGCGTGGGGCTGGCGTTGTTGCAGGGCCGCGCGGTAGCCGGGGAACCGGGGATGGTCGCTACCCGCCAACGTCAGTGTGGCGTGGGGGAATTGCGCTTTCACTAACGCGAAGGCTTGGAGCAATACGTCAATGCCGCGGGAGGGCGCGTAACTCGCGAAGAACAAAATCTCGGCGGGCGCCGCGTCGGTGGGGAAAGGGAGTTGCTGGGGTTCGGTGAATAGCCCATGTGGGATATATTGGAGATTGCGCGCGGGATAACGCCGTAGCTGTTCCCAATGGCCGCGCAAGGGGACGCACACGGCATCGGCTTGCAGAAGCAGGCGGGTGGTCCATTGGCCGCCCCAGTGGGTCAGCGCGCCATAACCGACGCCGAGCGCGGGCATCGCCGTCGGTTCAAAAATTTCGTGCAGGGTCACGACGAGCGGGACACGCCACTGGCGCACCAGCATCACACTCAGCAAGCCGCCGACATTCATCCACCGCGAAGCGCCGAACATGGTAAAGCCAACGTTGAACCAGATGACCTCGGCGGGCGTGGCGCGGAGTAACGCACACAAGCGCATTAATGATGGGAGCGAATCCCGTTCCCAACCGTAGCGCACCGTCAGGCCGTTGGCGGATGGCGCCTGGGCATACTGTGGATTGCGCCCGGTGAGCACCGTCACCGACTCGAAGCCTTCGTGGTGAGCCAAACGCTCGGCGAGGTGCCAGCCGTATTGACCAATGCCGGAGATTTCGGGCGGAAAAGGGGAGACGATGGTTAAGCGCATTGCACCCACATAAAGGCCGGAGTTGGTTGTCCCATGAGGCGTTGGAGTTGTCCTGCCCAGCCATGCGGGTTGTAATTGATGCGCGGTGCAAATGGCGCGAGTTCGGCCAGGGTGTGATGGTGATAGGCGTTCGCCATTTCCGGGAAGCCGAGCGCGGTGTAGTATTGGGCTGAACGCGCACGGGCGGCGGCGAGGTGAGCGGGCGCATACCAGGGGCTGTCCACGATGTGCAAGGTCCCCTCGGCGGCGAGCCACCGCCGCAAGCGCCTCAGGAGAGTGGGCAAATCCGCGAAGTATTGAATGACACTGGCTAACACGATGTCATCGAACGGGGCTTCATCCCAAGCGGCGGTTTGCACATCGGCGTAGACCCAGGTGAGGTTGGGGGCGTCGGGGAACACGCGCGCGGCTTGTTCGAGTTCCAACGCGTTGACATCTACGCCCCATACTTGAGTGTGCGGCAATTGCGCGAGATGATGCGTGAGCCACCCGCAACCACAACCGAAGTCCATAATCCGTATTGGGTGAGAGCGTTGGCGGAAGTGGTGCTTGAGTAACTTTAAGGTAGCCGACCGCTGACGCCATTCGGCGGCCAAGGGGTGGGGCGCTGGTAAATCGGGCAGGCGGCGCACCTCGGCATCGGTGTAGTGGCGGCCTTCCCGGTCGCGCACGCGCTGATAGAGGGCCTCGCCCGGTTGGGGTGGGGCCGATAGATAGCGGACCGACTTAGCCACGGTAACGAAAAATTGAAATGACGAAATCCCCCATTTGATTGAATGGCGCGTGGGCCGTGAAGCGCGCGTCGAGCCGGGTGAGCCAGTGAAACAAACGTGGCCAGTGATGCGGAAAACCATCCATAAACGCGGGCGGGCTGAAGAGCGAGAGACTTTGCAGGCCCACCCGTTCGAAGGCCGGGCCGAAGGCGCGTTGCACCGCCTGCGGGGTGAAGTAATAGGTCATGAACTCCGCGCCAGCCAACTGGGCGCGGGTTTGGCCGCGCACGCGCCGCCAGGCCACGCGCCACCGTCCCCGAAAAATTTGCGCTAATTCCCAGGGACAAATGGGCGGCATCACCACACACACCACATAGCCCGTAGGCTTGAGCAAACGCGGCAAGGCCGCCGCCACGGGGTGCAGATCGGGGATGCAATTCAGGCCGCCGAAATTTGAGAACACCAAGTCGTAGGCGTGGGAAGGCAAATGCGCTAAATCGGTGAACGAGCCTTGCTCCGCCTGCCAGCGGTCTTCACAGTGATGCTCCGCAATCTTGGCCTGCATCGCGGCCACCATGCCCGCCGCCAAATCCAAGGCGTGTACCCGCAAGCCCTGGTGCACCAAAAACAGCGCATCATCGCCGGTACCCGCGTTGAGTTCCAGAATGTGCCCGGCGGGCGGGGCCAGGCGCAACACCTGGTCGCGCACTTGGCGGCGGGTCCACTGAATCGCGGGGTGCCGCGCGCCATACGCGTCGTACTCAGCGGCTTTGCGGGAGAAGCCGCGCTCAATCGCCTCGAAATCAATCATAAGTAGCGTTGCAATTGCCAGCGGCTCAGCGCCCAGCGTGCCAACGCGGGCCAATGCCCGCGCGTCACCAGCGCAAACTCGGCATGTAGCAGACGATATAGCACTCGATAGAACTCGGACGGAAATGGGCCGCGATACAACAGCGCCAAATCGTCCGAGTCAACCCAATTTTGTTGAGCGCCCAATTCGGCCTGCACGCGCGCAAAAAATTTGGTGCCCGGCAATGGATACGACACCGAAATGCCAATCTCATCCGGGCGCGCCCCGCGCACCAAGCGGCGGGTCAGGCCAATATCGTGCCACGTTTCGCCCGGGTACCCAAACTGCAAAAAGAAACCCACCCGAATACCCTGCGCGCGTAAGCGCTGAGTCGCGCGCTCAATCTCAGCGACAGTTTGGCCTTTCTCCATCGCGTCCAAAATTTTTTGCGATCCCGATTCCGCGCCCAGCCACACGGTTTGGCACCCGGCGCGGGCTAACGTCTGCGCAGCGGCTTCCGTCACCAAATCCGCGCGGAGCAAACACTTGAACGGCAAGCGCGCGGCTTGCACCGCGTCCGCAAAGCGGTCCAACCACTGGGGTTGCAAGCCGAAAATATCATCCATGAACCAAATATGTTCCGCGCCCCAGGCTTTGAGTTGCGTCATCTCAGCGGCCACGCGCTCGGGCGAATGCGCCGCGTAGCGTTGGCCCCAAATCGGCTTGGCGCACCAGTTGCAATGATAGGGACACCCGCGCGTCGTGACCAAATTCAATGAGAAATAGCCATGCCGGGCGCGCCACACCGCGCGATATTGATCGAGATTGATCAAGTCCCAGGCGGGGGCCGGCAGTTCATCCAGGTCCCGCAGGGTGGCGCGGGGGACGAACGGAGTCGGCATCCCGGACATTACCCCGGCAATAGACCGGGCGTCGGCGGGTGGAACGTGACTGACCGCGTTGAGCAACTCCACCAAAGTCGCTTCGCCTTCGCCGCGAATCACATAATCCGCGCCCGCCGCGAGATACAGGTCGGGATGATCGGTCATATCCGCGCCCGCCACGATTACGCAACAACCGCGCGCTTTTGCCATCCCAATCATGGTGTGCGCGGCCTGGCGCATTCGCAACAAACACATTTTGCTCAGATAGTTGAAGTTATCTTCAAACAGCACCGCAAAGCGCGGCTGATGCGCGGCGAGCGCGGAGGCCCACTCGGCTTCCGACTCGGCCAGCATGGCATCAAACACGGCCACGGTATAACCCTGCGCGCGCGCGTATCCCGCCGCATACAATGTCCCCAGTGGAGGATATGGGCGCATTTCGCTCCAGAGTTTTGGGTCGAAGCGCAGAAAATACGAATGACCCAACAGCACCTCAACCATGGGGTTCACTTAACTGCCGCCAGCGTTCCGCATAGGTTTGCGCCACCCACGGCGCTAAATCACGCGGGTGAAAGCGCAATTGGCGCGGCGCCAGGCGCACATTGGGATTATGCCCGTGCGCGTGTTTGCGCTGAATGCGGTGGCGTTGCTGGCGCTCGGCCCAGCGCTCCAAGTTGGCGGCCCAGGGCGCGAGTAGCCATTCCCCCAGCCGTTGCACGGCCCGCCACACCCGCTGGTCCCCGGTGGTGGTGGGCGACCACTGCGGCAAAAACTCGCGCACCCACGCGTTCGCCGCCACGAAGCGCGTATAGCACGCTTGCCCCCAGAGCGGCACCATCTGACAAAATTCATGCGCGATAAAGAGTGATTGGTCGGGGAACGTCAACCCATCCTCCGCCACAAAAATATTCGCGCAGATTTTATTGGGATGCTGGTGGGCCTTGTTGTCGGCGCGTTTAACGCCCAACACCCACAGCAGGCTTAGCACGAGGGCACGCGTCAGCCAGACCCGGTCGGCGGCAGTGACGATTAGAAAATCAATATCGTCTTCCGGGGCCGCGCACTGCATGGCCAGCGAACCGGTCACGCCGATAAAGCGCACATAGGGCACGCTCTGCAAATACCCGGCCACGCGCCGGGCGCGCTGAAATTTGCGCACCGAGCTAAGCGCCAGGGCGTTGCGGCGGGCCGGCAATTCGGCCCGCCCGGGCAGAAACAAAACCCCCGCGTGGGTCACCCACCCCGCGTTTTCAAGTTGAGTGTCGGCTAGGGTTAACGGCAGACGGTCGGCAGTGGCATGCCCAAAACGCAAGACTTCAGCGGGCGTCAGCGGGTAATCGAAAAGATCGTAATACAATACCGTCGCCAATACCGCCTGCGCATGATCAGACCGAGTTACAGACATGGGGTGTGCCATAAATAAGATTTTGATTATCGCACATCATCCTTAACTGGTGGGCTAAAACCCACAGCGCTTCAGGGACGCCAAAACCCAAACTGTTGGGCAACGCATATTGCGCGCCCACGTTCTCACGCCCGCCGCTTGTCAACATCAGGTCAGCGGCCAATTCGTCACCTTCAACTTTGATGTCAACTGTCATTTTGACCAGCGTGATAAATTTTTTCGGTGTCGCGGGACGATCAATTTCGATTAGCTTACGTCAATTTTTTATGGGCGTTAGCCATGCGGTTTGACTCTCTTCAGGGACAGAGCATAATCTAGGCTGGATTTACACACCCGCGCCGGTGTTAATAACTCACCTTACGCAATTTGTGGTGCTGGTCATGCCCGCATGCTCGTAGCGGGCCTCCCGTCACGTTTGTAAATTGCCCGGCTGGATGCCCGCCAAAGGCACGCGGGCATGACAGTGCGTAAGGTGAGTTAAGAAATTATGACTCTATTGAGAGCGGGTCATAATTCACCGTAGGGCGTGCTACAGGGGCTTGGGGTGGCTTTTTTTCAGCAACCGCAAAATTCCACCCTACTCCTTCTGGCAAGATAAAATGGTTTTC
>CAYUFY010000181.1:0-10391 GCA_964443795.1 uncultured Anaerolineales bacterium | reverse complement strand
GTTCGCATGACCTTAATCAGGTCGGCCTGGTCTTGAGGCGTGAGTTTGGTGAGCAACGAGCGGGCGATGAGATGCGCGTTGGTGCTCGACCGCGCCGCCTGTTCGCGCAAAAAAAGGTTGACCTCGGCGGGACTGTGCGGGAGCAGGGCCGCCAGCACATCGCGCACGGCCTGCCGGATTTCCGGCTCCGGGTCATCCATGGTCACGCGCACCACGCTCAAAGCGCCGGGCACATCGTCCCACGTTTTATCCTTCGTCAGCGGCAGGATGGCGGCCAGCGCAAAACGCCGAATCCATTTGAGCGGATGCGTGGCCCACTTGAGCGCGTTTTGCATCAGCGCGCCGGGGTCAGCTAGGGCCAGCGGGGCCAGACCCTGCTCGGCCAACGCGGTCGCCGTGTCGGCGCTTTCGATTTCGGGCAACCACCCTTCGATGAGCGCCAACGCCTCGGCCGGCCGGGTGGGGGCAATGAAGCCCAGCACCTCGGCGGCCAGTCGGCGCTCCTCGCGGGAACCGGCGGCCCATAAGCCTTTAGATAACTCGAGCGCGGTCTGGGGCGCCGCCCGCGCGGGTTGCCGCAATCCCATCACGATCTGCCGCACTACAGGCGCGGGCGTTTTGAGCCGATTGCCCACGGAATTATCAGTAAGTTTTTGGCTGGCGCGAAGGGAGTGATCCGAATAATCCACGAGCAAGGCATGGATGCTGGCGCGGCACTTAAGCGGGTCGGCAAACTGCACAACAATCTGCGCCACCCGCGCGCGGACTTGGGGAAGGTCAATCAACATAGCCGATTGTCTGGCTACTGACGACTGGCGACTGGAAATTGATAGCCCAGTTTGTCTTCCAACCGGGCTTTCACCCCGGGCCACTCCGCCGCCAAAACGCTGTAATAAACCGAACTGCGGATGTAGCCGTCGGGCATGATCATATTGTTACGGAGCACACCTTCCCGGGTCGCGCCAATGCGCTCGATGGCTTTCTGCGAACGCTCATTCCGCAGGTCGGTTTTAATCTGCACGCGGATATAGTCCAGCTTTTCGAACGCATAACCCAGCAACATATATTTACACTCGGTGTTCACCGCCGTACGCTGAGTGGCCGGGCTATACCACGTCCCGCCAATTTCCAGGCCCCGGTTAGGCTCCTGGATATCCATATAGCGCGTCATCCCCACCGCCCGGCCTGTTGCTTGCTGAATCACAGCAAAGGGCAAGTCCATGCCTTTGGCTTGCCGCCCCAATAATTCATTCACCAGCCAGCGCATCCGCTCTTCCGAGTCAACGGGGCCATAGGGCATATACTGCCAGATGGTTTGATCTTGTCCGGCGAGGGTCAAATCGAGAACGTGTTTTTCGGCGAGGGGTTCAAGGCAGGCCGCGCGGCCAGTGAGGATGAGGGGGGTGAGTGACATGGCTGAAATTCTACCAGAAAGCCTGGGGCGAGACTTAAAAGCACAGAGGCGATCACGTCGGTGACCGCCTCTGTGGGTTGCTAACGTTAAGCGCCGCTAAGCGGACTAAAGCATTTTGACGTCGGCGGCTTGCAAGCCTTTGGGGCCTTTGGCGATGGTGAATTCCACCTTCTGGCCCTCTTCCAGATTCCGGAAGCCCTCGCCCTGAATGGCCGAGAAGTGCACAAACACATCCGCGCCACCTTCTTGAGCCAAAAAGCCATACCCCTTATCGCCATTAAACCACTTAACCGTGCCGATGATACGTTCAGACATTGGAATTGCCTCCTTAAGGCAAACGAACATAGTAGTAGAGTACAGTAAGTTTCCCCCGAGGCCGTCCAATAGCGAAAAAAGGCAACTCCAATCCCTTCACGCCGAACTTGGTTGGTTAGTCTCCCCCCTATGTTTGATAGGCTTGTCGGGCCTCCAGCAATAACGCGTCTACCTCTTTGGCCGCTTCTTGAATAGAGATCCCATCAGCGGCGGCCCACTCCTCGCACAGGCCGTCGTGCGTCTTGCGGAGCGTGCGCGAGTCCAACTCATTGAGCGGCTTGAGCCAGCGGCGGGCAGTCAAGTCGCGGACGACTTCACACAAATTTTGAAACAACCCGACCTTCAACCGGTTGATGAGCTCCAAATGGCGTTGCCGGTGGTCCAGGATCAAGGAAACCGGGCGGCTCCGTAACACCCCCCGATAATGTTTCAGTTCAGACTTGGGGGTTAAAGGGCGCAAGCCAATGGCCACATCATTATCCACCGGAACCCAGACCTTGGAATTGCGGGGGATGGCGATTTCGTAATATACGCGCGCTTCAGCTTCAAAAAAAGATTGCGTCGCCAGCCCAATGACACGGCCAACCCCATGAGCTGGATGCACAACATAGTCGTTGACTTGATAAGGCATGGTCGTCTCCAAGAAGAGCTGAAAGCCTAATGTAAACGCGCTAATTTTCCCGACTGGATTTCCCCTCCCCCTACCTGCCCGCGCACTAATAGCGCCGATTGCCGCCGCGCCGACTATGTCCGCCGCCGCGGGGATTACCACCGCTTTGGCCGAAAGCCCCATTGCGGCTACCCAAGCCGCCGCGCTCTTCCTTCGGCTTAGCCACATTCACGGTCAACGCCCGCTCTTTGATGAGAAACGCATTGAACATGGTGATGGCCTTTTGGGCCTCCGCTTGCGTGCCCATCGTGACAAACGCAAAGCCTTTGGATTGGCCGCTATCCCGGTCTTTAATGAGCGCCACGGCGGTGACATTGCCCGCCTGTGAAAACAGGACCCGCAAATCGTCCTCGGTGGTCGCGTAATCCAAATTACCTACATATAACTTAACATCCATGACAGAACTCCCGGCTCTCAACGAGCATAAAAAAATGGCCGCCATCCCATAAGAGGTTTGGCGGCCATTTACCACGCAAATCTAATTATCCGACAACCCGTATTATACCACAGTTATCCGCGCACGATCAGATGCGCTTTCCGCTCCGCCAGCCCAATCGTCGCGATCGCGCCGGAATTGAAGGCCACGTAGTCGCTCAGGATGCCGTCGCTAAAAATCACCCCCTGCTCCGGCATATACGAATGCAACACCAGCGGTTGCTGGGGCGTGATGCGCCCAAACACCACATTGGCCTGTGACAAGCGGCTGACGAACGGCTCGCGCACGGTGAAATACAGTTCATCGGCTTCCCAGGGTAGGCGGTAAGTCTCGGGCGCAGGTGGGGTGATATCCAGATCCATGACGCCCGCGGTGATGCGCGCCGCGCCCGTGACGATGGAACTGAACCAGCCGGTGGACCCCGCCCCGGTGGATACGATGACCCCGCTGGAACTGTGATTCTCGGCGAGGCCCCCCAACTCCAAGCGGTACCGTGCCGAGACGTGGGTGCGCGGCCCGATGAACAAATCGTTGAAAGCGTAAAGCGTTTGGCCATCGTTGAGGGTCGCTTTGGCCATGGTCACCGGGCGCAGGGTCGGCTTCCCCGCCAGGGCGCGGGCAATCTGCTCGGGGGCCTCCTCCACGCCAAAGGGGATGAGAATGCCATCCACCCGGGCGGGGTCGGGGTTAATCGGCAAAATCCACTGCGAGCCGAGATACTTGGCCGTGTTCACCACCAACCCATCGGGGCCAATCGGAATGACTAGGTCACTGCTGTCAAACAAATAGGTGGGCAGGAACTCGCGCTCGATGACCTGCTGTTTCAGACGGCGCGGGATGTAGCGCTTGAGCGCTTCGACCGAAGTCATGTATTGCGCGTGCGCGGCTTCATACTCATCGAACGTCCCGCCTTGATGCTCAATATAAAACTGCGCCTGGGATTTGGAATTGAACCGCTCGACGAGTTCTTCGAGGGCAGTTTTTTTGGTGACGAGGACGATTTTTTCTATCATGGTCATTGGTAAGTGGTAAATGGAGAATTGCTAATTACCATTTACCACTTACATTATTTCTTCGCATCCATTATCGAAGCCAGGATTTCTGGCGTAATCGTCAGGTTGCCAATCTTGCCCGCGTTCTCGCCGAGGGCCTTGAACGCCAGGGCCAGCAGAACGCGCGGGTCGGTCTCACGCCACGGGCCGAGCCAAATCTCATTGGACTTGGCGTCATACTCGGCCTGCTTGTTGTTGTTCGTGCCTTGCAGGTTTACCAGCTCTTCGCGCTTCTGTTCCAGCGTCAGTTGCGTGCTAAGTTCGTTCTCTTTGATGCGCCGTTCCTGTTCGACGGCGGCGGCGCGGCGGGCGTAGATGGATTGGTCGGCGCGTTGTTGCAGGCCCTCGCGGTATTCTGCTTCCAACGCCTTCGCCATCTCGGGCGTGGGCTTCACGCTGTTGAAAAACAAGTTGAGACATTCCACGCCCATGGTCTGCAGGGTCTCGTCGGTCTTCACTTTGGCGAGGACCACCACCGCAATGGTGGCGGCTTCGCGCAAGGATTCTTCCAACGAGCGGCGCGCGAGTTCGGGGCGGAGATGCGCTTGCACGGCGTTGATGATGCGCTGAGGCAATTTCTCGGGGTCGGTGGAGACAAACTTGCGCGTGCGCGGGTCAATGGTGAAGTTGAGCAAAGCCGCCAAGGTCTTGGGCGCGGCCACGCGGTAGGTGAGTTGCCCCTGCACCGTCACCGCCTGGAAGTTGCCAGTGGCTTCGTTCAGGATGAACGGCACATCCACCGTGCTGACGGGGATGGAGACAATGCTGGTGGTGGGCCGCCAGTAGAAGAACGCGACGCCCGCGCCGGCGCGCGTTACCTTGCCGTTGCTGTAGCGCAAAACGTATTCGGTGGGGTCGCTCTTGTAGTAGCCGATCAGGGATGAAGAGGGGGTTGAGGTCGTCATGGGTTTCTCCGTGGGTCTAATTAGTGTTTATTTGACACTATAATAGACCGATCCCCCGGCCCCGCTGGTCAACCAGCGCACGGGAGGCTGACACACGGCTGACGGACTCGCCCCAGCCACGGGTCGCATTACATCAATTTCTCACAAAACAATGTGGGGCTTTCGCTAAAGCCGAGGGTGCGGTACAGCGCACGGGCGGCGTCATTCTCGGGGCGGGCCAACAGCCGCAGGCCCGCGAGGCCCAGCGAGCACGCAATTTCTTCGGCGTGCGCGAGTAGAGCGCGGGCCACGCCCCGCCGCCGGAAGGCGGGCAGAACGCTCAGCTCATCCACAAATAAAAATCCCCGCCGCGCATCCGCTTTGGGGATTGTGACCAGCAGGGCGGCCCCGGCAGGTTGCGTTTCCCAGAGCGCGACCAGCGCCCACACATTCTCCGAGTCCAACCAGTCCGCGCCCGCGCGGGATTGCTGGAACCCCCGCGTGGCCTCGTCGCCCTCGGCGGCACGGAGGTAAGCCTCGAGGAGCGAGGCGGAGGCGGAAGTGATACGGCAAATGGAAACCATATCAACCGTTATCCGTCACAGCTTGTGAACCAATTCCACCACCTCATCCAGGTTATTCGCCACCGACAGGAGGTTGGCATCACCAGCGTGCAAATAACCGTCGGCTTCGCGGATGAAGGTGGAGATGGTTTCACTCCACACTTGGCCTACGACCACCAGCGGCTTGCGCTTGATTTCGCCGGTTTGCATCAGGCTCCAGGTGAGGGCAACTTCGGAGAGGGTGCCGATGCCGCCGGGGAGCGCGACGGCGGCATCACAAAACTCGACCAGGTGGTAGAGGCGCTCGCGGAGGGTGCTGAATTTCTTTTCTTCTGTGACCCATGGGTTAGCGCGCAAACCCTTCCAATTTTCAATGAGTTCGCAGGTGACGCCGATGACGTGCCCGCCCGCTTCGGCGGCCCCACGCGAGGTGGCTTCCATGACGCCGGAGTAGCCGCCCGTGGCGACCGTCCACCCGGCACGGGCCAGCAACGCGCCGAGGGTTTGCGCTTCCCCATAGGGCGCCGAATCCGGGCGCGGGGCCGAACCACCAAAAACCGAGACAATGCGAGACATACACAACTCCTTGAGGGCAGTTACATCATCCCAAATAAAACACCGGGCGTAATTGCCGATCCACCGCGGCCAACACGGGTTTGAGCCAAATGGTTTCGAAATCGGTGGCGCGGGCGGCGAAGGTGGCGGGGGGGACGCTCGCCGCCCAAGCAAGCATTTCCTGTATGAACCGCCACAGGAGGGCGTAATCGAGCAGGGCCGCCCAGTCGGCGTCGGACCAGTGGGCGCCGGTGCGGTGCTGAAGTTCCTGCCGATACAAGGCGGTTAGGGCGGCTTCGGACACCGGCAAAGCACCCAGTTCCCACCGGCTAATGGTGATGAACCCCACCAGGTCAATGAGCCCCGGCCCGAGGCTGACCGCTTCCCAATCCATGAGGATCATTTCACCATCGGCTTGCAGAGCAATATTGCCGGGCCAGAAAGTGCCGTGGAGCAAGGTGCGCGGGAGTGCGCGCAGGGGAGCGGCGATTTGTTCGGCTTGCGAGATGATTTGGCCGAGCGCGCCCAACACGGTCATGGAGCCGGTAATCATGGGGAGCGCGTCGTCGAGCATGATTTTTTCAATGGCGCGGGCCGCGGCATAAACGAGGATTTCAAAATCGCGATCCAGCGGGCGGGCGATCCAGTTATAGGCGCTTAGGTCATCGCCCAGGCCCCAAAAGCGTTCGTGCAGGCCCGCCAGGGTTTGCACACCCAACTGGTAGTGTTCGGCGGTCCAGGCATTGGCGGGAACGTCGGCTTCAACTGCCTCCAGAATTAGCCATTCTCCGCCGAGGTCAGCGGTGATGAGCGCGGGGGTGGGCATGGGGAGTTGCGCCGCGAGGGCTTGATATAACCCGGCCTCACGGCGGCCAGTCCCGGCGAGGCCGGCGCGCGAGGTGCCGCGCGCTTCCTTGACCACACACTCTATGCCAATGGATTCGGTGCCGACCCCATAATCCACATGCAACCCCCGCACGCGCCCGGTGGGGGGATGCGCCAAACGCAGGGGGCGCTCGCTCACCGCTCTAACTTTGAGCGCGGGTTCAGCGAAATAGCGGCGCAAGCCGGCGGTGAGTTCGCCAATGGAGAAGGGCCAGTCGGACATGGGAGGAAAAGGGTTGGGCTATAAAATCAAGCGGGTTAGCGCTTATGGAGCCGGGGGCGGGTCTTTCCAATAGCGAGCCACAAATTCCTCGGCCACCCGGCCGGGTTCCACCAAATCGGCTTTGCCCTGCGCCACCAGATAGTGCCGGTGGTCAATCACCCACAGGTAAAAGTCGGCCTCGGTTTTACCGGGAAAGACGGTCATCAACCCGCTCTCGCGGATGACGGTAACCACCGGCTGATAAACCGTGTCATACCAGTGTTCCACCGCCTCGGCTTCGCCAATATCGCGCTGGAAATCCAGCCCCATAAAGTAGCGATGCACGGCGATGTGTTCGAGCATCCGGTCATAACCACCGAGGATGCTGACTTCGACTTGGAGGCCGGGCCGCAGGCGGTCGAGGCCGCTCCGCTCCAGGAACTCCACCTGGGCGCCGAGAATCTCCAGATCATCGGGCTTTAGGTCGGGCGTGACCGGCACTTTGACCCGGCACTCGCGCACTTCGGCGTCAATGAATTCCTGCCCGGCCTCGCGGGCCACCGACACCCGATGGTTGCCGTCCACCACAAAATAGACCTCGCCCACCTGGTATAACAAAATCGGCGGGAGGTTCACATCGGCATACCAGGCGCGGTTGATGCGTTGCCAGCGGGCGGCGGTGAGGTCGTGGCGGGGGAGAAACGCCCCGTCGAAATCCCGATAGCGGTTCACGCTCCCGACAATTTGCTTCAACGCCACGGTCTGCACCCCGCGATACACTGGCCCGCCAATCCGCAGTTTTTCACGCACTTCGTCAAAAATGAGCAGGTCGTTGCGCTGGCCGGTGATTAACGCCAGCAACGCGCGGAAGGCGGCTTTGGTGCGCGCGGCAGAAAAATCCATGCGGGAGCGGAAGTCGGCATCGTCACTCATCGCTCCAACTCCAGTCCAACACCCGCGCCGGGTAAACATTCATCACCTGGGTGGCGTGATACCGCGTGGTGGTGGGCGTATCGCGCCGGTAAACATGGGAATGCCCGTGCAACAACCAGCGCGGTTTGAACAGGCGCATGAACCACAAAAAAGCGTCGAAGCCCGTATGCGCCAAATCCTGCCCATCGTGAATGCCGCGCGGCGGCGCGTGCGTGACGAGAATATCCAGATACCGCTTAAACCGCAGGCGGTTGACCAGCAACATCGGCGCCAGATTCACCGCGCGGGCCCACATCTCTGATTGCGTGTATTGATGCCGCGACTCGGTGTTGTAGCGCAATGAGCCGCCCAGCCCGGCGAGGAGCAACGGCCCCGGCGACAACCGGAGCCGCGCCCGCGCGGTGACGGCATCCAAGGATTCACAGCCACCCGCGCGGCTGACCGTCGCCCCATCGGCGCGATATTCCATGACCTTATCGTGATTGCCCGGGACGTAATACACCGGCACATTCAACAGCGTCACCACAAATTCCAGATAATAGAACGGCAAATCACCACAGCCCAATACCAAATCGGCATCCCCATGCACCTCGCGCAGGCGCGGGGCATACAGAGAGTCGAGCACTTCATCGCTGAGGGCGAGGATTTTCATGAGAGAAATCAGTAATCAGATGTCAGTCGCCAGATAAACCCGATTCGCCTAATGCCTGATATCTGGCGACTGTGGATCTTCTTGCCATTCCCGTTCATAGTTCACTTTCAATTTCTCCAAAATGGCCTGCTCCAAGTCAATGCCGGTCACGCTGGCGAGTTGCAGGAGGTAGAGCGCCACATCGGCCAGTTCACCCGCGAGTTTAGCCGGATCGGCTTCATCGCGCCACTGGTAATGTTCCAGCACCTCGGCGGCTTCAATGGCGAGTGAGGCGGCCAGGTTGCGCGGCGTCTGGGCTTTGGGGCTGTCGGGCGCGTACCAGCCTTTCGCGGCGACAAAGGCGTGCATGGCGGCGGTGAGGTCGGAGAGGGACATAGAGGGAGGAGGATTGGAGATTGGTAATTGGTGATTCGTTTTACGCCGTTTAGTCTTATTGGTCATGCCCGCCAAAGGCAAGCAGGCATGACCACGCTTACACGGAGGGGCCCCAGTGTAAGGAGACGGGGGAAACAAAAACCGGCCTCCCTAACCGCAGGGGAGACCGGTAATTGGCGCGGCTATTTGGTTTTCTTCTTGGCCGCCGGTTTCTTCTTGGGTTCTTTGGCGGGTTGCTCAGCTTCGACGAGGCTCACGACTGAGTTATCGCTTCCGAAGCGGTTAGGCACGTAGGCATCGGCTTCCCAATCGTTCTGCCAGACTTGGCCGTCTACGAAATACCGGTATTGGTATTTCTTGCCAGCTTCGAGCGTCAGGGCCACGCTCCAACCCCCGTCGGTGCCTTGTTTGAGCGGTGTCTCGCTAACACTCCAGTTGTTGAAATCCCCCACGAGGTGCAGTTGGGTCACGCCTTCCAGCGGCGGCATGGAAAACGTGACGCGGTATTTGCCTTTCGGCATCTTGCGTTTGGATAACATAAAACTCTTCTCCTTATTGAAAGTTCGAGGTTTATTATACCAAGTGGGACCCCACCCCGCCCTTCCCCCATTTCAGGTTTTTGAAAATGGAGGGCCGGGGTGGGGGTTAACGCCGCCAGTTGAGGAACACGGTTAAGATCGTGAGGTTTTGTTCAAAATCGGTATCGCGATGGTTGGTGAGTTCGATATCGAGCGCGGCAATGCCTTGCGCCGCCGCCCAGTCAATGAGTTGTCCCGTGTATTCACAGCCTGTATCGAGCGGCGGATAGGGATAATCGCTCACGGCGGCGACTGCGTCCGCGAGGGCCAGGGTATCCCCAGCGGGTGGGCGCCCCCCCGCGAAAATCCCCAGGGCCGCGCTGTGGTAACTGATCAAAGCGTCCACCTGCGCCGAAACGATGAAATTCATCAATGCGCGGGTTTCTGTTTCGGAGACCGGGCCAGGGCCGCCTGTGACCGGGGTGTATTTCCAACAACCAGCGAGGGGCCAGGTGGCTTGCCAGTGCACCGGCCAGTTGCGGTTTAAATCCACGCCGTTGGCGTTGACCCGGCCATGCACGCCATGGGCGCGGGCTTCGCCATCGGGGTTGAGGGCGCGCAGAATGTAGAGCGTGAGGTCGGCGGGGACAAGTTCGGGGTGCGCCGTCAGGTGGGCAATCAATTCATCCGCGAGGGCGATGGTGTTCCATTCATAGCCGCCGTGAATGCCGGCAACTATTAGCCGCGCCAACGCCCCGTGGCCGAAGCGGAAAACTTCGAGGGGCCGGTCGCCAGTGGAATAGCCGATGACCAGGCGATTGGGGGCGGGCGTGAATGGTGTCAGAGTGTCAGGGGTCAGGGGAATGGGTGGAGGGGTGTAAGAGGGCGTGGGGGTGTGGTTAGGCGAGGCGATGGGGGTGAGAGTCCACGCGGGCGG
>CAYUFY010000180.1:0-10394 GCA_964443795.1 uncultured Anaerolineales bacterium | reverse complement strand
GCCTGTGGAGAAGAGAAGTCCATGCCCAATCTTCGGAACGGGCAGGTGCTCTTCCCTGAAGCAGGAACCGAACATCTTTAGGCTAGTCCTAAACGTCTAAGTTTCGGAGAACGGTTGAATGCCGATACCTTGCGGGTGACGCTCGCCGCGCATTGCGAGCATGATTGCCCGCGTAAATAAAACTATTCCATCCCCACAAACGGATTTTTGCTGGGGACGATGGTGACTTCCCTTTTTGCTGGTCGGCGCGCGACTTCGCTGTCGGCCAACGCTTGCGGCGCGAATGCCGGTGGCTTGATGGGCAGAACCACAAAGAACTTGCTCCCCGGAAATTTAACCGGGTCATGCCCGGGACTCTCCACCCAAATCCGGCCACCGTGCCCCCCCACCACGCCCTTGGCGATAGGCAAACCCAGGCCTGGCCCCGCGCCCATAAATTTGGTCGTGCCTGTTGAATGCACGGCGGCGCTCCCCACGCGATAAAATTTCTGGAAAATCAATTGCTGATGTTTGGCGTCAATGCCGATGCCCGTGTCGGCAAAAACGATTTCAATTTGTGGCGGTTGGTCGGTGTGTGGCGGGAGCAGGCGGATGGCGATGTTGACTTGTCCGCCGTCGGGCGTAAATTTGATGGCATTGCTCAGGATTTGCCCAAAGGCTTGCACCAGGCGGTGCTTGTCCACCCGGAGCGGCGGCAGATTTTTCAACCCGCTTAAACCCAGCCGCACATTACGCTCCTTGAGCGCGGCCACATACGGCTCAATGCTCAACCGCAGGACTTCGTCGAGTTGGGTGTCCTCAAACTTTAAGTCCATCGCTTCCACGTCAATCTGGGCCATATCCAAAATCTGGCCGATGACCTCATTCAACCGTCCGCAGGCGCGCACAATGCTATCGGTAATTTCAACGACCGTGCCTTTGTCAATCTGGTCGTCCTGCGCCATGGACCCGAGCAGGTCGGCAAACCCCAGCATTTGGGTGATGGGCGTGCGCAGTTCGTGCGAGGCGATGGCCAGAAAATCACCCCGCACCGAGTTCATGTTTTGCATGGTTTCGTTGGCCGCCGATAGTGACGCATTAAGCGCGGTCATCGAAGCATTTAGGTTTTTCAGGTCGGCAATCACCCGCGCGGTTTTCAGGGCCGCCGCCGCCTGGCCGGTGATGAGCTTGAGCGCTTCCAGGTCGGCGGCCTCATACGGCAAATGGTTGGCGCGCTCCCCAACCAGCAAGACCGTGCTCAACACACCGCCATCAAATAGCGGCACAAAGACTTCCGCCCGGAGTTGGTTAAGCCATGCCAGTTCCTCCGGCAACATATTGGCATATTTGGCATCTTTGAAATTGGGCCGGGAGAGGGGCCGGCGCTCCAAACCCAACTGGCGGAGCAGGGGGTTATTGCGTGAGAACTCGCTTGGGGCGGGGGGCAGATCGCCGCGCGCCGGGAGAAACATCACCTCAAAGATATTGTCGCGGGGTGTGAGCAACCACCACGCCGCGCGTTGGGTGCGCAACCAGTTTTCCAAGACCGCCCCCGAAGTCGCCGCCAGTTCGGGCAGTTCGGACATGCCCAGCGTGCGGTTATTGAAATCCTGGGCAATTTTCATTGGATCATAGCCCGCCTCGGCGCGACGCGAAATATCCTCGATGAATAGGCGCACCAAATGAAAGACCGCCGCCACGAGGAGGGCGATGCCAATGGCGGTGGGCAGAATCAGCCTGGCCGGCACATGTTGCGGAATCACTGGTGCCAGGGCAATCGCCCCCAACACTAATAGCGTTAGAAAGACTACGCCTAAAAAAAGGCCGAAAATACGCATGGGTTAGTGACAAAGTGTATGCGGAAACAAGTTTGAGGGGAAATCCTCAGGTTAGATTTGCATAAGATATGCCAATTGAGGCAGGTTGATATCCCAAACTGCAATTTGGGATAAATTTGGGATAAACCCGTAGGGGCGGTTCAATTGAATGCCCCTAACAATTCATTTCAAAATGTAATACGTCCCCTTCTTCGCGCCAATTTTCAGCAACACGCCCCGGTCCACCAAGTCTGTCAGGTCGAGGCGCAGGGTTTCGGGGGAGACATCGGGGCAGAGTTGGCGATATTCGCGATTGGTGATGCGCCCGTTTTCGCGGATGTAACTAATGGCGTGGGCTTGCCGCTCATTCATCACGTTTTCCCATTTGGGCATGGCTCGGCGCTCGCGGGCGTTGTACAGGGTCACGGTAAACGCGTAGGGCTGGGCGCGAAACTTGGGGGGCGGCTGTCCCTGCGCGACCATGTCCTCAATCATCCGGTCAATGCCTAAACCCAGTTCTTCAATGTAGCCCCACTGGAACAGCCCGGCCACCACGCGCGGGTTGCGCGAGAAATGTTCCTCGACAATGTTATCAATGGTGATGAAGCCCGGCAGACCGCCGGGCGAAATCACTTCCAGCCGGTCGGCGTACATCCGCACTTCGATGCGCCGCCCCCGGAGCCGGTAATCGCGATGACACACGGCGTTGACCAGCGCCTCGCGCACGGCAAAGGGCGGGTACTCGGCGGTCTCCTCGCGCTCCAAACCTTTGATGACCGCGCTGACGTTCATCTCCTCCCACAGCACTTGCCACGCCCCCTCGATGACGCGGGCCAACGGGCCACCGAACTCCTCGCGGCGACCGTACCCTGCGAGACCTTCCTCCCCGCGCGGCTCGGTGCCCGGAAATTTCACAAACACTAACCCGGCCTGGGGGATAAATTGTTGGGGATTTTTTCCAAAGAGTAACAACCCGGCATACGTGGGATAACCGTTGTGGTCGAGCGCGCCCAATTCCTGCAACAGTTCGGCGGGTTGGGCCTGACTAGGCTTGCGTTGGCGCTGTTGCCGCTTCTCGATATATTCGGCGATGACTTCCGCATCGAGATCATCCCATCCGGCTCCCGCCACCCGCTCGGACTCGAAATCCCCGGCGGATTTAGTGGCCGCGAGTTGGCGAATCTCCTCCCCGCCCAACGGGCGATTCTCGCCCCCGGCGCGGATTAGCACCCGTCCATCGGCCAGCGAATGCAACTCGGGCGAGCGCGGCACGCCGATGCCATACATCCCCTCCACCGCCAGCGGCTCCCAGCGCGTGACCACCAACGGGCGGCATAAGCGCTCGGCGGCCTTCAGCGCCCCTTCCAGTTCTTCGCCATACACCGGGTTTACGACCTGCCCCTGCGCGTTCATGCCAATCACAATCATCCCGCCCTCCGAATTGGCAAACGCCACCAAATGCTCGGCGATGAGCGCGGGGTCAGCGTGGGGGAGGTGGGCGGTGAGGGATGGCATCACGCCTCGTTAAGTAGCCCTGAAAAATCCAGAATCTGGTCGGACCATTTTTGGGCTTGTGCCGACAGCAACGCCCGTTGAAATTGATTCTTTTGGGCTTCCGGCCAAGCTTGCCGCCAGAGAGCCAGCATGATTTGAATCTCTACTAACTCAGCGGCGACCTCGGGTTTGGTTTCTGCAGCGGCCCATTCGATAAAGTGCTGGCTTTCTTCCAACATGATGGCTGCGCTATCTGCGCGGGTCTCATGGCGAGCAGATGATGCGACACGGGCTAAATCGGCGGCCAACGCTCCTAACCGTTTAGGTAATGAGTCGGCCAAATAGCGGGCGCGTTTTTCATTTAAATTTTTCATGCCACACTTGCCAACAAAGCCCGCATAATCGCTTCCACTGGTTCGGCCAAGGCGGCGCTTTGGAGCAGAATACTCCGGTTGCCAAGCCGAGGGCGAATGTTGATCAAGGATTCAAATTCTATAGACTGGTCGGCGGGATACCAGTTTGCGCCCCAGACATCATCTTGTGCACTCCCGTCGCCCAATAAAACCGATTCGCAGTCGGCATGCATCTTACCTCCCCCGGCTAGAATTTTCCGGCGAATATCTACCGCGACTTTAATCATAGTGTCATATTCAGCCAACATCTCTTGCACCTGTGCCGGCGTGGCTTTCTCACGCAATATGTGAATTGGCATTATTGCTCCTGCCCGTTCTCGTTCTTTCCATTCTCCCCCACCTCCCCACTCGCCACCGCCTCCGCCACCGGTGCCTCTTTCACCTTACCATTCCCATTTGCGGGCGCTTCTTCCACTGGCGCTGGCGCAATATCTTTGGCCGATAGACGTGCCACCGAGGCCACCGTGTCGCCCTCTTTCAAATTGATTAAGCGCGTGCCCATGGTGGCGCGGCCTGCCTGGCGCACCTCGGCCATCTTGAGGCGGATGGCCTGCCCGCTGGACGAGATGACCGTGAGATGGTCTTCTGCGCGCACCACCCGCGCCGAGACGATGCGCCCGGTGGTGTCGAGGCTCTTTTGCGCGATGGTGGCGATCCCCATGGTGGCGCGGCCCTTGGGGGAATACTCGTCCAGGGGCGTGCGCTTGCCGTAACCGTTGGCCGTGACCACCAGCAAATCCGCCTCCAAATCCACCACATCCAGGCCGACGATGAAATCGTCTTGTTCGAGGTTCATTGCGGTGACCCCGGCGGCCTGGCGGCCCATGGCGCGCACGGCGGTTTCCTCGTAGCGCAGGGCCTGACCTTTTTCGGTTACCAGGATGATTTCCTGTTTTCCGGTGGTCAGCTTGGCCCAGCCCAACACATCGCCCTCATCCAGGTTGATGGCAATCAACCCCGACGGGCGCACTGCCGAAAATTCGCTCATCTCCACGCGTTTGATGCGCCCATTGCGGGTGACCATCACACAAAATGTCGAATCGTCAAAACTCGAGACGGGCAGGGCGGCGGTCACTTTCTCACCGCTGTTAATCGATAGGATGTTGGTCAAGGCCACCCCTTTGTCGGCGCGCCCCGCCTCGGGGATCTGATACACCTTCTCGGAGTAGACCTTGCCCTTATCGGAGAAAAACAGCACGGTATCCAGTGAGCGCGCGGGGAGCAGGTACATCACCTCGTCCTCCTCCCGCAGGCTTTGGCCCGTCACGCCTTTGCCGCCCCGACTCTGGGTGCGATATTCCTTGGCGGCCACCCGCTTGATGTAGCCGCGTTGGGTCACCGAAATCAGCACGGCCTCGTCAGGCACCAGGTCTTCATCCTTCAGGTCTTCCGGCGCGTCGTGAACAATCTTGGTGCGCCGGGCGTCACCGTATTTCTCTGCCAGCTCGGTCAGATCCGTCTTGATGAGCGCCAGAATTTTCTTGGGATTGGCCAACAGGTCTTCAAAGCGGGCAATCTGCTCCAGGATCTGTTTGTGTTCTTCTTCAATCTTCAGGCGTTCCAAGGCGGCCAGGCGGCGCAGTTGCATATCCAAAATCGCCTGCGCTTGCGCGTCGCTGAATTTGAACTTCTCCATCAGGCTGGCTTTCGCCCCTTCGGCATCCTGGGCTTCGCGGATGGTCTTGATCACCGCGTCCAAATTCGAGAGCGCGATGAGCAAGCCTTCCAAAATGTGCGCGCGGGCTTTGGCCTTGTCGAGTTCAAATTGCGTGCGGCGGGTAATGACCACGCGCCGATGCTCAATGTAGATGTGCAGGGCGCGTTTGAGCGAGAGCAGGCGGGGTTCGCTCCGCCCGGTTTCGTCGGCCACCAGCGCCAGCAGTTGCACCCCAAAGGTGCTTTGTAGGGCGGTGTACTTGAATAACTGATTCAGCACCTTGCGGGGTTGCGCGCCGCGCTTAAGCTCGATGATGATGCTCATCCCGCGTCGGTCGGATTCATCGCGCATATCGGAGATTTGGTCGAGCCGCTCTTCGCGCACCAGTTCGGCAATCCGCTCCAACAGCGCGGACTTGTTGACTTGATAGGGAATCTCGGTGATGACGATCCGATTGCGGTTAGTGCCCATCTCTTCGATGTGCGCCGCCGCGCGCATGACCACGCGCCCCTTGCCGGTGGCGTAGGCCGCCAGGATACCCTCGGCCCCCACGATGAGCCCGCCCGTGGGGAAGTCGGGGCCTTTCACGAACTGCATCAACGCCTCCACGGTAACATCGTCCATGGTGTCGTAATGGTCAATCAAATGGCCAATGGCCCCGGCCAGTTCGTTCAGGTTATGGGGCGGGATGTTGGTGGCCATGCCCACGGCGATGCCGCTCGCGCCGTTGAGCAACAGGTTCGGAAATTTGGCGGGCAATACCAGTGGTTCTTGCAGTGAGCCGTCGAAGTTGTCGCCGAAATCAATGGTGTTCTTGTCAATATCACCCAAAATCTCTTCGGCGGGGCGGGCGAGCCGGGCTTCGGTATACCGCATGGCCGCCGGGGGATCGCCATCCACCGAGCCAAAGTTGCCCTGCCCATCCACCAACATATAGCGCAGGGAAAAATCCTGGGCCATGCGCGCCATCGTGTCATACACCGACGCATCGCCGTGCGGGTGATACTTGCCCAGCACTTCACCGACGATCCGCGCCGATTTTTTGAAGGACGTATTGGCGCGCAGGCCCATATCGTGCATGGCGTAGAGGATGCGCCGTTGGACGGGTTTGAGGCCGTCGCGGGCATCGGGTAACGCCCGGGCCACAATCACGCTCATGGCGTAATCCAGATACGCCGTGCGCATTTGATGGTCAATATCAATCAGTTGAATTTGTCCGATTTCCATGAAAACCTTTGGTTAGCAACTATAACGACTGAGGTTGGTCAAGCGCCCCAACTTCGCGGAGATATTTTTCCAGGCGCTCTACAAACCGTTTGGTTTTGGCGAGAATTTGTTGCGCCTCACCCTCGGTGATTTCCTGGGCATTACGTTCATAATCTTGACTTTCCCGCGTCTCTCGGGCCATACGGTACATATCAAAGTATTCTGGCTCAATGATTTGGGGCTTAATCAAAATTTGCCCAAAGGTGGCTTCCACCCCAGAATGTTTTGTGCGCTGAATGTTATGCCACAGGAGCGCCGCTCGGACACAATGGAACATGGCATAATAGGCCCGGTTCACCGCTCCCCGGTATTTTCCGGCACTCAAATCCAACTCCGCCGTCTCCAAATCGTCCTGTGCATGTGCTAAGTCGAGTTTAATAAGTTCAGACTTTTGGGTAGCGTCCATAGCTCAATTCCATCCCGGCGGATATTGCGATAGAGCAATAATCCGGCTTCCTGATACCACTGCAACCATTGGGCTGTGCGTAACCAAGCCGAGAACGCCTGCCCGTATTCCAAAGTCAAGTCGGTTGCCACCCGGAACACTTCCGCTTGTAAGTCAGGTTCAGTGTCATACGCTAATACCAACACATCCAAATCCGACTCCTCATCCCCTTGCCCGCGCGCCCGCGAACCATACAAAATGACGTTTTGCACCCGGTCGGGGAACTTCTCGCGCAGGCGCGCCACAAACGCCAAAAGCGCCTTGCGCTCGTTGGGGCGCAGGCGCGCAAACCGCTGACGCGGTGTTAGTTTCTTGCGCGTTTTTACGGCTTTTTCGCTTGTTTTTGGGCTGTTTTTCAACATAACACCACTGCCTAACTTGCCCCTTAATTATACCCTTTCGCCCCATTAAAAGCGAAGATTTGTGCCGTTTCACCCCCTCATTTTGGCCTGTTTTAATGGGCGGTTTCTCAAACGGCGGGCCGCTTTTGGTTTGACTCCCTTGCCCCCCAGTGGTACAAACACCTCATCATTTCTCTCGCGCCCCTTCTTTATCTCCCCCCTCTCCGTCATCTTTTCGACGGGAGAGGGGCCGGGGGTGAGGGCGGGTTGAGTCACCTCGGAGTCCTCCATGAAACTCATCAAACAAATTTTCTCCACCCTCGGCTTGCTCTTGATTGCCCTTGCCATTCTGGTCAGCGGCGTGTTGGGGTACACCGTCACGCGCTCGTTCCCCACCACCAGCGGCACGCTCAAAGTGGCGGGTCTGCAAGCCACGGTTGAAGTCTTCCGCGACCAAAATGGCATCCCGCATATCTACGCCAGCAACACCCACGACCTCTTCCTCGCCGAAGGCTACATCCACGCCCAAGACCGCTTTTACCAAATGGACTTCTGGCGGCATCAAACCTCCGGCACGCTCGCCGAACTGTATGGCGAGGGTCTCGTGGACACCGACAAATTTCTTCGCACCGTGGGTTGGCAACGCATCGCCGAACAGGAATACGCCTTTGCCGACCCCGAGCTGAAAGTCACCCTCGATGCCTACGCCGAGGGCGTGAACGCCTATATCAACTCGCGCTCCGCCGCCGACCTCAGTCTCGAATACTCAGTTCTGGGTTTAAGCGGTCTCAGCAATTACAAGCCTGCCCCGTGGTCGCCCGTCGCCGCCCTCGCGTGGGCCAAAGCCATGGCCTGGGACTTGCGCGGCAACCTCGACGAAGAAATTGACCGCGCCCTCCTCAATCAAGCCATCGGCGTGGAGATGACCAATGAATATATGCCCACGACGTTCCCGGCGGACCATCCGGTGATTGTCCCCAACCCCGCGCTCGGCGACTCCGCCCTCAGCGGCTTGCGCGCCCAACTACGGACTCTGCCCTCGGTGCTGGGTGAGCACTCGCGCGACCTCGGCTCCAACAACTGGGTCATCTCCGGGCAACGCACCACCACCGGGATGCCGCTCCTCGCCAACGACCCGCACCTCTCCATCCAAATGCCCGCCATCTGGTACGAAATCGGCTTGCACTGTATCAATCAAAATGACGCCTGCCCCTTTGACGTGACCGGCTTCTCCTTCGCGGGCGCGCCGGGCGTCATCATCGGCCACAACGACCGCATCGCCTGGGGCTTCACCAATGTCGGCCCGGATGTGCAAGACCTGTTTATTGAGCGCATCAATCCCGCCAACCCCAATCAATACGAAGTCAACGGCCAATGGCGGGATATGACCATCAGCACCGAGACCATCAAAGTCAAAGGCGGTGGCGAAGAGACCGTGACCATCCGCTACACCCGCCACGGCCCGCTCATCACCGATGTCTTTCTCCCCGACGACTTCACCGCCTATGGCAACCTCAACCCGGCCTATCAATACGCCTACGCCCTGCGCTGGACCGCGCTCGAGGCGGGCAACACCTGGCGGGCCATCCTCAACCTTGATCGGGCGCGCAACTTCACCGACTTCCGCAATGCTTTGCGCGATTTCGTCGCGCCCTCGCAGAACATTGTCTACGCCGATGTGGATGGCAACATCGGCTATCAAATGCCGGGGCGCATCCCCATCCGCGCCAATAGCCGCAGTGGCCTGCTCCCCGCGCTGGGCTGGACTGACGATAGTGAATGGGAACGCTACATCCCCTTCGACGAACTGCCTTATTCTTATAACCCGCCGCAGGGCTTCATCGCCACCGCCAACCAAGCCGTGGTTGGCCCCGATTACCCCTACATGATTTCCATGGACTGGGATCCTGGCTACCGCGCGCGCCGCATCGTGGACATGATCAACTCCGAGCCGCGCATCTCGCCCGAGTACATCATGCAAATGCACGGCGATAACCGCAACCTCGGTGCCCAGGAGATTTTGCCGTATCTGTACGAAGTCCCCATCACCGACCTCAAGCTCATCCGCGCCCTCGACGACCTGCGCGACTGGGATTACGCCATGGACATGGACTCGCGCGAAGCCGCCATTTACATGGGCTTTTTCAATGCCCTCGTCGCCGACACCTTCAACGACAACCTGCCCGAAGACTTCCGCTCCAGCGGCGGCGCGGGTGCCTGGCTCACCCTGCGCGGCCTGCTCGACAAACCCAACAGCGCGTGGTGGGATAACATCACCACGCCCGCGGAAGAAACCCGCGACGACATCCTCAAGCAAGCCTTTGCCGAAGGCTATGCCACTCTCGAAAAACGCCTCGGCCCCGACCCCGCCGAATGGACTTGGGGTGTGCTTCACACCTCCACCTTTGTCAATGCCACACTCGGCAAATCGGGCGTCAAACCCATCGAAGCCCTCTTCAATCGTGGCCCCTTCCCCACGGCCGGCGGCTCGGGCATCGTCAACGCCACCAGTTGGAACCTCAGCCGCGATGATGACGGTAAGACGGGCGATCCGTATGGCGTTAGTTCCATCCCCTCCATGCGGATGATTGTTGACCTGGGCAACCTAGACAACTCCTTCAACATCTACAGCACCGGCCAATCCGGCCATGCCTACGCCCGGCACTACATAGATATGGCCGACCGCTGGCGCACCATCCAATACGCGCCGATGCTCTGGTCGCGCGATTCCGTGGAGCAAAACGCCGAGGCGCACCTCACCCTGGTGCCGTAACAAGCGATTACTAAAGAATAAAAAGTGATAAGTGACGAGTGGCGGGTGACGCGAGCAATTGCCTCACTCCTTACTCGTCACTTTTTACTTTTTTGTCTTGTCGCCTGCGCCTCCCCCACCCTCACCCCATCGCCACCTTTCACTTCCTCACCCATTCGTCCTGTCACCCCTTCACCCCTGCCCCCTCGCTCCCCCACCCCCCCGCCTTC
>CAYUFY010000179.1:0-10484 GCA_964443795.1 uncultured Anaerolineales bacterium | reverse complement strand
ATCTTGAATGGCTGACCAAGAAATGGGTAAGTTATTTAATTGGCGTTCCTTAGCGAGTGTTTCTTAAGTCGCTTTATAGCACTGTCACCCCGAGTCATCCATGCGGCGGGCCGCTTGCCTTGCCGCAGAAACATAGTCGCTGTGCGGTTTTGGATTTCAGACTCCAACTAATCCGCTCCCACGCGGGGGTATGGCCCCGGCGCGTTTGGCGGCATCCCGCGCGGGATGCCGGGGATGCGCGGGCGCGGATTAGTTTTTAATCTCAGCCTCACCAGCGCGCGAAACTTGACAAGCCCGAGTTGCTACGCGGCGATGGGGCTCTACGTCCAAGGCAGAGATTCCTCAGCGCAAAAGACGCGCCTTGGAATGACAGCGCATGGGGTGAGGTATTTAAGAAACAGTCTCTTACACGAAAAAAATAAAATCCAAATCGCCGGGGGGTTGGCCGTGGGCCGTTAGGAGGTGTGCGAGTTCGGCGTGGTGTTGCATCCCGTGCAGGATGAGGTGTTGGAGGATGTGCCAATAAATGAAAGTGTGGGTTGTGCCGCGCCGGGTGGTGAGGGCGACTGCGCTGTTAATTTGTTCGGGGGCGAGTTTGTCCAACAGGGTTTGCCAAGCGGTTTGTTCGTCGGCCAAGCCAGTTTGAAGCGCGGGGAGGTCGGGGAAGTCTTCGGGGCGCAAGGGCGGAGGTTGTTGCCCGGTCTCCAAACCGGTGCGCCATCCGGCATCGGTGCGGAGTATATGGAAGAGCAGGTCATGCACCGAGCCATGCCCATAGCCGGGGTTAGCGGCGTAGTCGGCGGGAGATAATTTCGCCGCGCAGTCCAACAGGCGGCGGGTGGTGTGCCAGTGATAGGCGAAGAGGGTAGGGTAATGGCTAAGGATGGGCATGAGAAAAATAATGCGTGGCGCATATTCCGTCAATGAGGTAACGGGGTATGCGCCACGCAGTGCAAATTATGGTTTTCAGAACCCGGTTCTCCAAGAACTCCGAATTCTATCCCGAAACGGGAAAACTATTCTTCTTCGGCGTCGTCTTCGCTTTCATCCACCGGGCCGCCTTTGACAACGAGGGGAGAGCCAGTGGCGGCGGTTTGGGCGCGGATGGCTAGTTCAATTTCCTGTGCCACTTCCGGGTGTTGACGGAGGAAGTTCTTGGCTTGCTCACGGCCCTGCCCGAGCCGCATATCGTTGTACGAGAAGAACGCGCCGCGTTTGGTGATGATTTCCATGGTCGTGCCGAGGTCAATGATGTCGCCTTCCTTGCTGATGCCCTCGTTGTACATGATGTCGAACTCGGCTTCGCGGAAGGGCGGGGCGACTTTGTTCTTGGTGACCCGCACGCGGGTGCGCGCGCCAGTGACCTCCGCGCCTTCTTTGATGGCTTGAATGCGGCGCACATCGAGGCGCACCGAGGCATAGAACTTAAGCGCGTTCCCGCCGGTGGTGGTCTCGGGGTTGCCGAACATCACGCCAATCTTCATGCGGAGTTGGTTGGTGAACAGCACGGAGGTGTTGCTTTGCTTAATCGCGCCGGAGAGTTTGCGGAGGGCCTGGCTCATGAGCCGGGCTTGCAAACCCATGTGGCTGTCGCCCATCTCGCCTTCAATTTCTGCGCGTGGGACGAGGGCGGCCACTGAGTCCACCACCACCACGTCCATCGCGCCTGAGCGTACCAGGGCCTCGGCAATTTCGAGGGCTTGCTCACCCGTATCGGGTTGGGCGATGTAGAGATTTTCCACATCCACGCCCAGGCGGCCCGCGTAGCTCGGGTCGAGGGCGTGTTCCATATCAATGTAGCCGCACACGCCCCCGCGTTTTTGCGCCTCGGCGACGATGTGCAAGCAGATGGTGGTCTTGCCCGAGCTTTCGGGGCCATAGATTTCGGTGACGCGCCCGCGCGGGACACCGCCGATGCCGAGGGCCAGGTCAATGGCCAGGGAACCGGTGGGGATAAATTCGACATTCATATGCTGGGCTTCACCGAGGCGCATAATACTGCCATCGCCAAAACGTTTGACCAGATCGCCGAGGGCTTTGTCGAGCGCCGAGCGGCGACCCGCATCCAACTGGGGGCGGCCAGCGCCTGGCTCCTCCTGACCCTTCCGGCGGCGGCGGGTGGGGGCTTCTTCAACAACTTCCTCGACGACTTCTTCGGGGACGACTTCTTCTTCAGCTTGTTCTTTTTTGCGGCGGGGCATGGGGGTTACTCCTAAAGGATGTAGAAACGACTGCTACTGGCAGTCGAACAAATGTAAAAGGAGTATAGCCCATATGTTCTAATTGTCAAGCGCCAAAATTTTTCAGGGAATTTTTCGCCTCCGTGTGGTACTATCAGCCTCACCCAAATTTTTCCCGGAGGAATGCCAATGCCCGATGCCTCGCGCCGCACACCCAAGGTGCTGGTGGTCAGTAATGAAAACCCCGACTGGCCCGAGAAAGATAAAGTTGTTGCGACTGAGATGTGGGAGATGCTGGTCAATGGTTTGCGGCAGGAAGGTTATATTGTTGAAGGTCTCAAATTTTTCGATGACTTGACCGCGCTCGAAGGTTATGACCCGCACGAGTGGCTGGTATGGAACTGGGGTGAAGAATGGGCGGGATTGTCCTGGTCGGAGGCCGAAGTGGCGCGCCGGATTGGTGAAAAAGGTTTTGCTTATACTGGCTCGCCGCCGGAAGTCATCGCCTCTCTAATGAATCGTCCCCAAGTGAAAGAGCGCCTCCAAGCGGCGGGTCTACCCACGCTCCCGGCGCGGGTGTTCACCGACCCGACGGGGGCCGCCGATTGGTCTACTTTCCCCGCCATTGTCAAAGGCGCGAACCAACATGCCAGTTACGGCATCAGCGGCGATTCGATTGTCTACGACCCCGGACAACTGCGCGCACGGATTGCTTTTATGCGCGATAATTTCAACGACGATTCACTGGTGGAGCAATTTCTGCCCACCCGTGAATTTCATGTGGCCGTGTGGGGGAACGTGGACCCGGAAGCGTTGCCGCCCGTGGAGTTTGACTATTCCATGTTCAGCGATGTGCGCGATCAACTCTACACATATGATTGGAAGTTCGACAAAAGCTCGCGGGGCTATCAATCCATCAAGATGCCCTGTCCCGCGCCCGCCGACCGTCCGGATTGGCAAGCCCGGCTTCAAACCGTGGCGCGCGAGGCGTATAAAACCCTCGGCCTGCGCGACTATGGCCGCTTCGATCTGCGGATGCTCGGTGATGAACCGCAGATCCTGGACGTGAACCCCAATCCCGACCTCGACCACATCTCCGTCGTCCTGGCCGGGGCCAAGACCAAAGGCATGAACTACGGCCAAATGATTAGCCAGATTGTGCAATTCGCCGCGACACGCCTGCCCCACTGATTTTGTGATTGCGCCAATCACTTTTCAATTTTCCTTCCCCCCACAAAAAACCATGTCCCTTTCTTTCCTTCACACCGGTCTCGCGCGCGCCAGCGTCCTCTTCAGTCTCATCATCGGCGTGTATGGCTTGTGGCTGTTTTACCGCAAGCAAGGCGTCAACGGTAATTATCTGGGCATCATGGCGGTGGGCGAGATTCTCTATGTGGCGCAAATCGCCATCGGCACCTGGCTGTATCTCCTCGGCAGTCGGCCCGGGCGCGAGGTGCATATCCTCTACGGTGTCCTCCTCATCCTCTGCCTACCCGCCGCCTACGCTTATCTGCGCGGCAAAGATGATCGCCGGGAAGCGCTCTTCTATGGCACCCTCGGCCTCTTCCTCGCGGGCGTTTCTCTGCGCGCGATTATGACGGCGGTGGCGCAGTAACCCAGTTATCAGTCATCAGTGAACCGTCATCAGTAAACATTTACTGATAACTGTTCACTGGTTACTTTTTACTTTTACCCCCATGTCCACTCCTCACATCATCCTCCTCGAAGGCGACCAGACCGGCCAGGAACTGCTCGAAGAAAGTTTGCGCGTGCTCTCCCCCGAAGTGACGCGCGTGCATACCGAATTTACCCGCTTCAATCTTTCGCTGGCCAACCGGCGGGCCACGCAAAACGAAATTGTCCGCGAGGCCGCGCGGGCCATGGCCACCACCGGCCTCGGGCTAAAGGCCGCCACCATCACCCCCGAAATCAAGGGCGATGTTGGTTCGCCCAACGCTATTTTGCGCGAAGCCATAGATGGGCGCGTCATCCTCCGCACGGGCCGCCGCATCCCCGGCGTGCGCCCGGTGGGGGGCGTCCATTCCCCCATCGCGGTCGTCCGCATGGCGATTGACGATGCCTACAATGCCAAGGAGTGGCGCGAAGAGAAAGATGGCATTGAGTGGGCGTTCCGCACCGAGAAAATCTCGCGGCTCACCTGCCGCGTAGTGTGCGAGTTCGCTTTTCAATACGCGCAAAAAATGGGCGCAAAGATTTTCGGCGGCCCCAAGTACACGGTCAGCCCGGTGTATGAAGGGATGTTCAAGGAAGAGATGGACGAAGCGCACAAGCGCCACCCGCACGTGCGCTATGAGCCGCAACTGATTGATGCCACACTGGCGCTCCTGCTCACCACTTCTGGCGAAGCCATGGTCATCCCTTCCCTCAACCGCGATGGTGACCTGCTTTCCGATCTCGTCCTGCAAATGTTCGGCACCATCGCCGGGTCCGAGTCTTTGGTGCTGGGCCTCGACCCGGCCACGCTCACCGTTAAAACGGTTATGGCCGAAGCCCCGCACGGCACCGCGCCCAGCCTGCAAGGCAAGAACATCGCCAACCCCATGGCCATGATTCTCGCGGGCGCGGCGCTCCTCACCTATGTGGGCGACCCCGCCGCCGACCGCGCCTCGCGCGCCATTTACGAATCGGTTTTTGAAGCTGTGTTCGAAGGTGTCAAGACCTCCGACTTGGGCGGGCAATCCACCACCAGCGAATTCACCGACGATATCATCCGGCGGGTAAAGCAAAAGCTGGAGGTGTGGAGCGCGTTGGGGTGAGGCAGATAACAGTCGCCCGATGTTAGTCGCCCGACGGCGCGTAGTGAAGACTGCGCGCCGTTTTATTTGCGCTATACTCTGAGCAAGGAGTGATTCCCATGTCCCGTCACTTTTTACTCTTCACTCTTTGCCTCGCCCTCACCGCTTGCGCCTCCCGCACCGATAACGTGGCGACTTCGGTGGCCGCCACGCTGACCGCGCGCCCTACGGGGTTGCCCGCCCCGACGCTGGAGCCACCCACCGCGCTTCCGCTCCCCACCGCCACGCCCGAGTTGCCTACATCAGCGCCGCCCACGCCCATCACGCCCGGCGCAGTCCTCGGCCAGCATATTGTTCAATCCGGCGAGACACTCTTTTGCATTGGCCGCGCTTACGGCGTGCATCCCGAGGCGATTGCCCTCGCCAATCAGCTCGACCCCAATACGACCGTCGCCGTCGGCCAGGTTCTGCAAATCCCGGCTGAGCAATGGACGGACATCCCGCCCGGCGCGGCCTGCCCGCCCCAATTCGTCTCCCCGTTCCCCGGCGTGAGTGCTCCCGCGAGTACGGACGTTCAATTGAACGCCCCAACCCTCGTGCCGGCCGGGACACTGGTCCCCGCCGCCACGCTCGGCCCCGACCCGCGCGGCCCAGAGTCCCTGCTCCTCCTCGAACCCGGCCCCGGCTCAACGCTCAGTTCCACCGTTCACGTCGCGGGCCAAGCCGACCCAACTTTCGAACAAAACCTCGTCATCCTCATCACCGATGCCGAGGGCAAATTCCTCTCCACCATCGCCGCCGAATCCGGCCAGCGCGGCACATTCGCCGCCGATGTGCCCGTTACCGTGCTCACCACTCAGCCGGGCCGCATCACGGTTTATGCCCGCAGCCCGCGCGATGGCGGCCTCACGCACCTCGCCAGCGTGGAAGTGACCCTCACTGCTAATGGCCCGGCTTCCATTGCTCCCCCCCACCCCCACTCAGAGTCCATCGCCCTCTTCGAGCCCACCTTCCGCGCCACCCTCAGCGGCGGCGTGGTGCGCGTCATGGGTTATGCCGATTGGGTGTTTGAAAATCAACTCAGCGTTGTCTTGTGTGGGGCGGGGGGCTTGGGCGCGCCCGAGGCGTTCTGCGGGACGACGGATAATGTGCTTGGCTCCGGCACCGTGTTCGTGAACTCACCCGATTTAAATTTACCCGGCACTTTCAGCGGCGAGGTAGCTTACAGCGTGACTCAGGAAACGCGCGGGCGGATTGTGGTTTACAGCGCTTCGCCGCGTGATGGCAAGGTGACGCATTTGACGAGCGTGGAGGTGGTGTTACTCCCATGAAGTTTATTCAGCATATCTCAACAGAGAAAGCCGTTGGATTGGTATTGCTAATCATTGGGCTTGTTGTCTTTGGGAGTGTGGTTTTGGCGCTCGTGTTTCCAATCACCACCACTGATTATGAATTCCTGCGAACCCCTACGTTAACCCCTTGATGACGAGAATGTAAGTTGACGCCGGTATATAATTCCAGCTATGCCCGCCCTGAGAGAATTACCTTTGGAATTATCCCCCGTCGGAGTTCCTGTCAGTTTACGGCCTTTTTTTCAGGATTATGACTTTGACTCCGTCCGCCCGGATGTAGACGCTTTCACCATCATCGAGCGGACATTGGCGTGGGGCAACCGGCTTGAGTTAGGCTGGCTGTTTGAGCATTACCCGTTTAATCAAATTGCGACCTTTGTGCGCGAGGCCGGGTGGCAACGCCTGCCGTCGCACCGTTTCTATTTCTGGCTCAATGTCCTTCATTTGGTCGAGTACCAGCATTCTGACTATCCCCGCCAATGGCCGCATTAGAATCCCCTCACTGGGAATCAATTCCACCTGGAACTCGGAGCTTGCTTAAGCAAATCGGCCAACTGCCATTCTGTCAGCGTTTTTATCTGGGGGGCGGCACGGCGCTAGCTTTGCAACTCGGCCACCGGATGTCGCATGATCTGGATTTTTTTTCTGAGACCGACCAAATCGCTGAGGCCACACGCTCAGAAATTCTTCAAGCCCTTCTCGCTTTATCCCCAGACATTGCCGTAGTCACTCAAGTTCCGGGTGATCTCACCTTGATTTTGGCTGGTCAACGCGTTGGTTTCTATTCTTATGGCTATCGCTTGTTGGAGACAGGCCTTGACATAGCTACTGTGCATTTGGCCGGCTTGTTGGATATTGCGGCAATGAAGTTGGATGCTATTGCCGGGCGTGGCGCGCGGCGAGATTTTTACGACCTGTATTTTCTATCTCAGCGTTTTGGTTTGGAAGAATTGCTGGAGCAAGCTCAAGTCAAATACCCTAACACGCGGGATTTCCCCATGCTGGTGTTGCCTTACTTGAATGACTTCCGCAACGCTGACCGCGACAAACCGGTGGAGACGCTGAGCCCAGTTACTTGGGAGGAAATCAGAAGTTTCTTCTTGTTTGAAGCACAACGCTTAGCTAATCAATGGTTCATACCACCCCACCGCGCGGGCTAACGCCCATAATCAGCATTTCACGCAAAGCGCGGGCTGAGCCGGTCGAAGCCCGCTCCCTTCGGCATGGCGGGCGACAGTCGAACCATCAGGGTGCTTTCGTGAACGACTGATAATCCTCATTGACTCCTTTCCATCTCGCGTTACAATGCGCCCCGATGTCTCGGCGCAGTGCCCGTTGGTTGCATTCCCCGGTTTCTTTACAACCTTCGCCCGTTTCGCGGGTGGTTGCCTTTTTCCGCACCGACCACGACCCGCCCAATCCCCAATTCTCTAATCGCTAATTCTCCAACGCGAAGCGTCTGATTCTCCACTTACTATTTACCAATTACCCAAAGGTTTTCCTATGCAACTTACCGACCGCATTCACCCCGCCCGCCGCGCGCCCCTCTGGGCCAATATCCCCGATGAAAAATGGAATGACTGGCGCTGGCAACTTTCGAACCGGCTGAACTCGCTGGACGAGCTCGAACAAGTTCTGCATCTCACCGATAGCGAAAAGAAAGCCCTCGGCACCAGCGGCTTGTTCCGCGTGGATATCACGCCCTACTTTGCCTCGTTGATTGACCCGGACGATGCTCATGACCCCATTCGCAAACAGGTCATCCCCACCGCCACCGAGATGGTGCCGTTCACGTCCATGATGGAAGACTCGCTGGCCGAAGATCGGCACTCGCCCGTGCCCGGCCTGGTGCACCGCTACCCCGACCGGGTGCTGATGCTCGTTACCACCCAGTGCGCCTCGTATTGCCGCTATTGCACCCGCTCGCGCATTGTGGGCGACCCCTCGGCGCAGTTCTCGCGCAACGACTACGACGCGCAGATAGACTACATCGCGCGCACCCCGCAGGTGCGGGATGTCCTGCTCTCAGGCGGCGACCCGCTCGTCCTCGCGCCGAAACTGCTGGAGAACCTCATCTCGCGCCTGCGCGCCATCCCGCATGTCGAAATCATCCGCCTCGGGTCGCGCGTCCCGGTCTTCATGCCGCAACGCGTGGATCAGGAATTGTGCGACATGCTGGCGAAGTATCATCCGGTGTGGATGAACATCCACATCAACCACCCCAACGAAATCACCGCCGAGTTGGCGCAAGCCTGCGACCGGCTCTCGCGCGCGGGGGTACCGCTCGGGAATCAAGCGGTGCTCCTCGCGGGCGTGAATGACTCCGTCCACATCCAGCGCGAACTTGTGCACAAAGTGGTGATGATGCGCGTGCGCCCGTACTATCTGTATCAGTGCGATCTGGTCGAGGGCGCGGGGCATTTCCGCACTTCGGTCTCGCGCGGCATCGAGATTATCGAAGGCTTGCGCGGCCATACCTCCGGCTATGCCGTGCCGCAGTTTATTGTGGACGCGCCCGGGGGCGGCGGCAAGATTCCGGTCATGCCGAACTATGTCATCTCGTCCGCGCCCGGCAAAATTGTCCTCCGCAATTACGAAGGCTTCATCACCACCTACAGTGAGCCTTTGAACTATGACCCCGAAGAAATCAAAGCGCTGGAGGGCAAGGCGGCCAAACGCCCCGAGCCCGGCCAGAGTGGGGTGCTGGGCCTGCTCGCGGGCGAGCGTTTGATGATTACGCCCGAAGGTTTTGAGGAGACGCATTTGCGTGGTACCGAACAGGTTCACCGCCTGAAGGCTGACCCGCACAAATGGCAACCGCTCGGCATTGGGGCCGGGGAGGCGGCCACCGACGCCGACGCTACCCTCAGCGCCGCGACCATTCTCCCGCCGCAAAAAGGGCAAACGCTCAAATAGCCGCACCCCCGCCGAGCGCCGGGTTGGGATGGGATAAATCTCAAACCCAAAATTTCAAAACCCAACCCGGCACTCTTAATCACCAATTACCAATTACTAATCTCCTCAATGCCTTCTTCCTCTCGCCCGCTCAAAGTGGCGGTCCTCTACAACGTCAAAGAAAACGCGCCGAGCATCAACGGGCGGAGTCCCAAAGATGCCTTCGCCGAACTCGACTCGCTGAAGAATGTCGAGGATTATTGCAATGCCATTCGCGCGCTGGGTCACGAAGTCATCGCGTTCGAGGGTGGGGCGGATCTCAACGCGCGGCTCGCCGAACACCCGGTGGATATTTGTTTCAATACTTGCGAAGGCTTTCGCGGTGATTCGCGCGAGGCGCAGGTGCCGGCCATTCTCGAAATGATCGGGATGCCGTATAGCGCTTCCAAAGTGCTCGCGCTGGCCGTCACTCTCGACAAGGCCATGACCAAACGGGTGCTGGCCTATCACGGCCTGCCCACCCCGCACTTTCAAGAATTCCACTCCGCCGACCAGCCGCTCGACCCCAAACTGCGGTTCCCGCTCTTCGTCAAACCGAACCGCGAGGGCACGGGCATCGGCATCCATGGCGACGCCATCATCCGCGACGAAACCACGCTCCGCCCCAAAATCGGCTATCTGCTCGCCGCCTATCATGAATCCGTGCTGGTCGAGGAATACGTCGAGGGGCGCGATGTCACCTGCGGCCTCGTGGGTAACCTTCGCGCGGATGGCCGGGCCGACGATCTGCATCTCTTCCCCATCTCCGAAGTGGATTACGCGGGCTACGAGCCGGGCACCGAACATTTTTATTCGTATCATCTCAAAGTGGATTTGGCCGATAACTATCATTACCTGTGTCCCGCGCCGTTATCGGAGGCCCTCGCGGCGGAGGTGCGCCGCCTGACGGTGGAAACTTTCCGCGTGTGTGGGTGTCTCGATGTCGCGCGCGTGGATTTCCGCCTCGACGTAAACAACAATCTGCAACCGATGATTTTGGAGATCAATGCGCTCCCCGGCCTGACCTCCATTAGTGACCTCACCCTGTGCGCCCGCACCGAGGGTTGGACCCATTTCCAATTGTTACAAGCGGTCTTCAATGCCGCGCTGGATCGCTACTATCTGCCCCGCGCCCAGCGGGGTGTGCCGCAACCCAATTATCAAGTGCCAAGTAACAGGTGACAGGTGATAGGTTAAGCGCCTCCTGTCACTCGTCACTGTTCACTTGGCACCCGACCCTCTATGCCCCCTCTCAAAGTTGC
>CAYUFY010000178.1:0-10518 GCA_964443795.1 uncultured Anaerolineales bacterium | reverse complement strand
TTAACAAGTCGTTGAAGCTGGAAGCCACCCGCTTCTAGCGGGTGGTAGTTCACTAAGCCTAAAACAAGTGGTTTTTGGGTGGCGGGTGGGCTAGGGTCGTTTTTTTGAAAATGCGTTTTTCGCTACTCGAATATAAGAAGTGGTAGTTTAGTTTTGCGCCACTTCCGGCGCTTTTTCGTCGTCAACTTTCGGCGCGTCGGCTTCGGCGGGGGCTAGCCCCCGCCGCACCCCCCACGCTCCCACCCCATGGGCATTTCTAATTGTCGCCATGGGCATTTCTAATTGTCGTTGACAGGCCGCCGCTATTTGCGGCCCCCGAGCAAATAAGTTGGCATTTCGCCGCCACCTTTAACTAGAATCAGGCCACGCGCTTCAAAGTAATACTGGTCACGTAAGCGTTCATACACCGCCGTGGTGACCTGAATCCCGTTCGGCACGCCCTGGGTTTCCATGCGGCTGGCCAAATTGACGGTCTCCCCCCACAGGTCATAGGCAAATTTTTTAGTGCCGATGACGCCCGCCACCACCAGACCAGTGTGAATGCCAATCCGCACGCGCACCGTATCCCCCACCAGCGTCGGCAACTCGCGGCGCATCGCCAACGCCATATCGGCCACGGCTTCAATATGGTCCGCGCGCGACACCGGCACCCCGCCCACGACCATGTAGGCATCGCCAATCGTTTTTATTTTTTCGAGACCATGTTGCTCGGCCAGCGTGTCGAACAGGGAAAAGACCCGGTTGAGCAAGTCAACCAGTTCGTCGGGAATGCGATTGGCAGAGAGTTGGGTGAAATCCACGATATCGGCAAAGAGCACCGTCGCCTCATCAAACCGGTCAGCAATAATGGCCCCGGTTTCCTGTTTGAGGCGCTCGGCAATAGGGCGGGGCAGAATATTAAGCAATAGGCGTTCGGATTTTTCCTGCTCGCGTTGCAACTGCTCATGCTGGCGCGCCAGATCGTCCAATACTTTTTCGAGTTGATAGTTGACCTGCCGGAGTTCCTGTTCCCGCGCCTTGCGCTCGTCGGTTTCGTGCTTGAGCCGGAGGGCCGAGCGGATGCGCGCCCGCAATTCCACTTCATTCGGGGGTTTGGTGATGAAATCGGTGGCGCCCGCCAAAAAGGCCAGTTTCAAGTCTTCAACATCCTCACTGCTGGTCACCACAATGATCGGCACATTCTCCCAGTCTTCCATGGATTTGATCTGGGCGCACGCCTCAATCCCATTCACCTCGGGCATCTGCAAATCCATGAGGATGAGGTCGAGATATTCCGGCGAGGTTTCATGTAACACTCGGTAGGCGGAGTCGGCGGAGTCGGCCATCAGTAAGTCGGTGTAGCCTTCCTCTTCCAGAATGCCCGCCAGGGACAGGCGGTGCGTCAGGGTGTCGTCAATAATCAAAATACTCATTCAGTTCTCCACGCGCTTACAACATTTTTTCCAACGCGACCTGCACGCGCTCAAATTCGGCGGTGAGTTGGGCAAATAAGGGGGCGGCGGGCTCCAGGGTGCGGGCACGCCCGAGTTGTTCGATCTCGGCGCTGAGGGCGCGCAAGGGGCCTGCCCCCAAATAACCGCTACTGCCCTTAAGCGAATGCGCGGCCAGGCGCACGGCCTCCGCGTCGGCCTGTTCCAGCGCGGCGCGCAAACGCTCGAGCGTTTCCCGACCTTCATGCAAATACAAGCCAATGAGAGGGCGGCCACTGGGGCGCTTTAACAATTTCTGCACCACGGCTTCATCCACCGCGCGGGCGGTGGGCACCTCCCCGGGGGACGGGGGCGGCGCGGGCGCGGGCTGAAGTTCGGGGAGGGCTTCCCCATAGGTGGCATGACCAGCGCGCTCCAGGACCGCGCGCAACTCGGTCAAATAAACCGGTTTGCTAATATAGTCATTCATCCCTGCGGCGAGACACATTTCCCGATCACCTTGCATAGCATTCGCCGTCATGGCGATGATGTACGGCTGGCGGATATCCAGCGCGCGAATCTGGCGTGTGGCTTCCAAGCCATCCAGGAGGGGCATTTGCACATCCATCAAAATCACCTGATACCCCGGACGGGTCATCGCCGCCACCGCCTCCTGACCATTAAACACAATGTCAGGCACGTAGCCCAAATCCTCGAGCGCCAGGGTTGCGAATTTGCGGTTCACCGCCACATCCTCGGCGAGCAAAATACGCAGGGGCAGGCGTTGGCCCAATAACACCCCGGCCTCCACGGATAAGGCGGGGGGCTGAGCGACTTGCGCCCTGGGTTCATCTTCGGCCACGTCGGCCACGATGGTGAAATGGAACGTAGCGCCCTGCCCCGGCCCGGCGCTCTCGGCCCACATTTGCCCGCCCATGAGTTCGGCCAGCCGGCGACTAATCACCAGACCGAGGCCGGTGCCGCCGAATTCGCGGGTGGTCGAGGCATCCACCTGGCTAAAGGACTTGAATAACTTATCCATGCGGTCAGCCGGAATCCCTCGCCCGGTGTCGCGCACCGAAAAGTGCAAGGTGACCGACGCCGGTTGCGCCGCTGACGCCCCGGCCACCTGGCACACGACATTGACAGCGCCCGCATCGGTAAACTTAATGGCATTACCGACCAGGTTGATGAGGATTTGTTGCAACCGCACACCGTCCCCCAGAATAGCGTGGGGCACCCCGGAGTCGATTTGAAGATTGAATGTCAGTTGTTTTTCAAGCGCGCGCGGGTTAAGCAAACTGCGAACGCTCTCCAGACATTGGCGAACGGCCAGCGGTTTTTGTTCCAACTCCAAGCGTTCGGCTTCGATCTTGGAGAAATCCAGAATATCGTTAATCAGCGTCAACAACGAGTCGCCGGCCAGCCGAATGGTCTCGACCAGGTCGCGTTGCTTGATATCGAGTTTGGTATTCAGCAACAGTTGGGTCATGCCGATCACGCCGCTCATGGGGGTGCGAATTTCATGACTCATATTGGCGAGGAAGGTGCTCTTGGCGCGGGTAGCGGCCTCGGCCGCCTCTTTGGCGCTTTGCAGTTCGGCTTCGGTCCGTTTTTGTTCGCTAATATCGCGCACAATCGCCGACAGCAAGACCGGCACGCCTTCGGGGGTGCGGTGAATAATGCCCACAATGGAGACGGGGAATTCCCGCCCGTCGGCGCTACGGATGCTGGTCTCAAACAAATCGGCATCTACGCCCTGCGCGATGTTGCGCCCGATGCGCTCCTGAATCAGCGCCAGGGCCGCGGGCGGGTAAAAGTCGGTGAGTTTAAATTGGCGAATGTCCGCCGCCGCGCTCACGCCGGCCAGTTGGCGCCCCGCGCGGTTGAGGTAAGTCATGGGGCCTTGCAAGTCAATCGTCGCCACCATGTCGCTGGTCGATTCGATAATATCCGCCAGGCGGCGGCTCTCGGCCAGGGCCGCTTCGATGGCGCTGTAGAGCCGCGCATTTTCAATGGCAATCGCGGCCTGCGCCCCAAAGGCGAGCGCGAGTTGCGCGTGGGCTTCGGTATAAAAGCCGGGTTCTTTTTTATCCAGCGTCATCATGCCAATGACCCGGTCATTAAAAATCAGCGGCACGCCCAACCACGCGCGGATGCCCACCGCCTCATGCACTGGCCCCCGAAAGTCCGCATATTGGCGGGCTAAAAGCTCGTCGAGGATGACCGCCCGCCGCAGTCGCACCACATCGCTATTGGGATTATCTTCCGGCCGGGTGATGTTAAAGCGCAAACCGATGACCTCGGCCACATTGGGCTGGCCAACCGCGCTGATGATTTCCAGATAGTCGTTTTTAACGACCTGGATGGAGGCGCTGTCATAGGGCACGACTTCCCGCAATTTGGCCAGGATCACTTCGAAGATGCGGTGTAAATCCAGTGTGGCGCTCAGGGTCTGGGACACCGCATATAAGGTCTCCGCCTGGGCGCGGGCCGCGCGTTCAGTTTCGATGGCGCGCACACGGGCCGTAATGTCGGTAGCGACCCCAATCACGCCCGAAATTTGGTTGTGAGCATCCCGTAAAGGCGCATACCAGCTTTCAAACGCCACCGCATCAATTTCGACGGTGGCCATAAAAGTTTCTCCCTGTAGCGCCCGTTCTACATGGGCCAAAATAGCGGGTTGGTCACGATACAAGTCGGAGGCCAACTGCCCCAACACGCCCTCCGGTTGAAGCCCCAACGCCACCAGCCCTCGCCCTTCGGACAGGATGAAGCGGCCCGCCCGGTCCAGAGCAAATAAGATAATGGGCGCATTGGAGACTACCGCGCGCAAGCGCTCCTCGCTCTCGCGCAAGGCGGCTTCCACCCGGCGCCGCTCGGTCAATTCGTCCTGGACGGCGCTATACAAACGCGCGTTCTCAATGGCAATGGCGGCCTGGGCGCCAAACGCCAGCGCCAGCTGGGCATGCGCCGCAGTGTAAAACCCAGGCTCCTTCTTATCCAGGGTCATCATGCCAATGACCCGATCATTGAAAATTAGGGGAACGCCCAACCAGGAACGGATCTCGGTGCGGGCGTTAATGTGCAAGTCATAATCCCGATATCCCTGCGCGCCCATTTCATCCAAAATCAAGGGTTGGCGCGTCTGAACCACTTCAAAATTGGGGTTGTTGCCGGGCACGAGCATAAAACGCATCCCCAGCACCGCCACCCGATTGGCGAAACCCTGGCCGCCAATGATCGTCAACTGATCATCCGCGAGTTGCTGAACGGAGGCGCTGTCGTAGGGCACCACTTCTTTAAGTTTGGAGAGGATGACATCAAAAATCTTTTGGATATCCAGGGTGGCGGCCATGACTTGCGAGGCGCTTTGCAGGGTGGTGAGTTGCGCGGTGCGTTCGGCCACCCGCTGTTCCAATTCATCATTCAGGCGACGCAATTGTTCTTCGGCGGCTTTGCGCTCGGTGATGTCAAACATGATGCCATGCGTCTGGCGCGGCTTGCCCGCTGTGCTCAGCACCGTGACGGATTTATTGTGAAACCATACGGTCTGCCCGGCGCGCGTCAACACCCGATATTCCATATCAAGCAAAGCCCCCACCGCGTCTTTGCGTTGCACGTCCTCCAGCACCCAATCCCGATCGGCCGGGTGCAATTGTTCAATCCACAAATTCGGGTTGGCCAACCACTCGGCCTGAGAAAAGCCCAACAAGGTCTGCACCTGCGGGCTGATGAAGATGGTGCGGCCCGGCCCACCTTCGGGAATTTCAACGGTATAGGTGATGGCGGGCAATTGTTCCACCAGGGTGCGGTGCCGCGTTTCCACCGCACCCAGTTTTTCCTCGGCCTCACGCCGGTCGGTGATGTCACGAGAGTTGGCGATGAAGTCGCCATTGGCCAGCGCCTTCCCCACGGCGTCAAAGACCCGCCAATTCCCGTCTTTGTGACGGGCGCGAAACTCGGTGGTCACCCCCTGGCCCGGATGAGCCAGGGCATCGGTGAAAGTCGCCAGAACAGCGGGCACGTCTTCCGGGTGGATCAATTCCGTAAACGACCGCCCGAGCAGTTCTTGAACCGTCCACCCCAGCACCCGCCCAAAGCTGGGGCTGGCATAAGTGAAGATACCCGTGCGATCAATCACCGAGATAGTGTCGGTGGCATTTTCAATTAATGATCGGAAATATTCTTCACTCTCGCGCAGGCGGACTTCAGCCGCCCGCCGCTCGGTCACATCGCGGTTGTTGCCAATGAGCAAACCGTTGGGGAGTTCGCGCAGGGTGGTGACCCAGCGCCGTAAAACCCCATCTTTGCGCCGCACGCGGAACTCGTGTGTGAAGGCCTGGCCGGGCGTGACCATGATTTTCTGGAACTGTTCCAGGGCCAGCCCCACATCGGCGGCATCCACCAGCAGGGTGAACGGCTTGCCGCGCAATTCCTGCGCCGAATAGCCCGACATCCGCTCGAGCGCCGGGCTGATGAAGTCCAGACTGCCCATCGCGTCGGTGGTCATCACCCCATCGGAGCTGTATTCAATCAACGATCGGAAGTATTCCTCGCTGGCGCGCAACCGCTGATCCACGCGTTGCCGCTCGAGTTCGGCGCCGGCGCGCGCGGCAAAAATGCGGAGCAGGTCTTCGCGCCGGGGGTCATCGTGCAAGGGCCGGGTATGCAGGATGGCGAGATGCCCATGCACCCGGCTATCCGCGCCCAGCACCGGCACCCCCAAATAACTTTCGGCCTGCAGGGGCGGCAACCAATCGGCTCCGGCAAACTGCGCGCGGAGGTCGCGCGGGTAATAGCAGACGCGGCCTTTCAGCACCTCAGCGCACGGCGAACCAGCCAACGCGTATTCCAGCGGCGGGACGTTTTGGCCGCGCTGACAAAAGGCCAGCATCCGCGCGCGGGTGGGCGGCTCCCCGTGGGCCTCGGCGATAAAGGCGTAGTCCACCTCCAGCGCGTCGGCCAGATGCAACACCAGTGCGCGCAAAAAATCCTCGCCGGTTTGTGTGGCGGTATCTTCCACAATGGCGCGGATGGCCGTATCAATTTGTTTGCGCTCGGTCAGGTCGCGGAGATAGGCGACCAGATTGCCATCGGGCAGGATGCGGGAATTGACCTCGACCCGCCGAAGGGAGCCATCCTTATGAGAGACGCGCGTCTCAAACAGGTGCGGGTGCGCCGGGTTTTGAAATTGTGTGGCCAGCACGCTCGACACCTGCCCCACGGCCTCGGGCGCGACATAGGCCGCGAAGGACTGCCCCATGAGTTCGGCGGCGGCGTAGCCAAAGATGTGCTCAAACGTGGGACTGACATAGGTAAAACAGCCCGCCTGGTCCACAATGGCGATGCCATCGGTGCTGATTTCGACCAGTGAGCGAAATTTGGCTTCACTGGCGCGCAGGGCGGCCTCGGCTTCTTTTTGGAGCAGGCTTTCCGCGCGGGATTTTTCCAGTTCCAAGGCGCGCCGTTGCATAAAATCAATGCGCGCATAGCGTTCGATGAAATACCCGGCGCATAGCCCCACGATATTGGTCGAGATGAAGAAAAAATTATTGATGGTAAAGGTCACCCGGCCCAGCGGCAGGCTTAATAACCGCTGATAACCGAGGGCGACGATTTCATAGCTAACCACCAACAACACCCCGGCCACCAGCGCGGGTTTAAACCGGAGGCGCAAGAAAGTGTAGTTCCACATGAGGACGAGCATAATCCCCGCATAATAGGTGGTGAAGGCGGGTTCGCTGGGTAACACCACTGCGCTAAATGAGGCAATCCCCAAACCGACGCCGACCGACGTGACCACCAACACCGGTTGCATCCACTGTTCAAACAGGGGGTGAAAGGTGAAGGCGAAAACAGCCAGCAGGAATGGGCAGATGCCCCAAAACCGAATGGCCCATAGCAACTGATGCGTGCGGGGGGCGGCTTTGACATCCAGCCAACTAAAGCCGACGACCAACAAGACCCCCAAGATCAACGACAGCCGGGTGACGTTGATGGACTTTTGGAAATAGTCTTGTTGGAATTGAGCTTCCAACTTAGGCGCGAAGCTCAATTGGTTAAGGTAGCTAAATGGGTTTAGATCAATGCGCGACATGGGCTAATGTGATGGCATAAGACCTGTCAGGTGGGCGCATTCGGCACTCGAAAAAAAGGCTCTACCAGATAGGATGTGAAAGTTGAATATAAAACTTTCGGGTTTCGTTTTTTGACGCTGAATCCACGACGCGGCAGAACAACATAATGTCGCTTTTCACATCCAATCTGGTAGAGCCGAAAAAAACAGCCTTTTGCGGCGCCCCCCTGACAGGTCTCTCAAGTCAGCGGACCAGCCCCGAGTATACAACTTGTTATACAATCACGCGCATGGACTTACTCGAAGGCTCCGTCGAGCGCGTCACCTACTTTAACGCCGACAACAACTACTCGGTCATCCGCCTGCGCCCGGCGCGCCGCCAGCGCTCTTTGCGCCCCGAGGACGATCTGATCACGGTTATCGGCAATTTGCCCGAACTCACCCCCGGCGAAAACGTCCGCCTGCATGGGGTGTGGACGGCCCACAAAGATTACGGCAAACAATTCAAAGCCGAGCAGTGCGAGCAAATTCTCCCGGCCACCGTTGAGGGCATCCGGCGCTATCTCGGCTCGGGCCTCATCAAGGGCCTCGGGCCGCGGCTGGCCGAGCGGATTGTCGAGGCCTTCGGGGCCGAAACGCTCGACATCATCGAAAGCGACCCCGAACGCCTGCGCGAAGTCCCCGACATCGGCCCCAAACGCTATAAACTCATCCGCGAGGCGTGGGACGAACAAAAGCACATCAAAGAAGTCATGGTCTTCCTGCAAGGCCACGGCCTCAGCACCGGGCTCGCCGTCAAAATCTACAAACACTACGGCGACGAAGCCCTCGCCATCGTCCGCCATGACCCCTACCGCCTCGCCCGCGACATCTGGGGCATTGGCTTCAAGACCGCCGACAAAATCGCGCGCGCCCTCGGCTTGCCGCTCGACGCGCCCACGCGCCTCGAAGCCGGGCTGGTCTATGCCCTCAATGAATTCTCGGATGATGGCCATGTGTACGCGCCCCAGCCCGAGCTGGTCACCGCCGCGCAAGAACTGTTGGGGATGGAGGTCCCCGCGCTGGAAGCCGCCCTCGAGCGGTTGGAGGCGGACGGGCGCATTCGCCACGAGACCCCAGCGAGTACGGGCGACCCTAGTGGTCGCCCGGCCGCCCGCGCGGTGTACCTGACCCCCTTGCATCAAGCCGAAGTGAGCGTGGCCGCCCGCCTGCGCGCCCTGCTCCGCGCCTTCGCCCCGCGCCTCGCCGACTTCGCCGACTCGAACTGGGACGCGCTCTTCGCAACCGTGCAATCGGCGCAAGCCGTTGACCTCAGCCCCGAACAACGCGCCGCCATCAAAACCGCGCTCACCAGCAAAGTGTGCGTGCTCACCGGCGGTCCCGGCACCGGCAAGACCACCTCGCTCCGCGCCATTATCAACCTGCTGGAACTGCGCCGGCATCCCTACGCCCTGGCCTCCCCCACGGGCCGCGCGGCCAGACGCCTCTCCGAAGCCACGGGCCGCCCGGCGCAAACCCTGCATCGCCTGCTGGGGTTCTCGCCCACCGAGGGCTTCACCAAAAACGAACAGGAACGCCTGCCCGCCCACATGGTCGTGGTGGACGAGTCTTCGATGATTGATTTGGTGATGATGAACAATTTGCTCAAAGCCATTGACCCAGCGGCGCACTTGCTCATCGTGGGCGATATTGACCAACTGCCGTCGGTGGGCGCGGGTAATGTCTTGCGCGATCTGGTGACGTGTGGGCAAATCCCGGTGGTGCGGCTCAACGTCATTTTCCGGCAAGCCGCCGGGAGCCACATTATCACCAACGCGCACCGCATCAATCAGGGGCAGATGCCGCTGTTCGAGAAGGACTCCACTGACTTTTTTCTCTTCGCCGAAGAAGACCCCGAGAAGGCCGCCGACTGGGTGGTGGAGGTGGCGCAGAACCGCATCCCGCAAAAGTTTGGCCTCGACCCGTTGGAAGATGTGCAAATTCTCGCGCCCATGCACCGGGGCGCGGTGGGCGTGGGCAATCTCAACGCGCGGTTACAGGCCGCGCTCAACCCCGCTTCCCCCCGCCGGGCCGAGAAACAGATCGGGGGGCGCATCTTCCGCGCGGGCGACCGGGTCATGCAAATCCGCAATAATTATCAGAAGGAAACGTTCAACGGGGATATTGGCCGGGTGGCCGACGTGGATGAGGAAAACCAGACGCTGACGCTGACGTTTGAGGGTCGCCCGGTGATTTACGAATGGCTGGAGACGGATGAGTTGGTGCACGCCTACGCCGCCAGCATCCACAAGGCGCAGGGGTCGGAGTTCCCGTGCGTGGTCATCCCCCTGCTCACGCAACACTACATGATGTTGCAACGCAATTTGATTTACACGGCCATCACGCGCGCCCGCAAGTTGTGCGTGCTGGTGGGCACCCGCAAGGCCATTGGCATCGCGGTGCGGAACGCCAGCGTAGCCGAGCGCTGGAGCGGGTTGGCGGGGAGGTTGAAGTAAATTGACGCGCGGCGGGAAAAGGTCTACATTATGCGCGTTAGTATTCCGCAATTAACTCCCGTGCGGGGACATATACAGAAAGTTTCCGCTGACTTAACGGTTGGCTTGCTGGCCATAATTAATTCAATCACTTTTTCGGGACAAAACTCATGGCGATAACATTTTTGCAGATGGCAAAAAAAGTTCTGGAAGAAGAAAAACAGCCTTTGTCAGCAACGGAAATTTGGCAAATCGCTGTAAATAAAAATTACGACAAACTTGTTGACTCAAAAGGCAAGACTCCCTGGGCGACTTTAGGTGCATTGATTTATGTGGACGTTCGAGACAACCCTACAACGGATTTTGCGCCTCTTGGCGCTCGCCCCAAACGCTTTATTTTGAAAAGCCAATCAGCCATTTTGGGCGGAAAAATTCCAGAGACAACAAAGACACCGCAAATTCCATCCCCAAAATTCGAATTTCTTGAAAAAGACTTACATGGGTAGCACCCCGCTACAGCGTGGTGGGGTGAAAAGTTTGTAAAAAAAGGGGTTCA
>CAYUFY010000177.1:0-10520 GCA_964443795.1 uncultured Anaerolineales bacterium | reverse complement strand
ACTTAACAAGTCGTTGAAGCTGGAAGCCACCCGCTTCTAGCGGGTGGTAGTTCACTTTTGCTGACCTTCGCTTATTTCTTGGCCTCAGCCGGTTTCACGGTGGCCGCTTCATCTTCTTCATCTGGCTCGTCGTCTTCCCAGCCAATAATCCAGACACACAGCCCGGCGACCAGGGTTGTTGCCACGAGGAGGGCGACCCACTGCCCGGGTTGCAAGCCTACGGCGCGCGCTTCGTAGGCCACCATGCCATCCATACCCAGGCCCAACACCAACCAGGCGGCCAAGCGGGGGTGGGTTTTCGCCCAATCAATGACTTTATGCATCCGTTCGACCTTTTCTAAATCGGCTTCATCACGCGGTCTTCGCGGAGTTTCTTGAAGAGCATGGCGGTGCCAGTGGGCATGGATTCTTTGGCCGCATCTTTCCAGGCCGCCACTCCCAGCTTCTCGGGGACTTGGGGAATGTAGCCCGAGCCAGCCAGCGCCTGCGCGGCGGCCTGGGCTTGGGCCAGGGGCACAAACATCAAAGCCGCTTCGCTCTGCAAATCGCCAGCGGCCTTCTCGATCGCCTCCAGCATGGGCGGCGCAATTTTATCGAGCGGCGCATTGGCCAGAATGTAAAACTCATCCACGCGCGCCACCAGGTTTTCCACTTTCCAACCGGCGGCCGCGCCAATTTCATCGCCCCAGTCCACCAGCATATAGGCTTTATCACCAAAGGCTTCCATGATGTCGGCGCGTGACAGATTCTTTTGGCCGTTGGTGACGGTCTTGATCAGCGCGGCGATGGCGTTGGCATCCTTGGGGTTGCCCCGCCGCGCTTTGATGGCGCGTTCCCCGGCGGACGCGGCAGGTTTGGCGGGAGTCGCGGCGGGCGCGGTGGTCGGCGCCGGGGCGGGAGTCGCAACGGGCGCGGCGGGCGCGGCGGGCGGAGTCGCCACCGGGGTCGGAGTCGCCGGGGTTGCGGCTAATCCGATTTTGGTGAACGCCGCCTGCACCTGAGTCCAGGTATCTTCAAAAGTACCGGTGTTGGTGATGACCACTTGCGCGGCTTTAATTTTTTCGGCTTGTGAGCTTTGCGCGCCGATGCGTTGCACAGCCTCGTCCTCGGGCATCTTGCGTTTGTTGATGAGCCGCAACACTTGCATGGCCTCGGGGGCGTTCACGACCCAGACCGCATCGCAATCCTTGGACAATCCCGCCTCGAGCAGTTTGATGGCTTCAATGACAATGACTTTGCCTTGCGCGCGCTTGATGAGAAAATCCACGGCTTGCCCGACCACGGGGTGGACAATGGCCTCGAGCTTGGCCAGGGCTTTGGGGTCGGCAAACACCACCTTGCCCAGAGTCGCGCGATTGATTTCGCCATCCGGCCCCAGCAACCATTCGCCAAACGCTTTGACCACCTGGGTGTACCCCGGGCCGCCTTTGGCCAGCGCCTGATGCGACAGCGCATCCGCGTCAATGCCCACCGCGCCCAGATGCCCCAGCATTTGGCGCACCATGCTTTTGCCGGTGGCGATGTTGCCAGTTAGACCAATGACGTATTTGCCAGACCAACGATTGCTCATGGGAAATCAATGTCTCCGAGGGGGGATGCCGCGTATTCTAGTCGGCGTGAGGAGGAACGTCAAATGGCGCGCGGGTCGTTAGGTTATAACGGCTGGATTAGGGATACCGCCACCATCACATTAGGGGCGGGGCGCAAAATACACGTTATCCCCCACGCCGACAAAAATCTGTTTGGCGGTATCAATGGCCACCGCCGTCACCAGCGCGCCGAGCGGCGCACGGGAACGGTATTGGCGCACTAACGACAACTTCAGACTGAGTTGATAGACTCCGGCGGTGTCCGCGTCAACGAGATACAGTGACGGCTCGGGCGGCGGGTCGTAGGTCAGGCGCGTCGGGCGGGTGACATCGGTGAGATGATCGCCGGGGGCGCGGCCCTCGCGGGTGTCGGTGAACTGCAGGGCATCGGTACACGCCGGGGGTTGCCCCACTCCGGCGCGGGTGCATCCCAGCACACGCCCATCCTTGCGCAACAAAAACAGATCACCACCCGCGATGGTGAAATCCACCGTGTTATCGAGATCATACGGCACGCCCACAAAGTAGCGCGCCGGCGGTTGATTGAACACGCCGCCGGCCGCGAGGTATTGCCACACCTCACTCGCGCCGGGGTCGAGGATGTATAACCGGTCGGCATAGATTTCAAGCGCCGCCGGGCGGATCCAGCCGGACTCGGGCGAGGGCAGATAAGTGGCGAGAGGTTTGGTGTCGGGGGCGCAGAAGAGGAGGCCGCCGGAGGTGTCGAGCGCGACAATGGCATCACTGCCCAAAACGTTGGGGCCGGGGAGCAGGCCCAGATCGAGGAGCGGGCCAATGGTGGTTGAACCGCCATACGTCCCGCTGGCGCATTCAAAGTTGGCGTCCAGGGCATAGCCGGCGTTGTTGGGGGCCGGGGCCAGACGCAGAACGCGGTTGTGCTTTTCATCCAACACATAGACATCGCGCCCGACGAGCAAAATTTGTTTCACGCTGACTTCGCGCCCCAGGCCGCCGAGGATGAGCGGCTGGTAATCAAGCCGGATCACCCCATCGAGTTGATCGAGTTGAGTTTGTGCCTCGCGCCGGAATTGCGCGACCTGCGGGTCGGCGGGTTGCAATTCCTCGGCTTGCGCCAGCCAGTCGAGCGCGCGCTCCCAGTGCGGGCGCGCGGCGAGCGCGTTGGCCGAGGCGCGCGCGGTGGCGATTTCCACTTGGGCCTGAATAAAGGTATCGTCGAACTGTTGCGCGCGCCCGCGCTGGATGTAGAGCAACGCCACGATCGCGACGATGACGAGCGGGATGACGATGGCGATGACGATTTGCACGGAGGCCGGCACGGCAAAGAGGCCGCCTTGTTGCAAGCCGGTGCCTTCGGGCAACATGCGCGCGAGAAGGGTGCGCCAACTGCGATTGAATTCGGTGAGCGTGACGCCGAGGGCGCGCCCAAAGGAACTGAACCCCCGCCCAAACGAGGCCCGCGCGGCCTCGCTGACCCCGGGCTTGGGCGGGGTCTCGGGCGCGGAGCGTTGAATGGCGGGGATTTCTTCGATGACCGGGATGTTGGACACCGGCTCGTTGCCGCCGAAACGTTCGGCGCGTTGGATAAGCGAAGACCAGTCGGTGACGGGGGGTTGCGCATTGGGCGCTTCGGGCGACGCGGCGCTGGCTGATGAGGGCTGGGCCACGGGTTGCGCGCCGATGGGTTCGGGCGGCAGAGGAGGCTCGGGTTGAACCGACGGCGACGAGACAATCAGCGGTTCGGGTTCAGGCGGCGCGGCGGGCGGCGGGTTGTCAAGGCTGGGGGGCGGGACAACCTGCGGGGGTTCGCTAATGTCGGGGAGCGCTAAATCGCTGGGGGCAACATCCACCGCAATCACATTTTTCTCGGGGCGCAGACGCGCGGTGAGGGAAGTGAAGTCAAGCTTGGGCAGGCCCATGGCCGGGATGGAGAGTGTGGGCTTGATGGTGGAAGGCGTGCCCAGGGGCGCGGTTTTGAGCGGCGCGCTGACGCCGCCGGTTTCGAGCCGCGCGATGAGGGCCACCGCCGAATCCGGGGTGGCGGCTTTGAGTCGGTCAACCACCTTCGTGAGGGTGGCGAGGCTGCCGAGGCCGTTGAGGATTGAGTCGTCCCAACTGGCAGGCACGGCGGGTGTGAGCAGAAAGTATTCGCCATCGTGAACTTCGGCGTGGAAGTATTGCGCTTCCAGCGCGTCGCTCAGGCCCAAGGCCCGACTCGGGAGGTTGGGGAAGTGCACGGTTTGTTGCTGGTGCGCGACGATGAGGAAGCCCGGGCCGCATTGCACCGCGTAAAACTCAGCGCCGCGCAACACCGCCCCGATGAGGCCGCCCTGCATGGGCTGGCCTTCTTTAAGATTGTGTTCGAGCAAATCGTGGTTGACGGTGGCCAGCGCCTGCCGCAAGGCGGCGGTGACGGAGCCGGAACTGCCATAGAAGGTGGCGGCGGCGAGGTCGAGCAATTGGGTGTAGCGCTCCGGCGGGATGGCTTGGGGCGCCCGCGCGCGCAAGCTCAGGCAGAGGAAGAGCACATCGCGCTCACGCCCCCGCGCGGTTTTGCGCGGCGGGGACAGGGCGGCGAGGCCCGGCGGACTGTCGGGCAAAGCCTGGCCACCAGCGAGGTGGAGAAAAAGCGTGTCGGCATCAAGGCGATCAGACATGGAAGAGATTATAGCGATAAGGAGGGAAAAAGAGAATTAGAAATTAGCGCAGGCAGAGATTGAGACAGTGGGCCATTACCAGCTATCGGCCATTTGCCAGCGGCCATCTGCTATATAATGGCATACATCTTGCACTTCTCTTTAGATTACACTACGCGGTGCGCGTGGCCCTTTGCCCCCGGAGGATGTTGCATGAACCCTGCCAAACCAACTGCCCCAACCACAGGAAGTCTGCGCCGAACAGGCTCTTTAAATGAAACCGCGGCCTGGGAAAAATATTTTGAATATCTGTTGAAAGCCTTGCGCGATCCGGATGCCACCGCGCGCATTCGGGCGGCGGAGATGTTGGGGGAGAACAAAGACCCGCGCGCGGTGAGCGCTTTGAGCGGAGTGCTCGGCGACCCGGTGGCGGGCGTGCGCTTGAGCGCGGCGAAATCGTTAAGCAAGATGGGCCAGTCCGCGCTTGATGGGCTGATCACCGCCACCCAGGACCCAGACAAAGAAGTGCGCCAGGTGGCGGTTAAAGCGCTGGGACAATTCGCCGACTCGCTGGGCATCTCGGCGCTGATGCTGGCCCTGCGCGACACGCAAATGGATGTGCGCAATCAGGCCGCGTTCGCGCTGAGCCGCATCGGCGGCCCGGCAGTGACCATGCTCATCGCCGCGTTACATGACCCCGACGCCAACATCCGCGCCAGTTGCGCCCGCATCCTCGGGCAAATCGGCGACCCGCGCGCCTTGCCAGCGTTGGAGGACATGGTCAACGACAAAGCCAAATCCATCGTGCCGACCGGTTCGTTGGTGAATGTGGCTGAGGCCGCGCGGCAGGCGGCGGAGAAAATTAAAGGGCGGAAGTAAAGCCAGTCAACCCAAGGCCTAAAGTTCAATCAGTGCGCGCTGACCAACGCGCACTGATTATTTTCCAAAGGCAACCCAACTTATGAAAGTAGCCATTCTCGGCGCGGGCGGCGTGCGCGCGCCATTCATGGTGCGGAGTTTCATCATCCGCCAGGAACGCATTGGCCTCGATGAATTGGCGCTGATGGATATTGATGGCGGGCGCTTGGACCTGATGGCCGCGCTCACCGCGCCCATTGAACAAGCCAATCCGTTGCGCTTTAAAATCACGCGCACCACCGACGCGCGGATCGCGCTCACCCACGCCGATTTCGTCATCACCACTTTCCGGGTGGGCGATATCGCCGGGCGCGCGATTGACGAGCGGGTGGCGCTCGCGCACGGCGTGTTGGGACAGGAAACCACTGGGCCGGGGGGCTACGCCATGGGCCTGCGCACCATCCCCGTCTTATTTCAATATCTTGACCTCATGCGCGCGGTCTGCCCCGAGGCGTGGTTGCTCAATTTCGCCAACCCGGCCGGGATGCTGGCCGAAGCGATTGTGAACCACGGCCACTGGCCGCGCGCGGTGGGCATCTGCGACACCCCCGCGTCTATGGGGCGCGGCGCGGCGGCCTTCCTCGGGGTGCCCGCGCCCGAAATTTTTCTCGACTATTTTGGCCTCAACCATCTCGGCTGGGCGCGCGGCGTCTGGCACCGGGGCGTGGATCGCCTGCCGGAATTGATTGATCTCTTTGAGAAACACGGCGGCCCCATCCCTGAATATCCGTTTCCGATTGGCCTGATCCGCGCGCTGGGCCTGCTCCCCAACGAATATCTCTACTATTACTATTCGCCCGATGCGGTGGCGAACTTGCTCAAAGCCGGGCAATCGCGCGGCGAGCAATTGCTCGAACTCAACACGCAACTCTTCGCCGATCTGGGGCAGGCGCGCGCCGCCGAAGACTTTGAAAAAATGCAGGCGCTCTTCGCCGCTTACCATCGGCGGCGGGGCGAGACCTATTTTGTCTCCGAGACCGGCGGCCAAACCGCACATGACCTCAGCCACCTTAATCAACACCAACTCGCCGACCTGGCCGAAACGGGCTATTCGGGTGTGGCGCTGAATGTGATGGAAGCCTTGCTGGGCCACGAACCCAAGACCCTGATTTTGAATGTGGCGAATCGCGGGGCCATCGGCGGGATGCGCGACGAGGACGTGGTCGAGGTCCCGTGCTGGGTCGGGCAAGGACTGATCCGCCCCCTCGCGGTGGGCGCGGTCCCCGATCATTGTCTGGGCCTAATGAAACAAGTGAAAGCCTACGAGCGCCTCACCATCGAGGCCGCTCTCACTCAGCGCTACGCCACCGCGCTCGCCGCGCTCACCCTGCACCCATTAGTACCCTCGCATTCAGCGGCGCAGGCGATTCTGGATGAATATATTGTGAAACATGGCTCGTCCTTCCCTAAATTGAGCTAACTCCCCCCTGCTCCCTTGCCCACCTGCTCCCGTGCTATTGATAAAAAAAAGCGGGTAAGCCAGTAAGGCCATGCATTACGACATCCTCCTCATCGGCGATCCCTGGTTCGACCTGATCTTCACCGACCTGCCGCAACTGCCGGAGTTGGGCAAGGAAATTTTCGCGCGCGGGTTCGACCACGCGCCCGGCGGGCCGTTCATCAGCGCGGTGGCACTCAAACGCATGGGCCTGCACGTGGGGTGGGCCGCCGACTTTGGGGACGACGACTTCAGCCGCTTCATCCTCGAGGCCGCGCGGCGCGAGGGGCTGGACGACACGCTCTTTCAATATCATCCGCGGCCTTATCGTCGCGTCACAGCCTCGGCTTCGTTTCCGCAAGATCGCGCGTTCATGTCGTACACCGATCCCGCACCCAGCGTAGGGGCCGGGCTTAAGGCTCTCGTCCAGCACACCGCGCGGGCGCTGTTCCTGCCGGGGTTATACTTCGGGCCATTGTTCGATCTCGGTCAGTTGGCCGTCCGCGCCCGGTCCATGAAAATCATCATGGATTGCCAGTCCACCGACCACACCCTGAACGAGGCCGAAGTGCGCCGCGCGATTGGGCAGGTGGATGTGTTCATCCCCAACGCCTCGGAAGCGCGGCAACTGACCGGGGAACGCGAGACCCGCGCGGCCTTGCGCGCCCTGAGCGAGGTCTGCCCGTTGGTGGTCGTGAAAGACGGCCCGCACGGCGCTTATGCCCAACGCGGCGACGAGACTTGCCACGCGCCGGCCATCCCGGTGCCAGTGGTGGACACGACCGGCGCGGGCGATGTGTTTAATAGCGGCTTTATCCGCGCCTGGCTGGATGAGCAACCGCTGACCGAGTGTTTGCGTTGGGGCAATATTTGTGGCGGGCTGTCCACCACCGCGCGCGGCGGCGCGACCGCGGCCCCGACGGTGATGCAAGTGCAAGCGTGGCTAAAAACTGGTACTGACTAATTGGAGCCTGGCATGAAAATAGAGTTGCACCGTGAGGCCTCAGTTTTTGACGCCTTGCATGACGAATGGAATGCGTTGTTGGAACAGAGCGTGAGTCGCGTGCCGTTTTTGCGCGCCGAATATATGCAAGCCTGGTGGGCGCATTTGGGCGGCGGCGAATGGCCGGCGGCGCAGTTGTTGGTGGTGACCGCCCGCGCGGACTCAGGTGAGCTGCTTGGGGTGGCGCCGTTGTTCGGGAGCCGCAACCGCGACGGGCGGCCGGCGGTGTTGCTCATCGGCAGTATCGAGATTTCGGATTATTTGGATTTCATCGTGGCCCGCCCGCAGGCCGAGGTGTTTTGTGCGGCGGTGTTGGAACGGCTCACCGAACCGGATGTGCCCGATTGGGAAGTGGTGGATTTATACAACCTCCCCGCCAGTTCCCCCACGCGCGCGGCAGTGGGGCGCGCGGCGGCGGCCCACGGGTGGCCGGCCACCGAGCGGACTCTGGAACCGGTGCCGGCCATCACCTTCCCCGGCGATTTTGACACCTATCTCGCGACGATGGTGGACAAAAAAGAGCGTCAGGAAATTAAGCGCAAAATCCGCCGGGCCGAAGGCGGCGAAGAAAAAGTGACTTGGCGCATTGTGCAGAGCGCGGAGAATATTGAAACCGAGATCGCCGCCTTTGTGAACATGATGGCGCTCAATCCCGATAAGGCGCGGTTTCTCACCCCGGCCATGCGCGCACAGTTTTTTGACACCGCCCGTGCCGCCGCCACGCATGGGTGGTTACACCTGGCGTTTTTGGAAGTTAATGGAGATCGGGCCGCAGCGTATTTGAGTTTTGATTTTGCGCGGCGCTTGTGGGTGTACAACTCGGCGATTGACCCGCGCTTCAATGCGCTTTCGCCCGGGTGGGTGTTGCTGGGGTATTTGCTCAAATGGTGTATTGAGAATAAACATCAAGCGTTCGATTTCATGCGCGGCGACGAGGATTACAAGTTCCGGTTTGGCGCGGTGGCCGGGAAAATTTACCGGGTGCAAGTCAGCCGCCGTTTGAGCCAAGAAGATTTGGGGGGTGAGCCAGCGTGTATGATGAATGAGTTTGAGGCTGATTTTTTTCCGCCGGGTTAATAACAACTCCGGTGTTTTAAATCAAAACCCCGCTTTCAGTTGAAAGCGGGGTTTTATTTTTACACCGGCGCCGGACTATCGTTCAAACGGCGGGCAGGGCGCCCCAGCACCTTTTTGAGTTGTTGGGCGAAGTCCTGATGAGAGATGGGTTTAGCCAGAAAGCCATCGGCTAACATCGAGTCGGCGCGCTGACGATTCTCACCCGTGCGCCAGGCCGTGATGAAAACAATCGGGGCCGAAGTGAGAGGGGCCAGCCGTTTGTAAACCGCCCAGCCATCCGTATCTTCCAACATAACGTCGAGGACGACCACATCCGGGGAATCTTTGCGGCACAAATCAATCGCCTCATCACCTGTCGGGACATATTGATGGTCGAAACCCAAGATATCGGACATATGTCCGAGGAGTTCTGCCATGTCGGGGTCATCATCCACAATCAATATGCGGGTCATAACAGTTAGAATATCATTAAAATCCACAGCCGACAATAGCGGCTGTGGATTTTAATCAAACCAATACAAGAAATGGTTAGCGCGATGAGCGGTGAAATTATGTTTTAGCCATAAGAGAACCGCTGTTCTTTCCACACATCGGCCTCGTTGTGATACCCGGCCTGCTCCCAAAACCCCAACCGGTCTTGCGCCAAAAATTCCAGCCCCCGAATCCATTTGCCGCCCTTCCAGAGATACGGCGTTTTGTGTTCGGTGCCGGGGATCGCGCCGATGACGCCGCGCAGAGGATAGCCATGATCGGCTTCGAGCGGTTGGCCGTCATAGTGCGTCGCCAACAAAAAGTTCGGGGCGAGCGCGACATCTACCGGGACGTTGACGGTGAAACCGTATTCACAATGCTGCAACAGATATTTGGCGGTGGGCTTGAGTTTAATCAGACCCTCATCCACTAAAGTCTTAATCGAGACACCTTCCCAGTCGGTGTCGAACTTGCTCCAGCGGGTTACGCAATGCAAGTCCATTTTGATTTTGGTGCGCGGCAGTTTGTTGAACTCATCCCACGTCCAGCGTTTCTCCTCTTCCACCTCGCCGAACACGCGCACGTCCCAGGTGGCCGGGTTGAAGCGCGGCACCGGGCCATAGTGGAGCACCGGGAACCGATTGGTGAGCGCCTGCCCCGGCGGGAGCCGCCCCTCCACCTTGATCCGTTCTTCATCATCTTTACGCCCAAACATATTTTTTAACATGGTTTTCTCCTCGACCATTAATGCCACCAACCTCCCCCACAAGTGGTCCTCCTCTATCCGGTGAATACGGGCAAGTGGCCCAACGCCACAATATTTTCCCACTGCGCGCGTTCGCCCTCGGTGAAAATGGCGCTCTCGGCCACCACCACCGCTCCAGCCTTGGTCAACACTAGCCGCATGCCTTGCAGGGTGGAGCCAGTGGAAATGACGTCATCCACCAAAATCACTTTCTTGCCTTTCACCAAGTCGCGGTCTTTCTCGTCAAGATGCAACGTCTGGGGTGAGCCGGTGGTGATGGAGAGTGTCTCGGCCTGGATGGTGTCGCCCATGTAGGGCTTGTAGGCTTTGCGCAGGACGACGTAGGGTTTCTGCGTCCGCACGGACAGCGCGTGAATGAGCGGGATGGACTTGGCCTCGGCGGTGACCAGCAAATCGTAAGTGATCGCCCGCAGTTTTTCGGCCAGACCCGTGGCGGCGGCCTCCACCAGTTCGGTGTCGCCGAGGATGTTTAGCACGGCAATGCGCAGACCGGGCTTGACTTCAAACAACCGCAAATGGCGTTTGATCCCGGCGATTTCGACAGCGTAGGTTTCACGAGTGGACATGGTAGCCTCCAACAGGCACATGAGAAAAACAACTGAGAGGCTGATTGTACTCGTGGACGACCGGAGCGCCAATGGTT
>CAYUFY010000176.1:0-10562 GCA_964443795.1 uncultured Anaerolineales bacterium | reverse complement strand
GGGGGGGGGAAGGGCCCGGCACGGGGGGGGGGGGGGGGGAGGGCGGCTGGGGAGTGCGCGTGGGAACCACCACCGGCGTGGGCGGCGGCGCTGGTTTTAGGAGCGGAGTGAACAAATAAGCGCCGATGAGAATAAAACTGAGCGCCACGATGCCACCGAAACTGAACATGAGCCAGCGGTTGAAGTTGGACACCGGGTACGCGGTGGGCCGCTGGGTGATCTTGACGGGCACGGTGCTCTCACCGGTGTCGGTCGCGTCGGCGTCGGCCTGAGCCAGGTTCACCCCCAACGAGATGGCCGAGCCGTGCGGGATGGGGATTCCCAGCGCCCGGGCGGCCTCCACGGCCATTTCGCGCGCGGTTTGATAACGCGCCATTGGTTCCTTGGCCAGCGCGCGGACAAAGAACTCGTTGAGGGTCGCGGGGAGTTGCACATTGAAGGACGTGATGAGCGGCGTCTCCTCGGTGATGTGCTTCATGATGATGCCCATGGCGCTATCGGCCGTGAAGGGCACACGCCCGGTGAGCATTTCAAAGAAGAGGATGGCGAGTGAGTAGAGGTCCGAGCGGCTGTCCACGGGCAGGCCGCGCCCTTGTTCGGGACTCATGTAATGCGGGGTGCCGATGATGCCACCGGTGTTGCTGTGGGTGATGCTGGCGGCGTCCATAAGTTTGGCCAGCCCGAAGTCGGCCACAAACGGGTTGCCCTGCGTGTCGAGGAGGATATTCTTGGGTTTGATGTCGCGGTGAATGACATCCTGCGAATGGGCGTAATCCAGCGCTTCGCCGATGTCGGCGAGGTAGCGCAGGGCCAGCTCGGGCGAAAGCGGGCCTTTGTGGAGCAGATCGTGCAGGGTGCCGCCGGCCACATAGCGGGTGACCAGATAGAGCAGGCCATCCTGTTCGCCGTAATCAATCAGATGGAGGATGTAGGGATGTTCGAGGCGGGCAATGGCTTTCGCTTCCTGCCGAAAGCGCGAGACCAGGTCGGGGTCATCGGCCAAAGCCGCCGGGAGGATTTTGAGGGCGACATTGCGCTCAACGCTGATTTGCACAGCACGATAGACTTCCCCCATGCCCCCTGAAGCGATCTTTTGGATGATGTGGTAGCCGCCCAGGGTTTGGCCGGCGTGGAAATCGGGCATGGGTTAGGGGAGTTGGAAGGCTATGGTGAGCGCCAGTTGGATTTACATGATCCGGAATACATATACAACCAGGATGTAGGGTATCACGTTGTGCGTATTCCGCAAATCCGAATTATCTCCCACAGACGAGGGGGTAACGCTTAAGGCACGCTGGAAACCGCACAGCGAAACCCAACCACATTGTTGCGCAACCGTGGGTTGAGCGGCAGCCGCACGGCCACGCGCACCCGGTCGGGGGTGTCAATCCACGAGCCGCCCCGGGCCACCCGCTGGTCGCCAGTTTCAATGCCCGGGGGGTTGGCCGGGGGGAACCGATAGTAACCGCGGAAGTCATACCAGTCGTTGACCCATTCCCAGACATTGCCCACCATGTCCCACAAACTATATGGACTGGCGCCAAAGGGGTATAAGCCCACCGAACTGGCGCGGCCAAAGGTGTCATCAAAAGCCGAGAACCGCCACGGCGCGCCACAACTCCGGTCACAAAAATTCAGGCGGGCCGGGTCAAAGAGATCGCCCCACGGATATAGCGCGCCTTGAACCCCGCGCGCGGCTTTATCCCATTCGGCTTCGGTGGGCAGGCGGCGCCCGGCCCATTCGCAATACGCTTTCGCGTCAAACCAGGAGACCTGGGTAACGGGTTGCCGCCCGGTGGCTTCTGGCGCGCCACTGCCTTGTGGCAATTTCCAGTACGCGGTTTTCACACTCAGTTCGGCCGGGGAATAGACCACCCCCCCGCCCTCCTGTTCGGCTGAGGTGACGTAGCCGGTTTGTCCCACAAATTTTTGGAACTGGGCCACCGTGACTTCGGTGCGGTCCATCCAAAACGCGTCGAGATAAATGGGCTGTTGCGGCTTCTCATCTTCCAGGGCGTCAGCATCCGTGTCGGCTGAGCCGAGCAGAAATTCGCTGGCCGGGATGTAAATGAGCATCATGCCATCGGGCGTGGCCACGAGGCGTTGCACCACCGGGATGGTCGGCGTGGGGGTCAGCAGGTCAGGCGTGACGGTGGCTGTGGGGGGCGGCGGCGGGGTGCTGGAGGGCGGGAGAGGCGAGGCCGACCGGGTGGGCACCCCGGTGGCGGGCGGCGCGGTCGGCGAGGCCGCCCCGGGCGCTTTGCCAATGCCCGAGAGAACCACAAAGCCAATAAACGCAATGACCAAAAACCCAAGCGCCCACGCCGCCGGGAGTGAGCGCAAAACCAGCGGGAGCCACGCCACCCGGGCGAACGGCGCGGGCGTGGATAAAGCGGTGGGCTTGGCGGCCGCCATCTCGATGGAGGGCGCGGAGGGCGTGAGGGCGCGCGCCACATCCAGGGTAAAGTCCCGCGTGGTGGGGTAACGATCGGCGGGGGCCTTGGCCAGCGCGCGCGCCAGAATGGGATCCAGCGCCTCGGCCAGGTCGGGGCGGTCATCGGCCAGACTCGGCACTGGCTCATAAATGTGCTTCATCATCACCGCCGCCGGAGAATCGGCGGTGAACGGCAATTCGCCGGTCAGCATTTCATAGAACACCACCCCCAACGAATAAATATCCGAGGCCTTATCCGCCGACTGCCCCATGCCAATTTCGGGACTCAGATATTGCGCGGTGCCGGACAGCCCGGCGCCCGTGCGGGTCAGCCCGGTGGCCGTGGCAATTTTGGCCAAGCCGAAGTCAGAGACAAACGGATAGCCTTGCGCGTCGAGCAAAACATTTTGCGGCTTGATGTCGCGGTGAATAATGCCCTGGCTGTGGGCGTAATCAATGGCCTCGCCAATTTCGTTCAGATACCGCAGGGCCTTGGAGAGCGGCATGAGGCCGCGGTCAATCAGGTCTTCGAGCGTCCCCCCCGTGAGGTAGCGGGTGACCAAATACAGCGTCCCCTCCTGCTCACCAAAATCTATGACCGGGAGAATATGCGGGTGCTCGAGGGCCGCAATGATTTTGGCCTCGTGCCGGAAGTGCGCCACGAAATCCCAATCTTCGGCGAGCACCGGGCGCATGATTTTAATGGCCACCTCGCGCTCAACGCTGATCTGGACGGCCTTATAGACCTCGGCCATGGTGCCGGGGCCGAGGTATTGGATAATCCGATAACCGCCCAGTTCGCGGTCAATCCATTCATGTGCCATTGGCTACCATTTTAATGGCTTACTGACCAATCGCCATCATTCCAAAGGGAGAGATTGGTTTGAAACGGGTAACGGATAACCCGGCCGGTAAAGAGCGGGTTGGAGTCATGGCAGGTCAGTGATAGGCAAACCCAGCGCCGTTTTGAACCAGTACCACGCCAGCGCCACCAGTTCCCGGTTCTCCCGCGCATAACGTTCGCCCCACCCCATCGGCCCGCCAGTCAACTGCGCCGGTGAAGGATAAACGGTCACGCCCGCCCGGGCAAACAACAACTGTGCGCGATACTGGTGAAACCCATCGGTGGCGAGGAGGGCGATGTGCCAGCCCCGCGCGCGCATGAGGGCGGCGGTGTATAACGCGTTTTCCTCGGTGCTGTGCGATTGCGGTTCGATGACCAGCGCGGACGCCGGGACACCGAGCGTTTCAGCCAACCCGCACGCGGCCTCGGCCTCGGTGGGCGGGACGGGACCCAGGCCGCCACTGCAAATGAGCGTGGGAGCCAACCCGCGCTGATACAGCGCCACCGCATGCCGGGTGCGGCGGGCCAGCGCGGGGCCGGGGCCACTGGCATAGACGCGCGAGCCTAGCACCACAATCACATCGGCGGGTTGGGTCTGGTCTTGCAAACCATAGGCATCCACCCCGGCCAATGCCAAACACCACAGCGCCACCAACGTGACACCGACACGCACAATAAACACGAGCCGAGAGCGGGTTGGCATCTCGGCTCGCATTGTAACGCGCCGGGGACTAAGTGGCGAATGCTAGAGGCTCACCCGCCTCACATCACTTTTTGATCGGCAAGCCATCCACGTCGCACGCGCCGGCCAGGCAAGCCAGTTCTTGCGCGGCGGTGGTCAGGTCTTCTTCCTCGTAATAATACAACTTGGCGAAATCAATCTGCGGGAAGTCGGCGGCCAGGCGCTCATATTCGGCGCGCTCGATCTCCATATAGGGCATCTGGTCATACTGCGCATCAAAGGTCGGCAGGAAAGTCATGCCGCCAATCATCTCCCGATGCTCCCACACCCATTTGGTGATGTCCAACACCTCGTCGGGCGCATAGGTGATGGTGACGCTGGGGTTGTGCTCAGTCCATTGCGTCTTGTTTTGCAACCAGTATTCGCACTGCGCCAGGGCCGAGCGGTCCTTGCGGGTCCACGCGCCCTCGGGGGCCTTCACCGGGAAGTGAATCACCCAGGTGGTCGCATCCTCGGGGGTTTGCCCGTTTTCCGGATCCATCGGCACGCCCACATCGCGGAGGACTTTGAAGATAGGCGTGTGCGCGCTGACGCGGACATTGCGGACGTAATAGGGCGCCCAGCGGGTGTGAATACCGGGCGAGCAATCGAAGAGTTGCGAGGAGTTGCCGGACGGCTTGACACAGGTCACTGCGGCGGAGGCATTGATGCCCAGCGTGGCCGCGGTGGCGCGGTTGACCTCGAGGGCCACTTGCTTCAGGCGCGCTTGCACCGCCGGGTCTTGGGCCACCGGGCTATCCATCTGGCCGTTGATGTCCACGCCCAGCAAACGTTCTTCTTCGCAATTATTCTTCCACTGCTCGCGCAAGCCGGGGAAGTGCGTGGCCATGGATTGAATGGTGCCGATGATGGCCGCGACTTCGACCTTGTCCTTGAGCGACGCATAGGTGTCGTCGGCGCGGGCGATGGCGATGGAGAGATTGCAGAACTCGTAGGGGCGAAGCAGAATCTCGCCACAGTTGTGAACATAGAGACCGTTCGCGTCGAAAGCGTTCACCTCGGTCACCGAGCAGTCATAAACAACTTCCTCCGCCTCCGCCACAATGCTTTCAACCGTAGCCACAAACCGTTCCCGGTTCATTTGACGCTTGTAGTTTGCCAATTTGGCCGTGAGGCGGGCGCGCTTGTCGGGGTCAGAGAAGCCAATGAGGTCGGCGAATTGCGCGAGGTTATCATTGGCAATGACCAGTTCGTGGTCAGCGCGCGTTTCGTATTCGGCATAACCGCCATGCCCATCCGGTAATTGGCGGGGGCCTGCCGGCCGCCGCTCTTCATAAATCGTCGAAGCCACCCCCAGGCGGAGCAACATCCGTTGCGCGGCGTGTAGCAACCCCAAGTCACTTTGCGCCAGACGCACGCTCACGCCCTTAATCTGAGTGCCAATCACCGTGCCGTCGGCGTCGAACAAGCCCTGCAAAAAACCGCCATAAAACGCGCTGGAGCCTTGCTCGACGAAGGGCGTAATGGTTTTATGGCCGCGATAAATTCCATAGTCGGCGGCCAGATCGCGCAAACCCGCCGACTGCACGATCACGCGGTCATGTTCAACCTGATCGTAGCCTTGCAAGTCGGCCCGGGCTTTTAGTGAACCATGAATGGATCGCCGGGCTTGCTCGGCCATTATCCCGCGTTGCTCACCCCAATAAACCAACTTGGCGGTCTTGTGGTCAAAGGTTCCGTCGCCAACCAGTGAGCCGAGCAACCAGCCTTCGTCAAACGTGCCTTCACCCTCCCAGGCAAACTCACGGTGATTATGCAATTTGATTTGATCGCCGGGGCGCAAGTTACCAGCTTCCACCCATTCGAATTTTTCGGTTTTGCGCGACAGATAGGGTACGGCCAAGACTTTGTGATTGGCCGTCAGGCGTAAAGTATAGCCTTCACGAGTCTTCAGGTTCAAAACCGGCTTAACCCCGGTCTCCCAAAAGCCCTGGGGCGAATGATAGGCTTGGCCGTCTACGATGGCGGTGAATGGTTGACCGAGGAGCTCAGTCACCTGGCGCGGGCCTTGGTCAGTCAACACCCAGGTTTCACCAGTCACACACGGGTTGGTGCCGAACTCGACGGCCTGGCGGCGTTCGGGGCGATAGGTCAACGCGGACTGCCGGTTGAAAATGCCCGGTTCGCCGCGCCCGCCTTCAATCATTTCCAGCATCACGCGCATGATCTCAGGTTGGGTCAACCCCTGCTCGGGCCACACCGCCGAATTGTTGGCGTTCCAGCGTTGGCTGTTGTCGCGCTCGAAATCGCCGGCCTTGGCGCGGCGCATATCTTCATCGTCAAAATCAAACAGCGAAATCATGGCCGTGCGGCGCACCCCGCCCGAGACGGCGGCGTTGCCCACCGCGCACATGATGTCGTGCGCATCAATGGTGCGCAGGAAACTGCCCTGGCGCGCGAGAATGCGGGCCCGCGCGAAATCGAGCATGGCGCGGAACGGCTCGGGGCCAGAGGCCCGGCCGCCTTTGGTGCGGAGCGCCGCGCCCGCCGGGCGGAGTTGTGACAAATCAAATTTAACGTCGCCCCCGTCAAACCACGTTTGCAACCCCAACCGCAGGGCATCGGCCCAGCCCTCGGCGGAATCTTCGACCCCGGCCGTGCGCGCCAAAGCCCCGGTGGTCTGCCGCCGAATGCGCGGGAACTGTTCGACATATTTGTTCTCGACCGAAAAGCCCACCCCACAGCCGCTCATGGAAATAATCATGGCCTCGACAAATGAATCGAGACTATCCACCGGCATATACGAGCAGTTGTAAATGGCAATGTTGTTGCGGCGCGCTGCGGGGCCGGCCATGGCCAGCAGGCGCATGGAGGTCATGGCGCGCATTTCGAGCATGGAGCGCCGCACGCGTTCATAAGTTTCCACGGGCAGGCGCGCCTGTGAGAGTTCGCGCAGATAGTCCACCGCGCGATCCACGGTTTCGATCCAAGTTTCGCGGCGGCCCAAGTCATAGTTGAACCGCGAGTATTTGTCGTAGAACTGGAATTTCTGCAGTTGGGTGGGGAAGTATTGATCAGAATCGCCAAACGCACTACGAACTTCATCGGGGATGGGGCGTTCCTTCCGCATCTTGGCGTGTTCAGCGCGATAGAGAATATAGTGCTTGGCGGCTTCATACTCGCCCGCGGCTTGCAGAACCGTCTCCACCACATCCTGCACATCTTCCACCGTGGGCTGGGTATATTTGGCCGAAACCACGTTGACGACTTGATTGGCTAGATCGTTGATGGAGACATCTGGCTTGCGATCAATACTGGCGAAACACCGCCCGAGCGCGCTCTCGATGCGGCCCATGTCGAACCCCACCACCCGCCCATCGCGCTTGACGATGGTAGTCGGCAACAAAATCATTTCCGGGAATAAAGACAGTCGTTCCGCCCCACCGTGCCCGTTGCCATTACCATTCTTGCCCGTGCCTACCTTGACCTGCTTCTGCTCCAACATATCGGCCTCCATGCCTAACAATAAGATTTGAAATGCCCCGTGCAAGCCAAATACGCCCGACTCATAGCAATGATCTTTGCCATGAGACTGCGCGAACTTTTATTTAGCTTTCGAGTAAGCGGTTGAGTTCATCGCGAACGGCGGTCAAATCGTCCATTCGCAAGTAGACAATCGCGTAGCGGATGTACGCGATATGGTCCAGCTCTTTGAGCGCGGCCATCACCATATCCCCCACCACGCGGCTGGAGACTTCACTTTTGCCCATGGTCTGCAAGGTCGCTTCGATCTCCCCCACCATGCGCTCGATGTCTGCCGCCGACACCGGGCGTTTGGCGCACGAGATGCGGATGCCGCGCATGAGTTTCTCGCGGTCGAATTCCTCGCGGGTGCCATCTTGTTTGATGAGCAAGGGCGTGGCGAGCACCGCGCGCTCATAGGTGCTGAAGCGCTGTTTGCACGACAAGCACTTGCGGCGACGACGCACCCCCCCACGGGTGTCGTGGTTGGTATCAATCACTTGTGAGTCTGCGGCTCCGCAGTAAGGACAACGCATTGGGTTAGACCTTCCACAAAACGGGCGTTCTACGCCATATCTGGCTCAAACCACAACCAAAGCCCAACATTTTGGGGGAAGGGGCTACATACTAGCACACATCATTTTGAGAAGCAACAAGTGAAACTTAAAAAATTGGATTTTTTAAGCGAGGTGGAAGAGCGTTGAATTTTATGCGTAAATTATCAATCTAAACACCACCGCTCCCATGGCGAAAGCCGTCACGAGCCGTCACCGGAGCGGTGTGTTTTTGATCTAACGCGAGAGTCTTTGATTGCTATATAATCGGCTTTGAAAGGAAGCCTATCCCCATGGCCACTGTCTCTACCCTCGACCGCTTCATCACCATTACCCCCGGCTTACGGAGCGGCAAACCTCATATCGCTGGACACCGCATCACCGTGTCCGACATCGCTATCTGGCATGAGCGCATGGGCCAGAGCGCCGACGACATCGCCGCCAGTTACCACCTATCTCTAGCCGAAGTCTACGCGGCTCTAGCCTATTACTTCGACCACCGAGACGAAATCGAGCAGTCCATCCGCGAGAGTGAAGCTTTCGCGGAAGCCCTACGGGCCAGCAATCCCTCGCTCATCCAGCAAAAACTATATGGCCGATAAAATTAAGTTCCTGATGGATGAACATGTAGACGAGGCTGTAACACGCGGCTTACAAATGCGGGGCGTAGATGTGTTCACCGTGCAAGAGGCCGGGCTGGCTCACACCCCAGATCTGGTTATTCTAGTCTACGCTTTAGAACATGAGCGAGTCATCTTCACCCAAGATCAGGACTTCTTGGCCGCGCACGAAAGTGGCAAACCACACGCCGGGCTGGCTTACGCCAATCGCCAAATCGCCATTGGCGCAATTGTGCGCGGCCTAATGCTCATCTACGATGTCCTCACCCCCGACGAGATGCGTGGGCATCTCGAATACCTGTAATCCAAGCATTGGCTGGTATGGTTTAAAACACCACCGCTCCCGTGGCGAAAGCCGTCACGGGAGCGGTGTGTGTTTGGGGAGCGAGAGGCAATTGGTAGTCCTGGCCTCTCACAGGACCGAACGACAGGTAAGTGTTACCGCTTCCGCAGGAACGCGGGGATGTCCAAATCTTCGGTGTTGTAGGAGCGCGGCTGGAACTCGGTCATCTCCGGCTTGCCTTTGGCCGCGTCCGCCGAGGCGGGCTGGCCCGCTGGGTTAGCCGCGCCCGCGCGGGCGGTGGTCGCTGTGGCGGGGGTGCCAGCTTTCGCGGCGGGGGTGGCCAGCGTCCGGCGCGGCATCCCGGCGCGCTCGAAGCCAGTCGCAATCACGGTCACGCGAATCTCGTCGCCGAGGTTCTGGTCAATGACCGCGCCAAAGATGAGGTTGACTTCGGGGTGCGCGGTTTCCTTGATGATGGCCGCCGCCTGATTGACTTCAAACAGGGTCATGTTCGGGCCGCCGGTGACGTTGAAGAGAATGCCGCGGGCGCCATCAATGGTGATGTCAAGCAGTTGCGACGAGATGGCTTGCTCGGCGGCCACGCGGGCACGATCTTCGCCCGAGGCTTTGCCGACGGCCATGAGCGCCGCGCCGCCTTCGGACATGATGGCTTTCACGTCGGCGAAGTCGAGGTTGATGAGGCCGGGCACCGTGATGAGTTCCGAGATGCCCTGGATGCCCTGCCGCAACACATCATCGGCGAGGCGGAAGGAGTCGTTGAGCGAGGCGCGCTTGTCCACGATTTGGAGCAGGCGGTCATTGGGGATGACGATGAGCGTATCCACCTGCTCTTTGAGTTTGTTGATGCCAGTTTCGGCGGCCTGATTGCGCTTGGAACCTTCAAAGGTGAAGGGTTTGGTGACCACGCCGATGGTGAGCGCGCCCAACTCGCGGGCGATTTGCGCGACCACCGGGGCCGCGCCCGTGCCGGTGCCGCCGCCCATACCGGCGGTGATGAACACCATATCGGTGCCGCGCAAGACTTCGTACAACTCCTCCTGCGACTCTTCGGCGGCCTTCTGGCCCTGCTCGGGGTTGCCGCCCGCGCCGAGGCCGCGCGTGAGTTTGTCACCGAGGCGCACGCGGCGCGGGGCGTTGGAAAGCAACAGGGCTTGCGCGTCGGTGTTGATGCCGATAAATTCGACGCCGCCCATGCCTTCGGCAATCATGCGGTTGACGGCATTACTGCCGCCGCCGCCCACGCCGACGACTTTGATCCGAGCAAATGATTCAGGGGTTTGTGCGGGTAACATTGTGTGAGTCTCCTATTCGGTCCTATGAGTGTGAGCGGGCTCCCGACCGCTCGAGTTTAACAACCACTTCTGACTAATACGATCTGGGGCGAACTCCAAATTCCAAACTTCAAATTTGACATTTGGGTATTGAAATTTGGGTAGTGGTAACAAAGTAAGTGATGGTGCGCTAGACCTGTCAGGTGGGCGCATTCGGCACTCGAAAAAAAACAGCGTTTTGCGGCGCCCACCTGACAGGTCTTTCTAATTCGTCACTTACAAAGTTACCACTACCGAAATTTGAAGTTGCCTATGGCAACAACCGCTTGAA
>CAYUFY010000175.1:0-10563 GCA_964443795.1 uncultured Anaerolineales bacterium | reverse complement strand
CAGTAATCAGTAACCAGATTTAGTGACTCAATGACCAAGTGACTACAAGACCACAAGACCAAATGACCAACATCACTCAATCCCCAAATACCCGTGTGGGTGTTGGTTGTGCCACTCCCAGGCCGAGCCGATGATGTCGGTGAGCGATTGATAGCGCGGGGACCAGCCGAGTTCGCGGCGGATTTTATCGGAGGAGGCCACGAGCCGGGGCGCGTCGCCCGGGCGGCGGGGGCGCTCGTCCACCGGGATAGCGTGACCCGTCACTTGGCGCGCGACCCCGACGACTTCTTTCACCGAGTAGCCGGTGCCACTGCCGAGGTTGTAAGTGAGTTGCGGTTGGGTGGCGAGCGCCTCGAGCGCCAGTTGATGCGCCGAGACGAGGTCGGCAATGTGGATGTAATCGCGGATGCAGGTGCCGTCGGGGGTGGGGTAGTCGGTGCCGAAGATGGTGGCCGATGTAGCCTGCCCCAGCGCGACTTGCAGGATGCGGGGGATGAGGTGACTCTCCGGTTGGTGCCCCTCGCCGCGCGTGGGGAGCGCGCCCGAGGCGTTGAAGTAGCGCAGGGCGGCGTAATGCAAGCCATGAATTTGGCCATACCACGCCAGCATTTGCTCGACCATGAGTTTAGTGTGGCCGTAGACGTTGGCCGGGGCGATGGGGGAATCTTCGGTGAGCGGTTCGTCACTGCCCGCATACACGGCGGCGGTGGAGGACAGCACAAACCGCTTTAGCCCATATTTGACCCCGATTTCGAGGACGTTGTTGGCGTAGGCGGTATTGGCACGGAAATAGAGACCGGGGTCTTTCATACTCTCGCCCGCTTCGATGAGCGCGGCAAAATGCAAAACGGCTTCATATTTTTGCGCGGCGAAGATTTCGTGCAGAGTGGCGCGGTCACCGAGATCGGCGTGAATGAATTCCGCGCCCACTGGCACGGCGGCGCGATGCCCGCGCGCGAGATTATCTAAAACTGTGACGGTGTGGCCGGCGGCCAACAACGCTTCGGCGCAAGCCGAGCCAATGTAGCCGGCGCCGCCGGTGACGAGAAGGTTCATCAAGGCTTATCTCCCAGGATTCCTAGCTGGCGTTTAGGCCAGCGCAAAATCATAACTCGGCACGCTGACCAGCTCGGTTTGGCGTGGAGGATGCTGTAGCAACGCCAAGACTTTCCGAGTCGTTGTTTGCTGATATTCCCGCTCACCACACTGGGCGCAGACAAAGGCGGGGACATTGCGGATAATCCAAACCTGACCCTGGTCTTCATAAACAAAAGTGATATTTTGTTCGGTTTGATGCCCCCCACAGTAGTAACAATGGCTCATGGTTTGACCTTTCTATGAATCAAATCGGCTTCCCATTCATCAGGATCGGGTTGATAAGTCGTAATCACGCGCAGGCGTGGGGGTAAAGAACATTGCACATGGAGTGGTCGTTCGGTTAGAGTCTGTCCGAATATCAAGCAACTAGCAGTTTGTCCAGCAATTCCAAATTTGAATGACTTGTGGGGGAGGGTAGGCATTTGGAGGCTCATTTACAAGGTCGCTACCCAATTTTGTGGGTTTTCTATGGCGCGAGTGGGGGAAGCTAATCGTCGAATGTGCCAAATTTGGAATTGCTGCAGTTTGTCGGAGAGACCTTCCCGCGCCAAGAAAAGCACCATTCCGCGGCGGTTTCAAGGCCAAAACATGGTCTCGCGCCCCACTTTGGGCTGAAAAACGCCCAAGAACTAGGATTACATGTTCACTCCGACAGACTGCTAGGGCCATATTTATCGTCAGGATATTCTTCAATAATTTGACCGGAGAGCAGAGCTTCCACGACTTCGGTATCTATAATGCTCCGTTTGGCCATTTGGCGCACGGCATGGTCAGTGAACAACAATTCTGCGGCTTGGGCAATCACCTGAATTGGTTCAATATCCATGGCTTATCCTTTGAGTATCTCCAACCGCGCCACGCTCACCGCCAGCCGCTTCAACCCCACGTCGTCAAAGACCACCGTCACTTCTTCCTCGCCGCTGGTCATCCGCGACTCAATCACAATCCCCTCGCCAAAACTGGCATGGCGCACCCGCTGGCCCGACCGGTGCTTGGCGGGCGTGGTCTCGGCGGGGCGCGGGGGCGAGTCCCAACTGGTCGCCTTCTTATACATCCGCTCGGTGTTCGAGGCCTTGCGCCCCATGTTCCCGCCCACCAAATTGTCGGGAATGTCTTCGAGAAAGCGCGACGGCTCTGAGACTGACGAATCGCCGTACAGCGTCCGGCGGAAAGCGCGGAGCAAATACAACCGATCCTTGGCGCGCGTCATGCCCACATACATCAAGCGCCGCTCCTCGTGCATGGCTTCGGGATCGTCAAACGAGCGTTGGTGTGGCAACACGCCCTCATCCAGGCCCACAATAAACACCACCGGGAACTCCAACCCCTTGGCCGCGTGCAGGGTCAGCAAAGTGGGGGCCTTGCCTTCTTCGCTCACTGTGTCTTGGTCGGAGACCAGCGCCACTTGCTCCAAAAATTCCGTCAGGGTCGCCGCTGGGTTTTCGGCGGCCACCGCCCGCAACTCCAGCACGTTCTCCCAGCGGTCTTCGTCGTCGTCCGCATCCTGCTCAATAAATTCCTTGTAATTGATCCGCGCCAGCACCGTGTCCATCAACTGCGTGACGGTCAGTTCGCTTTTGGCCGCCACCCAATGATTAAGCATCTGCCCAAAATTGGCGAGGGCCGCGCCCGCCCGGCCCCCGAACTGCTCGGCGTAAACCGACTGTCTTTCGTTATCGGCGAGGTTCCGCACGATGGTGGCGGGCGGGATGTTTTCTGCGCCCGCACGGGTCACGAGTTGCTCGAGCGTTTTCGCCCCCACGCCGCGGGTGGGCGTATTCACCGCCCGCGCAAACGACACCGAGTCGGCGGGATTATTAATCAGCCGCAAGTAGGCCAGCAGATCCTTAATCTCGCGCCGCCCATAAAAGCGTTGCGCCCCCACCAACCGGTATGGCAAATTGGCGCGGATAAACGCTTCCTCCACCGCCCGCGATTGGGCGTTGGTGCGATACATCACCGCGCAATCACCGGGCGCGCAATCGCGCCGGGCGGTGAGCTTGGCGATGGTGTCAATCACATACTGCGCTTCTTCCTGCTCGTTATACGCCTCGTACAGCGCAATCTCCGCGCCGCCCTTGCGCTCGGTAAAGAGTTGCTTGCGCGTCCGCCCCGGATGTTTGTCAATCACCGCCATCGCCGCATCCAAAATCAACTGCGTCGAGCGGTAATTCTGTTCGAGCAAAATCGTCTGCGCGTCGGGGTAGTCGGTCTGAAACTTCCGCACGTTGCGGTAGTCTGCGCCTCGCCAGCGGTACACGCTCTGGTCCGGGTCGCCCACGCAATACAAGTTGCGGCTCGCCTGGGCCAACCGCTGGAGCAACGCATACTGCGCGGTGTTCGTATCCTGAAATTCATCCACCAACACATAATCGTAAAACCGCTGATATTTCGCCAGCACTTCCGGGTGGTCATCGAACAGCCGCACCACGCCGGTGAGTAAATCATCAAAATCAAGCGCGTTGTTGGTAATTAGTAATTTCTGATAACGCTCATAGACCCGCTTGGTAATCTCGGCCAAATACGTCGTGGCCGCGAACTCCTCCGGCCCAATCAGTTCGTTCTTGGCCGTCGAAATCCGCGTCAGCAGTTTGTGGGGGTTGTGTTGCTTGTCGTTGAGATTAAGCTCTTTGAGAATTTGTTTGATCAACGTTTGCTGGTCGGACTCGTCGAAGATGACGAAGTCGGGCGTGACGGGGAGATAGGCGGCCTCGCGGCGCAGGAAGCGCGCGCAGATGGAATGAAAGGTGCCAATGGTCAGCCCGCGCAGGTTGCCCTCCAGTAAGTTTTCCACCCGCGCTTTCATCTCTTTAGCGGCCTTGTTAGTGAAGGTGACGGCCATAATTTTGTGCGGCGGCACCCCGAGCGCGCTGATGAGATAGGCAATGCGGTGCGTCAGGACGCGCGTTTTGCCCGAGCCGGGGCCAGCCAACACCAGCGTCGGGCCATTGCCCGCTGTCACGGCTTGCCGTTGTTGGGCGTTTAAAGTGGCGAGGAAATCCATAAGTGTGGAAATTGTAGCATAGCGTTCGGTAAAAAAACTTCCGAAGTCTTCAAGACTTCGGAAGTTTGGCGCTGGGCAAACGACCCGGCCGACTACAATGTATACAACTCGGCATACTTGGCGCGCAAGTAGCGAATATAGGGGCCAATCTCCAGCGGGCCGCCGGTCACGCGCTCCACCAGTTCGGGGGCGGTGAACTTGCGCCCGTGGCGATAAATGTTCTGGGTCAGCCAGTCCCGCAGGGCGCCGAACTCGCCCCGGCGCATTTCATCCGGAATGCCCGGGTGCGCCGCCAGCGCTTTTTCAAAAAACTGCGCGCTCAAAATGTTGCCGAGCGTGTAGCCCTGGAACGACCCGCCGATGATGCCGCCATACCAGTGGACATCCTGCAAGACACCATCCTTGTCATCCCGGGGCGCGAGGCCCAGGTCGGCCTCGTAACGCTCATGCCAGGCCTCCGGCAGGTCGCGCACCGAGAGCGTGCCTTCCAATAGCTGTAACTCGAAATCGAAACGAAGCAGAACGTGCAAGTTGTAGGTGACTTCGTCGGCATCGGTGCGGATGAGCGAGCGTTGCACTTTGTTGATGGCGCGATAAAACGTATCGAGCGATACGTGCTTAAATTGGCCGGGGAAAGCGGCTTGCAGTTGGGGATAGAAAAATTCCCACGCGGCGCGGCTTCGCCCGACCAGGTTTTCCCACAGCCGCGATTGACTCTCGTGCACCCCGGCCGAGGTGCCCTCGGCCAGCGGGAGACCTTCGTACCCGGGCGTGATGCCCTGCTCGTACAGGGCATGGCCGGCTTCGTGCATGCAACTGAACAGGCAATCGCCGAAATCATCCTCCCGGACGCGGGTGGTGATGCGGATGTCGCCCAGCGAGAAGGTGGTCATGAACGGGTGATGGGTCAGGTCCTGCCGCCCGCGCTCAAAATCGTAACCCAACTGTTTGACCACCTGCGCGCCGAAAGCCAGTTGTTCGGCGGCCGGGTACGCTTGGCGCAAACAGGCGTCGTCGGCGGGCGCCTGCGCGGTGATGGCCCGCACCAACGGGACCAGCGCCTCCCGCAGTTGCGCGAAGACCGCGCGGACCGAGGCCGCCTTCATCCCGTAATCCGCAAAATCAATCAGCGGGTCGGCGATGTGCTCGCTGGGGGCGAAGAATCCCGCCATTTCCCGGCTCAAATCCAGGGTCTGCTCCAGCCCGGGGCGCACTGCGGCAAAATCATTGGCGGGGCGGGCCTTGGCCCAGTCGTTGTAGGCCAGCGCCATGTGGTTATAGAGTTTGGCCATGAACGGCGCGGGGACTTTCACGGCCCGTTCAAAATCTCGCCGCGCCACGCGCAGGAGCGCGGCCTCATCCGAGTCGAAGGGGAGGCTGTCGCCATGCGCTTGCAGGTCGTCGAGCAACCGACCCAGGGCCGGGTCGGTCTGTTTTTCGTGGGCCAGTCGCGCCAGGGTGGCCATTTGCCGTCCGCGCGCGGGCGCGCCGCCCGGCGGCATGTAGGTGGATTGATCCCAACTCAAGACTGCCCCAGCCCGGTTGAGATCGTTGATTTCAGTTAGCCGATTTTTAAGCTCGTCCAATTTGGCCTGCATGGAAACCTCCACGAGTAAGTTTGGGAAATTGTACTGCATTCCCGACCCGGCACGCGCATACCCCGATGAAGTGGTGTGCACACCGACCGTCCGCCGGGGCATATAAAAAAATCCATTTGGTGTAGAATATAAGACAACTCGTTACAAACCTTTTTGAGGAGGCAATAGATGAGCAACGATTTGCCCAAAAGCGGGTTCTATTACCCTAATAAAATGGGACGCATCTTTCTGGTGGCCCTGGAGGAAGTGATGGGCAAAAATGGCGTGAATGCCATTTTGCACCTCGCCAAACTCGACCACCTGATTGACAACTACCCGCCCGATAATTTAAACAAAGAATTTGATTTTGTGTACATCTCTACCCTGGTCGGGGCGCTCGAAGAGATGTACGGGCCCCGCGGCGGGCGCGGGTTGGCCCAACGCGCCGGGCGCGCGCTCTTCGCCAACGGCCTCAAGAACTTCGGTGCCCTCGCGGGCGCGGGCGATCTCGCCTTCAAAGTCCTGCCACTGGGCACTAAAATCAAAATCGCCGTCCCGTCCATCGCCAAAGTGTTTAATGCCTCCACCGATCAGGTGAGCAACACCCAGGAATTCGACGACCACTTCATCTACACCCTCGAGCGCTGTTCCATGTGCTGGAACCGCAAGACCGACAAGCCCACCTGCCACGTGGCCGTCGGCATCATCCAGGAAGCCATGAAATGGATGAGCGGCGGGCACGAATTCAAAATCGAAATGCTCGCCTGCAAAGGTTCCGGCGATGAAATCGGCAAGTTAAAAATTTACAAAGAGCCAGTTGGTTAATGATCGCCCACTGCCCTTGGCGACGCGCTCCGGTCTCCGGCAGTGCGTCGTCTTGTTTTTAAGGAGATGACCATGATGGCCCGCGCGCGTCTGCTCCCCCTCACTTTGCTGCTGGCGACCCTCGCCTGTAACCTGCCCGCTTATACCCGGCTCGCCGGGGGCACGCCCACCCCTCAGGGGATGCCCGTCCCACAGGCTACCGCCCCCGCCACCACCAATGACACCACCCAACAATTGGCTATCTTCGAAACCGCCTGGACCGCCATCCGCGACCAGTATGTGCGCGAAGATTTCGGCGGCGCGGATTGGGATGCCGTGGGCGAAACCTACCGCGCCCGCATAAACGCCGGGCTGACCACCGAGCAGTTTGAACAACTCCTACGCGACCTCACCGCCGAACTGCCCGAGGCGCAAGTCCGCTACGAGACGCGCGCCGAGCGGCTGGAAGCCGATAGCGCCAGCACCAGCCAATATCAGGGCATTGGCGCGTTCATCGCCTTCCGCGAAAAACCCGAGCCGCATGTGGTCATCCTGGCGGTCATCAAAGGCTCACCCGCCGAACTGGCCGGGGTGAAAGCCCACGACAGCCTCTACGCCATTGATGGCGAGCCGGTGCACGCCGATGAAGCCGCCACCGTGGCCTTCCGCATTCGCGGCCCGGCCAACTCGTCGGTCAAGCTCACCCTCCAAAGCCCCGGCGGTTCCAAGCGCGATCTCACCATCCAGCGCGGCCAAATCACCGCCACCGACACACTCAAAGGTGGCGAAATCACCGACGCCGGCGTGGCCTACTACCGCATCCCCGTGGTCGGCGGGCTGGACATGGCTAACCTGATCGCGCAAAGCCTGCAAGAGATCAACGCCGATGGCGGCTTGAAAGGCCTGATTTTGGATTTGCGTGTGGCGCACGGGGCTAGTTGGCCGCTGGGCGACATGCTCACCCTGTTTGGCGACGGCGACCTGGGCGAGTTCTACACCCGCGCCGGAACCGAGGCCGTGCAGGTGCAAGGTCAGGATCTCGCCGGGTCGCAGAACATCCCTCTAGTCATTCTCGTCGGCCCCGACACGCAAGGCCCGCCCGAAATCTTTGCGGCGGCCCTGCAAGCCAGCGGGCGCGCGACCATTGTGGGGTTGCCCACCTCCGGCTTGGTGGAAGGTTCCGATGAGATTCCCCTGCCCGATGGCTCGCGCCTGTTTCTCGCCACCTCGTCATATCGCACTTCCAAAGGGGATGACATCGGCCTCGAAGGCGTGCAACCCGATGCCAAAATCAATTCCGATTGGGATCAGGTGACCACCGACCGCGATGCGGTGCTGGCCGCCGCCGTGGCGTTGCTGACCAAATGAAACTCGCCATCCTCTCCGACATCCACGGCAACCCGTGGGCGCTCGACGCCGTCCTCGCTGACCTGCACATACGCGGTGGCGTAGATGGTTATTGGTTATTGGGCGATTTCGCCGCGCTCGGCCCCGACCCCAACGGTGTGCTGGAGTGGGTGGCGCGCCTGCCCAACGCGCACTTCATCCGGGGCAATGCCGACCGCCATGTGACCGAGAATCGCCTGAACGAGACTATTGTTCGGGCGAATAAGAATCTCGATAACTTGGAACAAATACTCCAGTTGACTGAGGGATTGAGCTGGACTCAGGGAATGGTGACTGCGGGCGGCTGGTTCGACTGGCTCAGCGCGCTCCCGTTGGACGTGCGTTTAACCCTACCCGACGGGACGCGCGTCCTCGGCGTGCACGCCGCCCCGGGCACCGACGATGGCCCCGGGATGCGCCCGACGATGAGTGATGCGGAACTGGCTAAATTACTGGAAGGCTGTGAAGCCGATTTGGTCTTTGTGGGCCACACCCACTGGGCGCAAGATCGCACGGTTAACGGCATTCGCATGGTCAATCAGGGCAGTGTCAGCAATCCGCTCCCGCCCGACCTGCGCGCCAGTTACGTCCTCCTCGAAGCCGACTCAGCGGGTTATCATTTACAACATCACCGCGTAGATTATGACCATGCGGCGGTGATTGACCGGTTGCAGAAAATCCGCCATCCCCATGCCGATTACATCATCCAATATATGCGGGGTGAGAACAAGCCCCCGTGGGATGAGGCGTAACAAACAGTGTGTTCATGCCTAATTCTCTAATCTCCAATCTTCCGTCCCCCCTCCTCGCCGATGGCGCCATGGGCACCATGCTCCATGCGCGGGGCGTGGCGTTCGATAAATGTTTCGACGAACTGAATCTCACGGACCCGGGCATGGTGGCCGAGATTCATCGCGCTTATATCGAGGCCGGGGCGCAAATGGTGGTGGCGAATACGTTTAGCGCCAACCGCTACAAGTTGGGCAAGCATGGACTGGCCGAACAAGTGCCGGCCATCAACGCCGCCGGGGTGGAACTGGCCAAGCGGGTGGTCAGCGCATCTTTCAAAGATGTGCGTGTGGCTGGGGACGTGGGGCCGTTGGGGGTGCGGCTCGCGCCCTTTGGGCGGGTGAAGGCCGAGCAGGCCTATGCGGCGTTCCATGAACAGATTGAAGCGCTGGTCGAGGCGGGCGCGGAGTTGATCGTCTGCGAGACCATGAGCGACTTGTATGAGATGGCCGAGGCAGTGCGCGCGGCCAAGGCCATTGGAACCGTGCCGGTGGTGGCGACTATCACCTTCACGCGCGATGACCGCACCTTGCTGGGCGACTCGCCGGCCAAGGTGGCGCGTGAGTTGGCCGGGTTTGGCGCGGATGTGATTGGCGTGAATTGTTCGGGCGGGCCGGCGCAGGTGTTGCGGATTCTGGAAGCGATGAAACAGGCCGTGCCCGAGGCGTTGTTCGCGGTGAAGCCCAACGCGGGCTGGCCCGAGCAGGCCGGGGGGCGCATCATGTACCCGGCCACGCCGGAATATTTCGGCGAGTACGCGGTGGCGTTGGCCGAGGCGGGCGCGCACATTATCGGCGGGTGTTGCGGCACCACGCCGAAACATATTGCGGCGATGCGTACCGCGTTGGATGCCGCGCCCCGCGCGGGCCACATCATCCGCGCGGGAACCACCTCTCCCGCGCTGGCCGAGGTCACCGCCGGGGAACAGCGGCCCACGCAGTTCGCCCAGAAAATCGCAGCGGGTCAGTTCGTCATCGGGGTGGAGATGGATCCGCCGCGCGGGTTCAGCCCCCACAAACTTATGGCGGGCGCGCAACTGCTGGCCGAGGCGGGCGCGGATGTGATCAACGTGGCCGATGCGCCGATGGCGCGGATGCGGATGTCGGCGTGGGCGGTGGCGCATCTCATCCAACGCGATACGCCGGTGGAGGCGGTGTTGCACTTCCCCACGCGCGGGCGCAACCTTCTGCGGGTGCAGGGCGATTTGCTGGCGGCCCACGCGCTGGGCGTGCGGAATGTGTTTGTGGTGATGGGCGACCCGACCAGCATCGGCGATTACCCGGACGCGAACGACCAATATGATTTGGTGCCGTCGGGTTTGGTGAAGCTGATCAAGCAGGGGTTCAACACCGGGGTGGACCACGCGGGCGCGGACATTGGCCAACCCACTTCGTTCTTTGTGGGGTGCGCGGTGAACCTAAACGCGCCGGAGATGGACAAGGACAAGGAGATCAAGACGCTGCGCAAGAAGATTGCGGCGGGCGCGGATTTTGCGCTGACCCAACCGGCGTTTGATCTGGCGCCCGCGCGGGAGTTTCTGCGCCGGTATGCGGACTTGCACGGTCCGTTAGAGTTGCCGCTCCTTGCCGGGGTGTTGCCCCTCTACAACACGCGCCACGCCAACTTTTTACACAACGAAGTGCCGGGCATTTCCATCCCCGAAGCCCTGCGTCAGCGCATTGAGCAGGCGGGCGAGCGCAGTGCCGAGGAAGGCTTACGCATTGCCGAAGAATTGCTGGCCGAACTGCAAACCCTCCCGGCCATGCGCGGAGCCTACCTCATGCCGCCCTTTGGACGCTACGATCTGGCGGCGGAGATTATTGAACGGGTGAAAAGGATTTGACCATGATTCATGGGTGCATCTCTCAAACTGAGAGCACGGATGTTCTTTCGCCATCAGTAATT
>CAYUFY010000174.1:0-10619 GCA_964443795.1 uncultured Anaerolineales bacterium | reverse complement strand
TGTCCTCCTTGCTCACACTTTTGCTAGCTCCTTGAAACCCATTAAGAGCGAATAGTAATTGTTCGCTCATTATCTATAGCGGTTTCCAGCCGCATGTACGGGAAAAAACTTGGCGAAATCTACAGGATTTATTGGCTTTTTACCCGCACACTGAACAGGAATTCGCTATAAGTTACCATTTACCAATTACTCTTTCACCATGCCCCTCTTCACCGGCTCTCTTGTTAAACTCGTCGCTGGCGACGCGGAAATTGACGCCAAGCTCCTCGCGCAGTGGAACCGCGACTCGGAATTTGCGCGGCTGTTTGATGCGTGGATTGTGCGTCCACAAACGCCCAAAAGCCTCCAGCCTATTCTGGAGGAAGACATCGCCGACGAATTGCACGGACACAACTTTCGCATCCTCACCCGCGCCGAAGACAAACCCATCGGCGTTTGCGGCCTGTTCATCATCTGGGAACACCGCGATGCGTTTGTGGCTATCGGCCTCGGTGAGCGCGACTACTGGAGCAAAGGCTATGGCACCGATGCCATGCGCGTGCTCTTGCATTACGCCTTCACCGAACTCAACCTGCACCGCATCACCCTCAACGTCTTTGCCTACAACCCGCGCGCCATCCGCTCCTACGAAAAGTGCGGCTTTCAACTGGAGGGTCGCCAACGTGGCTACCTCAACCGCGATGGGCAAAGATGGGACATGATTTACATGGGCATTCTGAAACACGACTGGAAACAACTTCAAACCCCAAATCTCCAATCTCAAAATTTGGGGTTTGAAATTTGAAATTGGGAGTTCCACCTCTATGATTACCGGAAAAATCCTCAAACTCCACGGCTGGCCCGACGGCGCGATTATCCGCTACGCCAAAGAAGCCGCCGCGCAACTCGAAGCGCAAGGCCTAGACCAAGACGCGATTCTCGCCCGCCTCGCCGCAGTGCGCGCGGCCCCCGGCGATTATCTCGCCGACCCACTGTTGCGCGACCTGGCCCGCGAGGCCCTGCGCTTAATCCAACGGGATGCCGCGCCCCAAGCAGAAGAACTCCGCCCCGCGCCGCTTGCTTACCCTGTGTGGGGGCGTGAACAAATTGACCCCGAAGCCCTCGCGCAAATGAACAACGCCATGCGCCTCCCCGTCAGCGTAGCGGGCGCGCTCATGCCCGACGCCCACGTCGGCTACGGCCTCCCCATCGGCGGCGTGCTCGCCACCGACAACGTCGTCATCCCCTACGCCGTCGGGGTAGACATCGCCTGCCGGATGCGCCTCTCGCTTTACTCCGTCTCACCCATCGTCCTCGGCCAAAAGCCGGGCCAGTTCGAGAAATCGCTCTGGGAGCAGACGCAGTTCGGCATGGGCGCCAACTGGAAAGGCAACCAACGCCCCCAACACGCGGTGCTGGACGATGATGCTTGGACCGCCCTCGGCCTGCTCCGCTCGCTCAAGGAAAAAGCCTACGGGCAACTCGGCACCAGCGGCACGGGCAATCACTTCGTCGAGTGGGGCGTGTTCACCCTCACCGAGCGCGACGAAAAATTAAACCTCGACCCCGGCGATTATCTGGCCCTGCTCTCGCACAGCGGCTCGCGTGGCGTGGGCTTCAAAATCGCCGATGTCTATTCCAAACTCGCGCAAGAGAAACACCCCCTCTTGGAAAAAGGCGCGCGGCATTTAGCGTGGTTGTCGCTCGACACCGAGGCCGGGCAAGAGTATTGGCTCGCCATGGAACTCGCCGGGCGCTTTGCCTCGGCCAACCATTACGTGATTCATCATCGCGTCTCAGCGGCGGTGGGGCTTAAGGAAATCGCGGCGGTGGAGAACCACCACAACTTCGCGTGGAAAGAACAAACCGCCGACGGGCGCGAGGTCATCGTCCATCGCAAAGGCGCCACCCCGGCGGGCGCCGGCATCCTCGGCATCATCCCCGGCTCCATGGGCGATGCGGGCTACGTCGTGCGTGGGCGCGGGCACGCCACCGCGCTCAATTCCGCCTCCCACGGCGCGGGCCGCGCCATGAGCCGCACCGCCGCGCTCAACGCCATCACCCGCCACGCCCGCGACGAATATCTGCGCGAGCGCGGAGTCAAACTGCTCGGCGGCGGCCTCGACGAATCGCCGCAAGCCTACAAACCCATCAACGCTGTCATCGGCGCGCAGAGCGACCTCGTGGATATTCTGGGTCGCTTCACCCCGCGCCTCGTCCGCATGGCCGACGAACCCGGCGATATTTAATCTAACGAGTGCAAAGTAAACGCAATCTCTTTACTTTTCACTTTTCATTTTCCCCATGCCTCCCTCCCTCACCTTCCGCCCCCTCCATTCCGAAGACCTCCCCGCGCTCCACCAGTTACTCTCGCTGGGCGCGCACACCGACGGCCACGACCGCCTCGACTCGCTCGAAGACATGCAAACCCAATTCGACGACCCGTGGTCCAACCCTGCCACCGATTCACAAGTGGGCTTCACGCCCACCGGAGACTTGGTGACCTTTGCGCGGTGCTTCACCCCCACCGACCCCGTCACCGAAATTGCAGTCAACTTGTGGTGGGAGATTCACCCCGCCCACCGCTCGCCCCAACTGACCGCGACCGTGTTCAATTGGCTCGCGGCCCGCGCGGCCAACTGCGCCCGCGCGTGTGCGCCCGCCCGCACCGACCTGCCCCGCTCCCTCCGCGTTGGCATCCCCGACCACCTCACCGACAAACTCACGCTCCTCGAACAACAGGGCTTCGCGCCCGCGCGCTACTTCTACCGAATGCGCCGCGACCTCCGCGACCCCATCCCCGCGGGGCCGCTTCCATCTGAATTACGCCTGGTCACCTACACCCCCGAACTCGACCACGCCATGTACACCGTCTATCAAGAATCCTTCCGCGACCACTGGGGCTTCCAACCCGAAACCCCCGCCGAGTGGGAACAGTTCTACACCAGCCGCGCCGCCTTCCGCCCCGATTTAAGTTTGCTCGTCATGGATGGCCCGCAAGCCGTGGGCATCTCTTTCAACACCGTTGACCCCGACGAAAACGCGCGCACCGGTCTCAACGAAGGCTGGGTCGCCGAACTCGGCGTACTCCGCTCGCACCGCAAACGCGGCCTCGCCACCGCCCTGCTTTGCGAAACCATGCGCCGCTTTCAAGCCGCTGGCCTCACCCACGCCACTCTCGGTGTCGACTCCGAAAACCCCACCGGCGCGCTCGGCGTATACGAAAGCGTCGGCTTCCAAGTCGTGCGACGTATGATTGCCATGGATAAAGCCGTTTAGAGAGTGTCTGAATATTCGCCTAGCACCCTGAGCGGAGGCTGGGGCGTGTTCCTCGACTACGCTTCGCTCCGCTCCGCTCGGAATGCGCCCCAGCCGTAGTCGAAGGGCGCGGTGACCGAGCTGAAAACAATTTTCAGACGCACTCTTAGAAAATCCCAAACCCCAATTTGGAGTTTGAGATTTGGAATTTGGGATTTTTATGCCTCGCCCTTACCGCGACCTCCCCGACCTCACCGCCATGCTCGACCTCCTCATGGCTGGTCGCGCCGCCAACACCGAAGCCTACTACGCCCACCCCGGCGATGTGCAGTGGTGGCTTTATTACGCCGACCCTGCCCTTTCATTCCCCGAAAACATTTGGCTCTGGGACGAGGCCGACGGCCTCCACGCGTGGGCGCTCTTCTCGCCCGACCACGCCGTCTTCGACCTCTTCGTGCAACCCAGCCTCCTCGACACCCCCGAAGCCCACGCCATGCACCACTGGGCCGAAGCCCACTTCGCCACTCAAATGAAAGCGCGCGGCCAAAACCAAGTCGGCGTAACGGGGATTGCTGAGACCGACCGCGCCCGGCGCATTTTTCTGCACGACCACGGTTATCGCGTGGCCCCCGACCTCGTGCATTTCACCCGCCCGCTGGGACAACCGCTCCCGAGCGTCGTCTTGCCCGACGGTTTCACCGTGCGCCCCTGCGCGGGCGAAACCGAAATCGAAAACCGCGCCCAACCCCAGTATGGTGCCTTCAAATCCAAATGGCCGTGGCAACGCTACCTCAACCGCTGGCGACGCTTCATGCACTCCCCCGCCTATTCCACCGAACGCGACCTCGTCGTCGTGGCCCCCGATGGCCGCCTCGCCGCCTTCGCCATCCACTGGCCCGACCCGGTCAACCGCGTGGGCCTCTTTGAACCCGTTGGCACCCACCCCGACTTTCACGGCCAGGGCCTCGGCAAAGCCGTTTTATCCGCCAGCCTCCAGCAGATGCAGACCGCGGGCATGACCACCGCCATCGTCTCCACCAACCACGACAACCCCGCCGCCATTCGCCTCTATCAATCCGTCGGCTTCCAACTCAGCAACCAACTCGACCGCTTCACTAAAAGCATTGATGCGTGATGCGTCCTAACTATCATTACTTTTTACTCCTTACCTTACCGTCTCTCTCCTCAAGAAACCTCCCACCATGCCCCTCCCCTCCTTTCCTCCCTTCACCTTCCGTCACTTTCGCGGCGAGAGTGATTACCCCTTACTCGCCGAACTTATTCAAGCCGCCGACCGCGCCGATGGCGTGGATGTGGCCTTGACCTTAGCCGAAGTTACCAACCACTACGCCACGCTCGTCAACTGCAACCCCGCCCACGATACGCTCCTCGCCGAAGTTGAAGGGCAACTGGTCGGATACGCTGAGACCGAATGGCGCATTGAACTCGATGGCACGTACGTCTATCGTTTACGCGGCCAAGTGCATCCCGACTGGCGGCGGCGCGGGCTGGGGCGCGGGCTTCTCAACTGGCAGGAAGCTCATTTGCAGGCCATGGCCCAAACCCACCCCACCGAAGCCCCCAAACATTTTCAAATCTTCACCGCCGACTCGCGCCTGGGCAAAGTGGCGCTGATAACTCAAGCGGGCTACGCGCCCGCCCGGTATTTCTATGACATGGTGCGCCCCAACTTCGAGGACATTCCCGATTCGCCTCTGCCCCCCGGCCTCGAAGTGCGCCCAGCCCTCCCCGAACATTACCGCCTCATCTGGGATGGGATGGGCGAAGCCTTTAAAGAACATTGGGGCGAAGCCGAAGAGTCCGAAGCCGACTTTCACCGCTGGCTGGGCGGGCGCGAATTCGCCCCCGACATTTGGAAGGTGGCGTGGGATCTTGAAACCAATCAAGTGGCGGGCGCGGTGTTGGGTTTTATTGACCCAGCCTACAACGCCGAATTTAAAGTTCAACGCGGTTGGACCGAGAACATCGCGGTGCGTCGCCCGTGGCGCAAACGCGGCCTCGCCTCGGCCCTCATTGTTGAAAATTTGCGCGAACTCCAACGGCGCGGCATGACCGAAGCCGCCCTCGGCGTGGACGCGGAAAACGCTACAGGCGCGCTCCAACTCTACGAGCGCCTGGGCTTCCGCGTGGTCAAGCGCACAACGGTGTTTCGCAAGCCGCTAAGTTAATTTCTCACCTTACGCAGTAGATGGTATTTTGAGATTGTCACTCCGAGCGATAGCGAGGAGTCTCTACATCCTAGGTAGAGATTCCTCGGCGCAGAAAGCGCGCCTTCGGAATGACAGTACGTAATTTCACTTTTCCTCAGGAACCCCTCATGCCGCCTCTCCCCTCCCTCGCTCCGTTCACCTTTCGCCATTGGCAAGGTCTCGACGACACGACCCAAATGCTCCCGGTGGCGCAAGCCGCACGCGATGCCGATGGCATTGAGGCGGTCATGGTTCTCGATGAACTCCGCCATTTTTACTCGCACCTCATCAACTGCGACCCGGCCACCGATATGCTCTTCGCCGAGGCCGCGGGGCAGTTGGTCGGCTATGTCCGCGTTTTCTGGGAACCGGAAAACGACGGGACGCGCGTTTATCCGGTGTTTGGCATCGTTCACCCGCACTGGCGGCGGCAAGGCCTCGGGCGCGCGCTCCACCGCTGGGGCGAGGCCCGTCTGCGCGAGTTGGCCGCCGCGCATCCCGTCGGGCCGCGCCAACTGCGCGCCTTCGCGCAAAAGAACGAAATCGGCAAAATCAAATTACTGACGGATGAGGGCTTTGAGCCGACCCGCTATTTTTATGAGATGGTGCGTCCGCATCTCGATGACCTTCCCACCGCGCCCCTGCCGTCCGGCTTCGAGGTGCGCGCGGTGTTACCCGAGCATTATCGCGCTATCTTCGCGGCCAACACCGAGGCCTTCCGTGACCATTGGGGCGCGCGGGAAGTTACGGAAGAGCATTTTCAGTTGTGGTTCAGCGCCGACAATCCCGAATTCCAGACCGACATTTGGAAAGTCGCGTGGGAGGTGGCAACCAATGAAGTGGCGGGCATGGTGTTGGGCTACATTCTCGAAGAGCAAAATGCTAAGTTCAGCCGCTTGCGAGGCTGGACCGAAAACATTGGTGTGCGCCGCCAATACCGTAAACGCGGCTTGGCTTCGGCGCTCATCGCCGAGAACCTGCGCGAACTCCAACGGCGCGGCATGACCGAAGCCGCGCTCGCCGTTGATTCGACCAGTCCCAGTGGGGCCAACCGTTTGTATGAACAACTGGGTTTTCGGGTGACCCAAACGGGCATCGTTTATGAGAAGGCTGTTTAGGCTCAATCAGGTGCGGCGCACCGGAGGTTGCCAATGAACAAACTAAAAGCGGCTTTCACTCGTTGGGGGCTGTTCAGACGGCGCTTGGTTAATCTAGCGGTTGGGTTGGGCGCGGTGGTGGCGTATGAACTGGCCCGCGCCTATTACCGCCCCTTCATCTATGCTCAGGGTCTCAACGATTTTCATCTCGCCGATACGCTGGGCAATTCGCTGGGCACCCTTGCCACCGTGTTTGTCTTCGTCGCCGTCCTCGGGCGCGGCGGGTGGCATGACTACTTTATCCTGCGCTGTGTGGCGCTGGCGGTGGCGGTGTATGAACTGGCCCACCCCTTATTGGGCAAGCCGATTGATGGCTGGGACCTTGTGGCCACGGCGCTGGCGGGCGTGGTGTGTGAGGGCGCATATCGTCTATTGCACGGGTATCCGCCGCTGGCCAGCGCCGCGCCAACGACGCAGTCTCCAGCCTGACCACCCGGTCTTCTATGAGTCCACAAGACCTCATCGCTCACGGCTACGACCACATTGCTGAAAAATATCGGGGCTGGGCCGCCGGGGTGCGCGTGGCCGAGCGCGAGAAATACACGCAGAGGGTGTTGGATAAACTCCCGGCGGGGGCCGCACTCCTCGAACTTGGGTGCGGGTGCGGCCTCCCCACCACGCAGGCGCTCGCGCAGAAATTTCGCGTGACGGGCGTGGATATTTCGTCCGCGCAAATCGCCCTCGCGCAGGCCAACGTCCCCACCGCCACTTTTCTTCAGGCCGATATGACCGCGCTCGATTTCCCCCCGGCCAGTTTCGAGGCGGTCGCCGCCTTCTATGCCTTTGGGCATCTCCCCCGCACCGAACTGCCGAATTTGTTACAATCTATTGGGCGCTGGTTGAAGCCCGGCGGCTTTTTGCTCGCTTCGTTTGGGGTGGGCGATGACCCCGGTGGCGTGGAAGCGGATTGGCTGGGTGTGCCCATGTTCTTTAGTAGTTGGGATGCCGCGACCAATACCGCGCTGGTGCAAGCCGCTGGTCTCACCGTTCTCTCAGCCACCCCCGAAACCGCCGCAGAAGACGGCGCCCCAGTGACGTTTTTATGGATTGTCGCAAGCAAGCGTTAAGTGACTCACGTTACGCACTGTCACGCGAAGTTCAGCGCGAGCGAAGCGAGGCGCGTACGCGTCTACAGTTGGCGTAGAGGCTCCTCGCTCCGCTCGGAGTGACAGTCTAAAAAAATGTGCTCAACTGCATAACGTGAGTTAAGTGATTTGCGGTTGCGTCATTTTTCATTCTTCACTTTTTAGCCTTCATGTTTAAAGCCTTCATCTTCGACATTGGGGGGGTTTTGCTCCGCACCGAAAACCTGGAGCCGCGCCGCAAGTGGGAAAGGCTGTTGGGTCTGCCCGAGTGGGGTCTGGCCGAGGCGGTGTTCAACAGTGAAGCATCGCGTCAGGCTCAACATGGGCAAGCCACCTGGGATGAGGTCTGGGCCGCCGTGCACCGCCAGTTCGCGCTGACCACCGACCAACGCGCGCAACTGCAGGCGGACTTTTGGCGGGGGGATGTGTGGGATGCCGATCTGCTCGGGTTCATCGCGGCCCTGCGGCCCCGGTTCAAGACCGGCGTCATCAGCAACGCACTCACCGGGGCGCGCACCAGTATCCTGCCCGAGGTGGGCGCGACGACATTCGACGATTTGGTCTTCTCCTGCGAAGAGGGGTTGATGAAACCTGCGCCCGAAATTTATCGGCGCGCCCTCGCCCGGTTAAATGTCCACCCCGCCGAGGCCGTGTTTGTGGACGACGTTTTGAAAAACGTTCAGGGGGCCGAGGCCCTGGGGATGCGCGGCCTGCACTTCACCGACCCGGCGCGCGCCCGCGCCCAACTCCAAGCTTTGATAACCCAGCCATGACTCTCTCTGCCACCTCACCCGTCCCCCCCGATGCCTCCCTCAGTCCCTACCGCGCCGAACGGGAGGCGCTGGTCAACCGACTCACTGAAATTTTGCGGGCCGACCCGCGCGTGGGGGGCGCCTGGCTGATTGGCTCACAGGGCAGTGGCAAGAGCGACGAACTGAGCGACACCGACCTGTGGGTGGTGGTGGCCGATGAGCATTTACCCGCGCTCATCGCCGACCGGCGCGCGTATGTGGCGCAAGCAGGCGCGCCCGTGTTGATTGTGGAAGCCCCCCAGAATGCGCCGGTGGGCGGCGCGTATCTCGGGGTGGCGTACGATGCGCCCACCGGCCCGCAGATGGCGGATTGGTATTGGCAGGCGCAATCGGCGGCGTTCATCCCCCGAGCGGCCAAGGTGCTGTTCAATCCGGCGGAAGTGCGCAAGGTGGACAAGCCGCTCGCGTTGGCGGGCGGGCCGCCGGACCCGCATTGGGAAGCGGACCCCTTCAACTTTATTTCCACTTTTTGGATGATGGTCATGATTGGCGCGAAGCGCGCGCGCCGCGCGCCGCATGTCAACGCCATGGAATTATTTTCCACGTTGTTGCACCCGCTCGACCAAATCAACCACTTGCTCCACCAAACCGCCGCCGCGCCCACCATCCCGCTCCTGCCCTCGGCCATTTCCAAGTTGCGGTTCCTGGAAAGCCTGGCCGAAGAAATGCACAAGAGCATAGAGCAACTCGCCGCGCAGGGCGTGCGGGTGCCAACCCAGGCCCCCGCCGCGGTGGAACAGTATCTCGCGCTGGTGCGCGGCAGTTTGCCGCCCCGGCGCTGACCAGGCCGCCCCGTCGGCGCGCCTTCCCCACTGGCGTGTGTCTGCGGTGCGCCACTTCAGCCAACACCAACCCAATACAGTGGCCTTCCCCCTAAGCTGATATGAACCTTCTCTCGCACTTGTTCGCCCGCTTTCGCGGCACGTTCCTCTACAAATACTTCGATCAGTTCACGCCCAACGCGCGGCTGTTCCTGCTGTCCACCGTCATCAGCGGCATCACCTTTTCGGGGTTTCAGTTATTTTTCAACATCTTCCTGCGGGCGCGCGGCTACAATCTGGATTTCATCGGCCTGCTCAACGCCATCCCCTCGGGCGCGGCGCTGGTGGTGGGCGTGCCGATGGGGATGCTCTCCGATCGCCTCGGGCGCAAGCGGTCCATGATCATCGGGCTGACCGTGGCTACGGGGGCGGCGTGGGTCATGGTCACCACCCGGGCGGAGGGGTTGATGATCGTGATGGCGTGTCTCACGGGCATGGCGAACTCGTTGTACTTCCTCAGCATGAATCCGTTTATGATGCGCGCCTCGCGCGAGAAGGAGCGCACCCTGCTCTTTAGCCTGAACTTTGGGCTGATGACCATCTCGGGCTCGGTGGGCAACCTGCTGGCCGGGAACCTGCCCGCGTGGTTTGGCGCCTGGCTCGGCGTAGGCGCGGAAAGCGCGCTGGCCTACGAGGCCGTGCTGGTGGCGAGCATCCTCGGGGGCGGGCTGGCCCTGCTCCCCATCTTCTTCATCCGCGATCCGCGCCAAGCGGGATTGCACCCCGAAAAACCGGCGGGCCTGGAAGATTTCCGCAAACTCTTCCGCCCCAACGTGCTCAAACTTGCCGCCCCCAACATCATCATCGGCTTTGGCGCGGCCACGCTCATCCCCTATCTCAATCTCTTCTTCAAAAACAAATTCGTGTTGAGCGATGATCAGTTGGGCCTGCTCTTTAGCCTGGCCGCCACCGTCACCGGGTTTGCCACGGTCATCGGGCCGCGCCTCGCCGAAAAGCTGGGGGGTAAAATCAAAGCGGTGGTCTTTACCCAAACGTTCTCGCTGGTCTTCCTGCTCATCATGGGCTTCTTCCCGGTCTATTGGGTGGCGGGGTTCGCGTTTCTGGCGCGTGGGGCTTTGATGAATATGTCGAATCCACTTTACGGCGCATTTGCGATGGAACAGACCCCCGAGCGGGAGCGCGGCGCCGTGAACAGTTTGATGCAATTGATGTGGGAGGTGGGTTGGACGGTGGGGCCGTATCTCTCCGGGGTGGTGCAGGCCCGGTGGGGGTTCGCGCCCCTCTTCATCTCGACGAGTATCCTGTATGCCCTCGCGTTTGCCATGACCTGGGCGTT
>CAYUFY010000173.1:0-10620 GCA_964443795.1 uncultured Anaerolineales bacterium | reverse complement strand
CAAGGGTATCCGGTTTTGACTGAAAACGCCAAAATACAACTATCGAGTTATTAAGGCGGCGGTCAATAGCGCCAAAAAGATGCCTGATTTCAACACCGCTTTCTTGATGGATAACTCCGTGCCTTTAGCCAATTCATCGTGCATCGGGATGGTAGTTACAAACTTGCCCGTGTCATCGTAGATATTGATGTGTGATGAGCTTAGAGGCGGTATGCCCAAAATGGGGGGCGTGTTTTACTTCACGCAACATTTCGGCAGGTTTGTGAGACCGCAGAAACTTTGCCAGATGTTTGTTGATTTTAGCCTTAGCCATGCCGAGCGTTTACCTTCGCCAATTTAACATTCTTTTTGGAATGGCCATTGGAAGGTGGGGCTGATTTGGGCTTAAGCGCATTGCCCCAGCCAGCTAACTCAGCCTCCATCGCTTTGTAATCCTCAGCCGTCAACCGATGAACTAATTGACCCCCGGCTTGCCCGCCCATGGCTTCAACCACCGCCACAATCGCGCTGAGGAGTTTCTTTTCGGCCTCGGTGCAAGTGGCGGGAATGGCGATGACCCCATCCAGCCGATATTCAATCATCTTGTTCTTGTTCACAAGTTGCTTTTCCTTTCAGCGTAATTATACGCCTCCTCGCCCGGTCAACTTCCGCTTCACCGCCACAATTTCCTCTTCACTCAAGCCCGGCATTGTCGTGGTCTCCGTCAGTCCCAACGCCTTTTCTTGCGCCGCGCGCCAGCGGGCCAGCCGATCCACCACCTGCGCTTCGTAGCCTTCTTGGGAGGGGCGATAGAAATACGTGCCGCGCAACGCCGTGGGCAGATATTGTTGCCCCACGTGATGCCCTTCCGCCCCGTGGGGGTACACGTACCCCGCGCCGTGGCCCAGCCCGGCGGCATCGCGGTTGCCATCCTGCAAATGAGAGGGCACGGTCACCTTGCCCTCTTCCTCCACTTTTTTGTACGCGCTGAAGTACGCCCCGGCGCTGTTGGACTTGGGGGCGGTGGCAAGATAGAGCGTGGCCTCGACAATGGGATAGATACCCTCCGGCAGGCCAATATATTCAAACGCTTGCGCCGCCGCGTTGACGACCACCAGCCCCATGGGATCGGCCAACCCGATGTCTTCCCCGGCGAGGATGATGAGCCTTCTCAAGATGAAGCGCGGACTCTCACCGGCGTAGAGCATCTTGGCCAGCCAGTAGAGCGCGGCATCGGGGTCGGAGCCGCGCACCGATTTGATGAAGGCGCTGATGGTGTCGTAGTGCGCGTCGCCGTCTTTGTCGTAGAGCACCGCGCGGCGCTGGATGGATTCCTGCGCCACATCGAGGGTGACGCGGATGACCCCGTCGGCCTCGGGGACGGTGGTCTCGACGGCGAGTTCGAGGGCGTTGAGCGCGTTGCGCGCATCGCCGCCCGAGATATTGATAATGTGCGCGAGCGCGTCCTCCGCAAGGGCCACGTCCAACCGCCCGTAGCCGCGCTCCGCATCCGCGAGGGCGCGGTTCACCACCCGGCGCAAGTCATCTTCGGTGAGGGCTTTCAATTGAAATACACGCGAGCGTGAGACCAGCGCGGCAATCACCTCGAAGTACGGGTTCTCGGTGGTCGCCCCAATCAACACAATCGTGCCGTCCTCGACGTGCGGGAGCAGGGCATCCTGCTGGGCCTTGTTCCAGCGATGGACTTCGTCAATAAATAAAATGGTGCGCGCGTTGTGGAGCTTGCGGCGTTCCTTGGCGGCGGCGATGACTTTGCGGAGGTCGGCCACGCCCGCAAGGATGGCGCTGATGGTGTCGAAGTGCGATTGGGTGCGGTTGGCGATGATCTGCGCGAGGGTGGTCTTGCCGGTGCCCGGCGGCCCCCACAAAATGATGGACGAGAAGAGTTTATCGGCCTCGATGGCGCGGCGGAGCAGGCGCCCCGGCCCGGCGATGTCCTCCTGGCCGATGAACTCGTCGAGGGTGCGTGGGCGCATCCGCGCGGCCAGCGGAGCCTCGCGGTTGAGTTTTTGTTGCAGGGCGTGGTCGAAGAGGTCCATAGGAAGAGTATATCAAAGCAAACGGCGCAGATTGTCGAGCGTGAGTAATTCCGCCTCGGCGGGGCGCTCGATAAATGGGCGCACATCGGCTAGCGCTTCGCCCCAGTTGATTTGCTCCAGACGTTGCCGCACGACCCCGCGCCAAGTTGTGTCGGTGAGCGGTGGGCCTGCCCAATTGGTTTGATGCAAGGCATTGTTAAGTAGCGTGAGGTTGGGCGCGGGCCAATCGGGGGCACTGAGATACCAGACCAGGTCGTACAGGTCGCGGCCTTTGAGATAGGGCCGTTGCAAAACGGCGTGGAGTTTGCCCGCGAGGAGCGAGGCCGGGGCGTGATGTTGAATTTGTACCAGCACATGGCGGCGGATAAGTGTGGTGGCGAGCGTGGCCCCGGCGGGGGGGCGCGTATCCACTTCGATTTTTACGGCCAGCACTTCGGTGCGGTGCGGCGATAACCCGAGGGCGTGGGGCAAGCCGGGGAAACGCACAAACGCGCTCTGGACTGTCTTCTGGTCGCTGACTTTGAGTTCAACGGCATACCCTTCGGGGGCAAGTTCCGCGCGGATGGCTTGCAGGCAGGCGCGAAAATCGTAATCGGCGGCGGGGCGCTCCAGCGCGAAATCCAAATCTTCCGAATAGCGCCCGGTGTTGTAGAGAAACCGCAAGGCCGTGCCGCCGTGAAAGGCCAGCGGGATAAAAGCCCGGGCGCGTTGGAGCGCGCCGAGGATGCGCGCTTGCAGATATTCCCGCGCCACATTGCGCCCGCGCACGGGGTCGGCGGTTTGGCGCACCAATTCAGCCAAATGCTCTTTCATAGCGTCTCAAAATTTTCGGCGTGACGGAGTTGCCCCAAATGCTTTACCGCCCGCCGCAGTTTGGGGCTATCTAGTTCTTCGGCCCAGCGGGCCAGTTCAGCCGCATTCAATCGCTCCCAGTTTTGCAGACGCAATTCGCGCAAATACTCCAGCGCGTCACTGCGCGGGCGCAGATGCACTAAATCGAGCAGGGCTTTTTCGGGGGTGGCGATAAACGCTTGTTGTCCCGCGCCGAGGTCGGTGAGGCGATAGCCACGCCACCACGCGGGTTTGAGATGGAAAAATTCAAACGCGCCTAACGGGGTTTCCCAACGCCCGGGGCGGGTTGTGGTCACGCTTAAGGTCACGGCCACATATTCGGGGATGAGGCCATGATAGGCCAGCGCCGACTGACAACTGACATACGAAGCCCGCACCATTCGATTAGCGACGAGAAATGGATGCGGCTGAACTTTTTGATAGGGCGGAGGGAGGACGTATAACCCGCGCCGCAACTGGATCAGGCGTTTGGTCGCCGCCCAGCGGGATAGCTGCACCCGCGCGGCAGTCGGCGAGACCGCGCCCGCCATTAACACACTCGAGTCAATGAGCGGCTCGCCACCCACTAGATTCAAGAAATCTTGGTATTGCATGGAAATACATTATCATAAGTGATAATATATTGCAACGAAAACTGTTTTTTTCGCTAACCCATCCCGCGCGTTTGTAACGCTCGGGCCTGAGATAACGCTCGGGGGGCAAGTGGCCGCGCGGGTGCTTCACCGACTCGCTTTTCTCATCAAACCATTTACACTCCCCACATGGTCACCGCCTGCCTCCTCGGCAACGCGCAAGATGCGGGCCTGCCCCAAGCCGGGTGCGCGTGCGCGAACTGCCGCGCCGCGTGGGCCGACCCTGCCCGTCGCCGGTGGGCCACCGCGCTGGCTTTGCTGGATACCGAAGCGGGGGAGTGGTTTCTCGTGGATGCCACCCCCGACTTCCGTGAGCAATTGCACTTTGCTCACCAACGTGCGCCAGAGGCGCGGCTGGCGGGCGTGCTTATCACTCACGCGCACCTGGGGCATTACACCGGGCTGATGCACCTGGGTTTTGAAGCGATGGCCACGCGCGGCCTGCCGCTCTATGGCACGCGCCGCTTCAATGACTTCATGCGGACTCACGCCCCGTGGCGGCAACTGGTGGAGATGCAAAACGTGGCCCTGCGCGAATTGCCCGCCGATGGTTGGCTGACCCTGACCCCGCGCCTAAGCGTGAAACCTGTGCCTGTGCCGCACCGCGCGGAGTGGAGCGACACCGTGGGGTTCATCGTGCGTGGCCCGGCCCGCCAATTGTTATACATCCCCGACATTGATGGCTGGTCCGAGTGGGAACAACGCATCGAAGCTGTGGTGACCAGTGTGGATGTCGCCCTGCTCGATGGCTCGTTCTTCAGCCCTGCTGAATTGCCCAACCGTGATCTCTCAAAAATAAAACACCCGCTGGTCACCGAGACCGTGAACTTACTCGTCGGTACGTCAGCTGATGTGCGCTTCATCCATCTAAATCATAGCAACCCCCTGCATCGGGCCGGTCCAGAACGGGCATGGCTGGAAGCGCGCGGGTTGAGAGTCGCGCAGGCCGGGGATGAATGGGAATTGTGAGTTTCAATCTTACGCGGTCAATCACAAGGTTGGGATTAGGCCTGAATAAAAAGGATGGATTTGCTCTTCAATACAGCTTGTGAACACTGTTTCAGGTTGTTTCAATTCAATAAAGCATGGTATAAATTGTGTTAATTTCCCGTTAATTTCATTCGGGGGGAAAACCAGACTTGTAACGATCCCAGAGGTATATTGATATGCGACGTAGCCCCAGGCACTTTTCAAGCGAATTGGTCAGTGTTCCAACTTCTCCTTCAAGGGTGCAACGGGGGTTGGCCGCAGGTTTGGCCACGGGGGCGGGTCTGGCGGCGGTGGTGGCGCTCACATTATTGCTCAGCTTTGATGGGGTGGAAAAAGCCCAAGCCACCACCGGGGGGAATCTGGTGGTGAAAATTTATGCCGGCTATAACCTGGTGGTGGACTCGAATGTGCTCGCGCCCTCCACGTATGCGCCCAGCCTCGCCACGGTGGTCGGTGAATTTTGCAACACTGGCACGGCTCCACTCGAAAACGTGGTGGGTTATATCGGCGATTACACCAACACCACTTCGTACACCTACGGCACCTACCCCGCGCGCAACAGCAACACGGATACGGCTTTTCAAACGCAAAGTCCGTTGCTTGCCAATACCGGTATTTATTCCTATACCCATGTAGGCGGCACATTAGGCAAAGCGGATGCACGCCGCAACATGGGCACTATCCCGGCGGCAACCTGTCGGTATCAATATTGGCACTTCACTTACCCGCGGCGGTCTAACGGTTCTAGCCCCACCTATACGCCGAATGCGGGCAACCAGCCCGTGTGGGGTGCCTCCAACAACCCAAACGATGACCTGCAACTGGCCTTTGATGTGTGGGCCAGCGGCACGGCGGCAACCCCCATCTATGCCAGTTCTACCTGGACCATGACCATGCGCAACGAAATTTCGGCCATGGCGAACAAGATTTATCCCAATGGCAGTGACTGGTTCACGACCAACACCTCCACGGTTCACCCGGGCGATGTCATCACCACCAATGGCATCATGTACGAAATGGGCGTGGTCAATCAGGGATTCGATAACGACAATGACCTTGTCCCCGACTATAACGTCTGGATGCAACCGGCAGGTGACCCCAACTACGACCCCAGTTGCTTCCGCATTATCCGCACAACCTCCGTCTTGACAGTTTCGCGAAGTGGCGGCCAACCTGACTTGGTGATAACCCAAAACGATAATCTCTATTTCACTAATATCCCAAGTGATAATAACGGGGTGGTGGGGAATGTCTTTTACGTCTTCCTCAATTTGGGTGGGCCGTGTTCTATGACCCTCAGTCCCTATCAGGAAGCGGCCTCCGGCTACGACAACGAAAAATTCTCTGGGGACTATGGCACCCCCGGCCCGGTGCCGCCCATGGAAAGCTATCCCCCCTCCGTCTCGGTGGATAAATATGGCAACGCCACCGTGTCCCCCGGCGGGACGATTGCCTATCAAGTTCCCATGACCAACACCGGGCCGGTCGGCGCGGGATTGACCTTGAGTAGTATGGGGGGCACGCCCGTCGGTGGCGTGGATAGCGTGTGGATGCCCGTTGTGTTGAGCGACTCTATTCCGACGGGGTTGGTTTACTTCCCTGGTTCAGCGTCATATACTCCTACCACCGCCACTGGCGTCATTATTTATTACTCCACCGACTATGGCTCCACTTTCACCACCGTTGAACCCGCAGTTTATACGAATGTCACCACTATTCAATGGTGGCTTACCGACACCTTGCAATCGGGCGAGTATATTCGCCCCTCATTCAGCGCCACGGTCCCATTGACATATAGCTCGGCTTACGTCACCAACTGCGCCAACGGCCAGTTCGGCGATTCCCCTTCGTTTGGCGCGGACTGTGTGACGACAATGGTCAAGGGCAATGGTGCTATTGGGAATGAAATTTGGCTTGACGAAGATGCTGACCAAATCAAAGACACCGCCGAGGTTTACAGTAATAATATTGGCGTGTCGTTGTATTACAACATCAACGGCAACTGGACTCTCATCAGTAGCACGACTAGTGGGATGAGTAACACGACGGGCTTCTATACCTTCACCCAGCTCTATACCGGTACTTATATGGTCGAGGTGGATCGGTATGACTCTGATTTGCCATACGGCTACCGCTTGACGACCCCAATGACTTACTTGGTAAGCATCACCAACAATACAGTCATCACGGCCGACTTCGGCTTTGGCCCGGCGTTGAGCATTAACAAGACGCTTCTCACCTCCCCGGCCAAAGAAGGTGGGACGGTGCAATATCGGATCGCATTGACTAATACCCTGCCTGGGAACGGTTCGGCGGCGAGTTGTGTTTATGATGTATGGGCTACGACTATCCAGGCCGCTGGGAGTAGTTGGAGTGCTACTTCGGCTAATGCCGCCGACTCTGCCAGTGGAGCTAACAACACTTTTGCATCCAATAATTTTGCCGCTGGCTCCATCGATGAGTTGAAACTCAGCACTTTCAATTTTCCATCTCAGGTTGGCAATATCGTTTCAGTTCAGGCGCTTTACTATATTTACATGACCAATACCGTTTTGAACAATGATGTTGTAGATGGATATGTGTATACCAATGCCGGAGGCACGCAACTCGCTTATACACCATTCTCTAATGCTACGCTTAATGCAACCTATGGTGGGTACGCGAACAAAGGCCTGTTGATCTGGGATGTGACAAGCGCTCAAGCGAACTGGAAATTTTCAGATTTCAGCTTTATATGGGTTAGCATGGACGCTCATAAAAGCGGGTTGGCCGATACTGTAATTATGAATGTGGACGCCATGGGCTTCCGCGTCACGACCGATGGCGATTGCAATGGTTCTAATACCCTCATGCCGGTTCCTCTCACCGACACCTACAACGCCAATCTACTGCAATTTATCTCGGCCACCGTCACCCCCGCAGGCAATTTCACCACTACCAGCCCCTATACCAACACGGGCGTTCTCACTTGGACGAATGTCGGCCCCCTTTATGCTGGTGGAACGAACTATATCACCGTGACCTTCAAGGGCCTCGAACCACCAAGTAATCTCTCCACTACCATTACTAACACGGCCTATGTCAGCAGTGCCACTTTTATTGACGGCACCCCGGCCAATCGCGGTGCGAGCAATGTCACACATACCTTGCAAGCCACGGCTAAAATCGGCGACATTTTGTGGAATGACAATGGCACGGGCGGCGGCACGATCAGTGGCACCAAGGATGGCGCAGAAGTTGGCATTCCAGGGGCCAATATCTGGCTATGCTCTGATGCCAACTGTGCCACGAAGTTATTGACCGCGACAACGTCTATTACTGGCTATTATTATTTTGAAGGCCTTTACCCCGGTACTTATACTGTCATGGTGGTCACCTCCAGTTTGCCTGGCCCAACCGCCACTGGTACCCTGACCCAAACTGGCGATCCAAACTTCCCCGGTGTGGCGTGCGCGGGCGCGCAGTGCGACCACAAGACTACCCTTGTGCTCTCGGTAACTGATATCCTGACTGCCGACTTTGGCTACCGCATCACGAATTTCCTCTATGGCTATGTCTGGCGCGACATGGACGGGGATGGCACGCAAGACACGGGTGACGATGGCTTCAGTAATGTCACCGTGACGCTAGTCACTTCCGGCACTGCCACACCCATTTTGACCACGACCACTGATTCGAGCGGCTTCTACGGTTTCAATATGACAACTACGTTGGCGGATGGTAACTATTACGTCAAGGTTATCACCACCTCGTTGCCGACTTTATCGGCGGGCGGCACTTGGTCACAAACGGTTGATCCAGATTCCACGTTTAATAGCCAACTCAACCCCGGTATTGTGGTCTCCAACGGTAATATTTACGGCCCCTATAACTTTGCTTACTTCAGCGTGGGTACGCTCTCGTTGGGTGACAAGCTCTACTATGACTGGGATGGCGATGGTACGCTGGATTCTGGTGAGGACGGCATCCCTAATGTCACTGTCTATCTATACGAAGATGAGAATAAAAACGGCATCATCGATGCCACTGACGGCCTGATTAGCACGACAGCAACTAATGCGAGCGGGGTGTACACCTTCGCAAATTTGGCTGGAAGCGCTTCTGGCCTCGGTTATTTGATTGTGCTCAACCAAAGCGACCCGGAGTTCCCGGTGAGTTTTCTCGCCACTCAGGACCCCAACGAGAGCGGGTTGTGTTCAATATGCGACGCCAAATCGTTGACTGTGCTCACGACGACGAATGTCCTCACCAATGACTTCGGTTACCAACCCTCCGGCGGCGGCGAGATCGGCGATCTGGTCTGGAAAGACACCGACGCTGATGGCATCAAAGATTCCGGTGAGAGCGGCATTGCCAATGTCACCGTTACTTTATATGCCGACGTGAACGATGATGGGGTGTACTCCCCAACTGTTGACGCCTTTATTACCTCAACCACGACCAATTCCAGCGGTATTTATGAATTTAGCAGTTTGCCCTATGGGACGGGATATCGCTACCTTGTGACCGTGGCCCTCACGGATACCGATATCCCGATGGATACGTATGGTAGTCGCTATGCCCTGACTACGGACTACTCGACCTTCCCCGTCCATTTGACGACCGCTGAATATAAAGACGCCGACTTCGGCTTCGCCCCCGGCGCCTACATCGGGGACTTCGTTTGGCGCGACGACAACGCCGATGGCAACGTGGGCGCGAGTGAGCCGGGGATTGATGGCATTACCGTCACGCTGTACATTGATGTTGACAACAACGGCACCTACACAGCGGGGACCGATACCGCCGTCACCACCACCACCACCCGGAGCGGCGGCTATTACAGTTTCACCAGCCTGTCGCCCTATACGTATATCGTCAAAATTATCACGACCACCACGTACCCCACCGTAACTTACGATTTGAACGGTGAGGGGAGCGGGATCTTCCCGCGCGATGGGCAAGCCTATGTCTATGCCCGCCCCGGTGCGACCATCCTCAGCCTCGACTTCGGGTTGCAGACAACCCTGGGTACTATTGGTGACCGATTGTGGGTGGACCTCGATGGCAACAACGTTTTCACCACCAGCGAGCAAGGCCTGTCGGGGATTGTCATCTCGCTCACCAGCAGTTTGACCACCACGGTTGTTACCAAGACCACCGACTCCGATGGCTATTACGCCTTTGGCGGGTTATTGCCGGGGGCGTATACCGTCACCTATAGCAACCTGAGCATTCCTGCCACGCTCTCGCAGACTTTTGAGAACGATAGCACCCTCAATCGGCAAATCACGGTTACCATCGCCTCGGCGGGGCAAAACTTCCTCGATGCTGACTTCGCCTATGTCCCGATCCTGAACTTCACCAAGACGGTCAGTGTCGCGAGTAGCCCGGTCAATGGCGGCGACACGATCACTTATACCCTGGTGGTGTCGAATCCTTCCAGCTACATCATCAGGCGGGCCGGCATCACCGATGCGGTTCCTGCCGGGGCCAGCTATGTCGCCGGGAGTCTCAGCATCACCCCCACGGGCCGGGCGGTTACCACCTCGTTCCCCTCCATCATCTACCCCATCACCATCACCGCTGGGTCGCGGGTCACCGCCACTTTCCAAGTCACGGTTACCACGCCGCCCGTCTTAACCACTATCACCAACACGGCCAACTTCACCACGCCCTACAACATTACCTACTCAGCGACCGTGACCACGCCGGTGACGACGGGTGCGGATATGGCGATCACAAAAGTAGATTGGACTGACCCCATCACAGCGGGATCAACGCTCACCTATACGTTATTCATCACAAATAACGGCAGTGTGACGGCCAATAATGTGGATGTGACGGATACTCTTCCGGCTGGCACGACCTTTATTACGGCGAGTGTGATACCGTCCGCCACAAGCGCGACCGTGATCACGTGGACATACCCAACGTTTGCGGTAGGCTCACAAAATATCATTGTCAGCGTTACGGTTGGCGCGGGGGTGAGTGGCGTCATTACGAATACGGTGGTTGTGACTTCGACCACCCCTGACCCAACACCGGGAAACAACACCAGCACGGTGACGACGACGGTAGAGAACACGGACGTGCTGCTGAGCAAGAGCGTGACTCCATCGGTGGCG
>CAYUFY010000172.1:0-10798 GCA_964443795.1 uncultured Anaerolineales bacterium | reverse complement strand
TCATAAAACGTTTTCGCACATTTACAACTGTCTGTCATGCTCTTGACTAATACAGATAATGGCTCAGTCGTCCAAATCGGCCAGGCTTATTTTTCTTCGCCCGCTTCGGTCTCGGCGGTTGCCAGCCAACGTGCCGCAAACAGCGCAATGGCCGCGCCCAGGGTGGCGCCCAATAAATTTAATTCGCCAGCCATTAACACTGCAACCTTGAGCCACTGCCCCCCATAATGCCCGAGCGCAAAGCCTAGCCAGCCGGCCAGCAAATACAAGGCCAGTCGGCGGGCGCTCCCGCCTTGCCACAAATGAAACCCCGCGCCATAAATGGTGGCGAGCGTGAACCCTAATAAAAGTGTGGGAAGAGTCATAAGTCATTGGCAACGGATTGCTTCGCATAGCGGATGTAACGGATAGGCCGTATCCGCTACATCGGTTAGATAATCCGTTGCTCACCTTTCGATGATGCCGCCGCCCAGACAGACTTCGCCATCATAAAATACTGCGCCTTGCCCGGGCGTGATGTCGCGCAAGCGCTGATCAAAAACGACCTCGACGCGCTGGCCCTCGAGGGGCGTGACCGTGGCCCACGCGGGCGCGGCCTTATAGCGGATCTTCACCTCAGCGCGGATAGCGCTCCCCGGCGGTTGGCCGCTGACCCAGTTTACGCGTGCGGCGGTCAAGCGGTCGCTCCCCAACGCCTCGGCTGGCCCGACAATTAGCACGTTCGTCTCCGGGCGCGTGCCAATCACATACAGCGCTTCGGTTGATGCAATCCCAATCCCCTTGCGCTGGCCGATGGTGTAGAACGGCAACCCGGTGTGTTCGCCAATCACCGCGCCATCCTGCTTCATAATCGGCCCCGGCAAGATTGCGCCCGCCGTCGTGTGGTCGCGCAAAAACCGCCGGTAATCGTTATCCGCGAGAAAGCACAAATCCTGGCTCTCGGGCCGTTCGGCCACCGGCAACTTAAACTCCCGCGCCAACTCGCGGATTTGTGGTTTGGTGAACTCGCCTATCGGGAACATGGCATGCTTCAACTGCGCCTGCCCCATCACACTGAGGACGTAAGACTGGTCTTTCTTGTCGTCGAGACCTTTGAGTAACTCATATGGTATGACTCCCCCTCTCCCCTCGGGAGAGGGGGCCGGGGGGTGAGGGCGTACCCGCACGTAATGGCCCGTGGCTAAGAAATCGGCTTCGAGTGACAGCGCCCGCTTCAGCAAAAAATCCCAGCGAATATGGCGGTTGCACTCCAGACACGGGTTGGGCGTAACCCCAGCCACATAACTCTCGGTGAAGAAATCCACCACACGGTCTTTGAAGGTGCTTTGCGCATCAATGGCATAAAACGGGATGTCGAACATCTCGGCCACCCGCCGGGCTTGCGCCATCGAGTCGGGTGAGCAACAGCGGTTGTACACGCCGCCCTCAGCCTCCGGCTCGCCCCACAGCCGCATCATCAAGCCAATGACTTCATGGCCCTGCTGAACCAGCAGCGCCGCGGCCACCGAACTATCCACGCCGCCCGACATGGCGACGACGACCCGGGTCATAAAACTCAAAGCCCTCGTTTGATGACCAAGCGATGTTCTTTGAAATGCGAGGTGGTATCGCCCAGCACCCACAGCAACACCGGGCGCTTCTTCGGGTCGTCGGCGTGGCGCGGTTTCAGCAAATCCTTGAAGGGCGTGGCCGTGAGTTTGGTATGCAGTTTCTTGTACATCCGTTTCAGCCCGCTCATTACTTCCTTGCGCGTTCGGTCCTTGTTGCGCTCAAACAGGAGTGGATTGATGACCTCGATGCTCCAATCTTTGAGAACCTCCTCGGACACGCCCAAAACTTTGTGCGCCGGACGTTTGCCCATGTGATAGCCGAGCAGGATATTCATCCACTCGGTAATATGCGCCAAATTATCTTTGGGCGACCAGCCGCCCGCATCGGGCGTGGTCATTTGCTCGTCGGTGAGACTCTCCGCTACTTGCATGAGCAATTCCCACTCATGTTCAATGGTGGTCATCAATTCTTTTTTGTTTTGGGGTTTGCGTGGCATATGTCATTTATCCTTTAGTCTAGCGAGCATAACACCCGCGCACCCCCGAGTTGTCTCACACGTTAGGGAGCGGAAAAGGTGCGGGATGGGCGAGTGGCTGGCAAGCAGAGTGTATCCGGTGTATGCCGGGTTAGATGGCGCTACAATTCTATGAGACTATAGCATGACTTAGGGCGCGACATAGGCTTCCCCATTGAAAGAGTAGATTATTGTTTTGGCGATTGTTGAGAAGCCGGTTGCTTCTTCCATAAAGTCCGCATTTAGCCCGATGCCGTATGTCTCAACCCGAAGACTGAAGTATTCCGGATTGGCCCCTTCCACGAAACTATAGAAGGATTTATGCCGGATATGTCCCCATACAGTTACACCATTTCGGGAGATCTCAACCTCCTGATAAATCTGTATGTCCGGTAGCATCAAAACTTTCTGAATGCTATCCCTGACGCTGGCGTAAAGATGAAGCGATTTGAAATCACCACTTTGTGCGGAAAACCACTCTTCTAACACAAAACCATACTTTTGCGGACCCACACGCGCCAATCGGCTTTCAGAGGGTGGATAGCCAGATGCACCCACATTGTCGAATTCGTCAATTCGAGTTTCAAGAATCCACTCGGGTGGACTTTTAACGAAAACCGCGACCATTATAGGTGCCCCACAGGCCCCACAAGTCCCATAACTAGCATCGCTTGCCAACACGAGGATGTGTTTGATAGTTTTGCCTTCATTATAGCGAGCCGACAAAAGGATCTTATAAATTTCCCCCCTGCAACTGCTTGAGATTGCATAAGAACAGTAATGTGTGGCATCTAGCATCTTGCCATCTGGAAAAAGTCTTTGGAGGGCGGTTATGGTTGTGAACTTTTCTCCGCCCCCGGCATGGGCCATAAATGGTGTGCTTAAGATTAGCACTACTGCTATGGTAAATTCGATTGCGTATTTGACGACTTTGGAATTGAACGTTTCTGAAATAGCGTCAAGAACAAACCACACTTAACCTACCACCCCCACTCCCCTCACCGCCTCCACCCTCCCCGGCAACACCTCCAGCAACTTCTCAACGTGCGCCTCAGTGGTCTGCCGCCCCACGGTGAGTCGCAATGACCCCAACGCCCAATCTTCGCTCAGGCCCAAAGCCAGCAAAACTTCCGAGGGCTTCGGGTCGCCGGTTTTGCAGGCCGAGCCGGACGAGGCCGCGATGCCCGCCAAATCTAGGTGCATCAGCAAATCGTTGCCGTTCACGCCGCGAAAGACAAAGGAAGTGTGGTTGGGCAAACGCTCTGCCCGGTGGCCGGTGAGTTGGCTGTCGGGGATGGTGCGTAACACACCTTCAATCAAGCGTTCGCGCAGTTGCCGGAAATGCGCGTTGTGGGTCTCGCGCTCGTTGGCGGTAATTTTCAGCGCCTCGGCGAGGCCCACGATGTAGGGCGTGTTCTGCGTCCCGGCGCGCAGACCGTTTTCGTGGCTCCCGCCGGTTTGGGTGGGGAGCAGGGGGCTACCTGTCCGCACATAGAGCACGCCCACGCCTTTGGGGCCGTAAAACTTGTGCGCGCCGAGCGCCATGTAGTCCACGCCCAACTTTTGCACATCCAAATCCAGTTGGCTACCGGCTTGCACCGCGTCGGTATGGAAAGACACGCCTCGGGCGCGGCAGGCCGCCGCAATTTCGGCAATCGGCTCAATCGTGCCAATCTCGTTGTTGGCATACATCACCGAGACCAGCGCGGTGTCGGGGCGCAGGGCGTTGGCAACTAAGTCCGGGGTCACGTACCCCGCCGGGTCCACCTCCAGCTCGGTGAGCGCGAATCCGAAATGGTCGCGCAACTGCCGCAGGGTCGCGGTCACCGCCGAGTGTTCAATCGGCGAGACGATTAAATGATTTGCGCCGCGCCGTTCTCGCTCGGCCAGCGCCGCGCCGCGTAGGGCCAAGTTATCCGACTCGGAGCCGCAACTGGTGAAGATGATTTCGCGCGGCGAGCAATTCAACACCTCGGCCACGTCGCGGCGGGCTTGCTCCACGGCCTTCTCGGCGCGGCGGCCAAACTTATGCACTGACGATGGATTGCCGAAGTCGTCGCTGAAGTACGGCAACATGGCTTGCACCACGCGCGGGTCAACCGGTGTGGTCGCGGCGTAATCGAGATAAATGTAATCGCTCATAAATTTTCCATGTCAGCGGCGCGATTGTAACATAGCCTATAATCGGTTTATGCTTGAAGCCACCACCATCGCCCTCAACCAACTGCTCTACGCTCAAAGCGTGGGCCTGTCCATTGACGAGGCCGCACTGACCGCGCACAGCGCCACGCTCGCCGAACAGCACGCGCACAACCTCGCCTCACCCGACTTGGCCACCCGCTACTTCGCCCTCGAAAGTTGGAGCGAAGCCCGCCGCCTCGCGCACGACCAGCACCTCGCCGACTTGCGTGACCAGCACCTCACCGTGCCGCATCTCACCTGCTCCGAGGGCTTGCTCACCTGGCGCAACTGGAAAGCCTACGAGCGTGAACATGGTGAGGCTGGCCCCTTGCAGGTTGCCTTCGACGAACTATTAAACCGCTCCCAAGCGTTGGTGCCCGCCCTCACCGCCAGACTGAACTTCACCCGCCAGGACTTTGCGACCCAGGCGTTAACCCCGGCCCACACCTTTGCCTTCCGCGAAAACGTCACGCTGGAATCATTGCGCGCCTTTCTCTTGCGCGTCGGTCACGCCACCCGCGAACTGTTTCAAGAGTCAGTTAACGCTCTCAGCCAGCAAGTCTTCCAGCGTCCGGCCGGCCCCGCCGAACTCCGTGCCCTCTACCTCAACCGGATGTATGAACCGCTGGCAGACTTATTTACAAGAGAAGCGTTTTTTTCACTGTCATTCCGAGCGAAGCGAGGAATCCCTACATCCAGTGTAGAGACTCCTCGCTCCGCTCGGAGTGACAATTTACAAAACCCATTTGCCAATGTAGCTGGGAATGCCGCCCACATCATCACCTCCACCCAAGCCACCTTTCAACGGCTGGGCTTCGACCTCCGCCACCTCCCCGTGGATGCCGAGAACCGCCCCAACAAATATCCCGGCGCATTCTGCTACCCCATCGCCACCCCCGGCGATGTGCGCGTCTCCGTGCGGATTGCCTCGCCCCATCACTTGATTGATATGCTCTATCACGAGTTCGGCCACGCCCTTCACTTCTCCGGCATCCGCCCCGACCTGCCCTTTATTGACCGCTATTGGATTCACTCCGGCGTTCACGAAACCTTCTCCACCTTGTTCGAGACGCTCCTGCACGACCCGCTCTTCCTCCGCGAGCAATTCGATTTTGACGAGGCGACGATTGCAAAACTGGTGGACTTTGGCCGCTTTAAATTTCTGCTCATCGGCGCGTGGCTCAACACCTCGGCGCTGACCGCGCTCGATGCTTGGCTCGAAGGTTTAACCTGGCCCCAAATTGAAACCCGGTATGCCGAACATTTTCTGGCTTTCAGCGGCATCCCCATGCCCGGCGCGTTTGCCCGGCTCGAACCGTTTATCGCTGCCGCCAACATTTACCCGGCGGGCTATGTTATGGCTATGGTGCGGGTCACGCACTGGCTCAAACGCTTGCGCGCCCTGGGGGGCGAAGCGTGGTGGCAATCCCCTCTGGCGCGCGCCGATGTTTGGGAGCGCATCCACGCCGGGGGCGCGGTCCAGTTTCCGGTTGAATGGCTGGAAGTAAACATGAACTTTTTTTCAACGGGTGGAGCGGATTGAGCGGAAGAATGTCATCCGATAAATCTGTGCGATCCGCTGAAAAAATTACCCCCGGTTTCCCCATAGCAAGATTAGCAAACTGCTCATCAGCAACCCCGCGCCCACCAGGCCCCAGCCACTTAGCCGCTCACCGATAAAGATGGCGGCGAGCACTGAAGCCGTGAGCGGCTCAATGAGCGTGCCAATGCTCGCCACGGTGGCGGGCACGGTTTGCAAGCCGCGCAAGTACAACGCATAGGCCACGGCTGTCGGCCCCACACCGAGATAGGCCACCACGCCCCACGCGGGTAAATTGGTCGGGAACGCGAAGCCGTTGAACACCGCAAACGGCAACAGCATCAGCGCCGCCGCGGTGAACGAGAGCGCGGCCAGCAGGGCGGGGGGCGCGTCTTTTTTGGCCCGGCCTCCCAAGGCATACACCGCGTACGATAATCCCGCGCCGAGCGCGAGCAAATTGCCGAGCGCGTAATCCAATCGCAACAGGTCGCGCCCGCCCTCGCCGCCCACGAGCAGGGCGGTGCCGGTCAGTCCGGCGGCCAGGGCGAGGAGCACCGGGCGCGTGAGGGTTTCACCCAAAAATGCGCGGGCCAGCAAGGCCACAAACAGCGGGGCGGTGCACAGGGCCAGCAACGTCCCGGCGGTCACCGAAGTCCGCGCGAGGGCCACGAAGAAAAAGCCGTTGTACCCGGCCATGCTCAGGCCCATCAACAAAATAGCGCGCCATTCGCGTCGAAATAGCGGGGTGAGGCTCCCCGGGTTGAGCATCTGCGCCAGCGCCAGCAACGCCGGGGCCGCTGTGAGCAAGCGCCACGCGCCCACGCTCAGCGCATCCAGCGCGGAGAGATTATTGAGGATTTTGGAGGTCAGGCCGGTGGTGCCCCAGAGCAGGGAGGCGAGGACGATGAGGAGGAGGCCGGAGTTTTTAGAAACCACGGATTACACAGATTTTGCGGGAAGGCTCATTCAAGTTTTTCAACATCCGCTAAATCTTGATGTCGGCCAGAGGCCCGTTTGTTCTGCTTGAGGTTGTTCAAGTCAATGAAATCCACGTTCACCCCGTCCATATCGGCAGAGATACGTTTGGGATAACACTCAGCAAATTCCACGCCCGGAATGGTGGTGAGGATGTCAATTCGGCGCGGCTCGTAGCCCAACTGAATAATGTGGTCAGGCTTGATGAAATCGGGTGACTGTATATCAGGGGAGCGCAAACCAAATAAAGCTATTGCCTCAACGATACGAGTCGCGTTCTCTTCACTCATCTCAACCCAAACATCTATATCTTTTGTGTAGCGGGGATGCCCATGAAAACTGACAGCATAGCCACCTACCACCAGATAGCGCACTTTACTTTCGTTTAAGAATTGAAAAAACTCTTTGAAATCTTGGTTCAGCATGGTACCTCCACTGATGATATTCCCGGCGAATTTCCTCCAGCGCGGCGATGCGCGCCGCATAGGGTTGAGTTTGCCAATAAGCGAAATCGCTTTTTTGCTCCCCTAAAGTGGTTTTGGTAACTACCCATTGGCGGCGGGGATTAGTCGAGCTATCAGCCGGGGGAACATTGGACATCCCCACCGCCTCATCCGTCTTGGCGGCCATGATGAAGTCGTTCTTGTGTAGGCCGCGAATTTTGTGCGTCCACCATTGAATAGTGACGCGGCCCCACTCGGTTACGATTAACGGATGGTGACCCTCGGCCTCGGCGATGGCCCCGACTCGATTGGTGAATTCCAGCGCGGGCATAAAACCCTTGAACTTAAAAATACGCTCCAGCTGTTTGATGCCGTCCACTTCCTTGACCTGCCAGTTGCTGACTTGCGGCAAGAGTGCATCAATCTCGGCTTCGGTCAGCGGTGGTTCGCCGCCGCGACAGGGGACACAGAGGTGGGTGGCGAGGTTGGTCATTGCGGCAATTGACTGAGGAAAGCGGCAGGGGAAAAGATAGCCATAGGGGCGCCCATAAAATCAGTGGGGTCGCGGGTCACGAGCGCGTCTAGGCCATAAGCGAGGGCGCTGGCTAACTGGGTGGCATCTTCGTAATCTTTTAGCGGCAAAGTCAAGGCGGCGTGTAGAGAAGCGCTATCGAGTGCACACACTTCAAAAGCAGTCAAAATATCGCGCACAACTTGGCGGGCCTTATCTGGGCCTTGAGTTTTGCGGACAATATAAAAGACGTTAATGGGCGATATAGCCGCTATGTAGCCTTCAAAACGGCCTGCACGGCGTGCTTCCCAAATGGCTTCCGCTTCATTGGCAAACGGGAGGCGATCTAAAATCAAATCCAAGAGGATGTTGGTATCAATGAGCGCACGCATTAGAGATACTTTTGCTCAAGATAGTTGATATAGTCTTCTTTGAGTTCTTGGTCCGTGGGCATTGAGCCAAGTGGTTTAGCCAAGCCTCGTAGAGCGCTGGCCGGTGGAATGGTTTGCATCGGTTCCCGCCAAGTTTCAGCGCGCCTCTGGGTTTTCATCAGTCCCTCTTCTTCGCGCATCCAGTGCAGAATGGCTTCGGCTAACATGAGGCGCTCAGCCGGAGAGAGTAGTCTCACTTGGGTCATTAATTCTATATAAGTCATGGCCTGCTCCTTTCCTCGACTTTATTTTACACCGTCAATCATCGGGTACCCGGTAATTTTATCTTAACTGTGCATTAGCCAGACACTTACCCTCTCCGGCAACACCCCTGCTAGCACCTTCCGCTCTTGCTCGTCAAACGCCCGCAACCCAACCAAACCACCGCAATAAGCGGCGAAGCCAACCGTGAACGCCAACAAGGGTTGAACCGGCCATAGCGCCAAGGTGAGCGCCGTCATTACGCCCGCCGAGAACCATAAGCGCCACAGGATGGCCAGCCAGGGCAGGGTGATATTTTTGCGGAGATACCAATAAAACCACGCGCCCTCGAAAATCTCAGAGAGAATGGTGATGCCAGCGGCGGCGGCATAGCCGTAACGTGGGATGAAGATGAGATTGGCAACAATGTTGAACACCAGTGAAATCGCAAAGGCTTTGGTCAGATCGCGTTGTTGGCCTAAAGCAATCAGTAAATAGTTGGTCACGCTGTTTATCCACCCAAACGGGATAGACCAAACCATGATGGATAAAGCAATCGCGCCATCGGGCAAAAACTCGCGGCCACCAAGAAGGCCGATGAGCGTGGTGGCGAAAAAGGTTGAGAACACCGCGAGCGGCAGGGCCACCGCCACAAGCAACTTAATCGCCAGCGTGTAACTGCGAGTCAAGTCTGTGCGCGCGGCGGGGTCGGCGGCTTGGCGGCTCATCAGCGGGAACAGCGCAAAGGTGAAGAACGATGGGATGACATTGAACGCATCCACGAACTTGTACGCAGTGTTGTACCAACCCACCTCCACGTTGCCGCGCCCGGCGCTTTGCTGGTTGCGGATGGTCTCCAACAGCGGCACATCCACTTTGAAAAACAACGTCGCCAGCAAATGGTTGAGCATGAGCGGGAAACTCTCACGTACCGCGCCGCTCTGCAACGCCCAATCGGGTTCCCACTGCGGGCGAAAGAACAGCCGCCACACCAGCGTGCCCAAGATGGCGAGCGTGACCAGATTGACTACGATGCTGGCTCCGGCCAAGCCCACAAACCCCCAGCCCAACACCAGCGCCAGCGCGCCCAACGCCACCTTCATCAGCGTGGAGATGGTCGCTACCGCCGCTGGATATTCGGCCTTCTCGTAAACATAGAATAGCGCACTTAACCCAGTGGCAACGGTGGCGGGGATTTGTGCGACCACGAGCAGGGTGATGGCGAGGAGCGTGTCGGCGGTTAAGGGGCGGGGGAGGAGTTGGCGCGCGCCCAGCAGGAGTGCTAAACCCGGAACGGCCACTAGCCCGATGAGCAAGCGCAAGACTGTGGTGTTGACGAGATAACGATTGGCATGGGCCTTGTCGCGCGAGACATCGCGCGTGAGGAGCGTGTTGAGGCCGTAGTTGGTGATGATATCGAACCAGCCGAAGACCACAATGGCGAACGCATATTTACCGTTGGCCTCGGGGCCGAGTACGCGCAAATAAAACGCGGCGAACATCAGGTCAATCCCGCGATTCATCAAATTCAACGCCATGGGCGCGATGGAGTTTTTGGCGATGCGCCGCGCGGTGGAATCAATGGCGCTCTCTTGATAGAAGTACCGCCACAGCCACACGCCGAAGGCAAAGAAGAGCGTGACCCCGGCGAGGAATGAGAGCAAGCCGCCGAGCTTAAATGAGTCGGGGGAGTATTTGAAGCGCACGGCCCACTCGCCCGGCGGGAGTGGCACACCCCGAAAGTTGCCGTTGACGAGGGTGATGCTGACTTCGCGTTCTTGCTTTTCGTCCGCGCCGAGGGGGCGCAGATAGGCTTTCCAGCCGGGGGCGTAGGAGTCGGCGAGGATGAGCCACGAGTCTTCGGGGACGGAGGCGTTAACGGTGACTTGGTTGGGGGAGTATTCCGCGACGGGCGCGGGTAACGCGCTGGCCGGAGTCGCCAGTGCGGGCGCGGGGAAATCGCCCGGCGCCACGATGACGTAGTTGCGCGGGTCATACGTTTGGACCGCCGTTCCGAAATCAACAGAAAGTAAAGTGGCCGACGCGGGCAGGGTGTAGGCGCGCGGCAGGGCGGATTCGTTGCGGTAGATTTGGACTTCGGCGGAGTAGACGAGGGTGTATTTGGGATTGGTAATTGGTAATTGGGTGATGAGGTATTTGACGTTGAGGAGGTCCAGGAGGGGCGAGTTGAGGGCTTCGAGTTTGGAGATGGGCGCGATGCGGTTGTAGTCGAGTTCGTATTGCGGCGACTCGATGAGTTCCATATAGGCGCGGTATTGTTTGGAGAAGATGGAGTCGTAGCCGCGAATGTCGTAGAGGTTGAAGTACCAGCCGAGGTTGGCATTGTAGGGTTTGAGGCCGGTGTTGTCGAAGGTGGTGAAGCGCCAGAGGTCGGGGTCTTGGTGGAGGAACTCGATGGAGGGCGGGGTGTAGGTGAGGAGCGCGGGGTCG
>CAYUFY010000171.1:9226-10833 GCA_964443795.1 uncultured Anaerolineales bacterium | reverse complement strand
GCCGCCTTATATCCCCACGCCTGAAGGCGGGGGCTTTACGGCGGGTTTTGGTAACGACTGGGGTCGGAGATTTGGCCGCCACAGGCCGTGACCGCCGGGGGTACGGGTGCCCCGGCGGGCGCGGGGGTCTCGCTCATTTCGGTTTGTCAGCCGCCAAGGTTTGGATCATGTCAATGTCTTTTTCCAAATTGCGGCGGCGCAGATGCCAACTGGCGATATAGAGCAACGCCAAACCAAAGAGAAAACCATAACCGGCGATCATGTAGTTGAGAGTATCGGGAGTGTCCATGGGAGTGGGAAATGAAATTGATTAGGCCGATAACAACTTGGCTTTCAGTTGCTCGACGCGGTCGGAGAGTTTTTCGAGTTGCAGACGATTGGCGAGGAAATTGAAATACAGCACGGTGATGGCGAAGAGACAGAAGAAAAACACCAGCCGCATGGGCGAGGTCATGTCGAAACCGCCTTCGGCCGCGGCGTTGCCATTGCCGATGACCACCGGGTGAATGGTGCGCCACCAGCGGATGGAAAAGAAAGTGATGGGCACGCTGATGAAGCCGACGATGCCATAGACGGAGGCAAACCGCGCGCGCCGGTCGGGGTCTTCCAGGCCCTGCCGCAACATGAGGTAGGCCACGTAGATGAGCGCCATGATGGTGTAGGTCGTCAGGCGCGGATCCCACGTCCACCAGGTGTTCCACGCGGGCCGCGCCCAGATGGAGCCGGAGACGATGGCCATGAGTGTAAACACCAGCCCGATCTCCACCGAAACGCGCCCGACCATATCCCACCAAGTGTTGGCTGTGCGCAGATAAACGATGCTGGCCACAAAGGTGACGAAGAACGCCAACATGCTATCCCACGCGACGGGGACATGAAAATAGAAGATGCGCTGAACCTGGCCCATACTGCGCTCCAGGGGCGCGTAGAAAAACACCAGGCCGGTGGCGACGACCATGAGCGCGGCAGTGATGAGGTTGAAGATTTGCAGATTGCGGGTTGATTTTTCCATAATAGCTCCTTGTTTCTTAAAACCTGACAGGTGGGCGCGGCGAGGTGCCGAATAATCTGGGCTGTTATCGCGCCCACTTGTCAGGTTTGGCTGACTTATTCCTCCACCACAAAATCGAACACCATAAACGCCACGGCGACAAAAATCACGTCGTAGCTGATGAGCAGATTGAGCCACGGGCCGATGTCTTCCCAGGGCGCGGCCGCGAGGATGGCGCTGGAGGCGCGCACAGCGGCCACCAACACCGGGATCGAAACCGGAAACAGCAGGATGGGCAACATCACATCGCGCGTGCGGCTGTGCACTGCCATCGAGGCCAGCAGGGTACCCACGCCCGCATAGCCCACGGTGCCCAGCACAATCACCACCAGCAACAGCGGTTTGAGCAGAAACACATTGAACAGAATGCTGAACACCGGCAGGATGACCGCTTGCACCATGAGCATAAACAGCAAATTGCCCAACAGTTTGCCGAAGTAAATAGCGCTCCGGTCCACCGGGGTGAGCAACAGACCATCGAGCGAGCCCCGGTCTTTTTCCATCGCAAAACTACGGTTCAGCCCCAGGGTCCCGGCGAAGATGGCCGTGACCCACA
>CAYUFY010000171.1:0-9126 GCA_964443795.1 uncultured Anaerolineales bacterium | reverse complement strand
CGCGAGAGCGTGGCGAGGATGCGGAGGAGCGTGGTCTTGCCCGCTCCATTGGGGCCGAAGAGCACCACAAACTCGCCGGGGGCCACTTCCAAATCCACCCCGCGCAACACCGGCTTAAGGCCGAAGTTTTTAGTCAGCGCGCGGGTTTCAATCACGCCACACCTTGAGCAACTGCGCTTTCAGGTCGGCGCGCTCCCGTTCATAGGCGCTTGCGTCCAACTTACCAGCGGCAAATTCGTCGTCGAGTTCAGCAATAGCCTCCAGCAAATCATCCTGGCTCAGGTCAGCGGTCGGGCTGGCCTGTCCCCGCCGGAGCCACCACACGCCCGCCCCAATCAACACCAGCGCCACCGCGCCCAACCCCACGGCGAGGTTGGTGTTGCTGGTGGGCGCCAAAGCGCCGGGGGCCGCCGCGCCACTCGCCACCAAAGCGGCCGTTGGGTCGCCGGAAATCTCAAAGGTCAACGCTTCACCAGCGGGGAGATCGGCGCGGCCAAAATTCTGGAAGGTCTGGCCCTGAAATTGTTGCTGGCCCAGGTCGTCCAGGCCGGCCCCCATCAATTGCACATGCATATCCGAGAGCAACAGGTTGATGTTCGTCACCGGGTAGAGGGTGGGCTGTTCAAACTTGAAGCCCGCCGCATAGGGCAGGGAATAGGACACCAGCAGTTGGGCGGCGCTTGCGCCGGGCACGATGGGGAGGGTGTCCATGAGCGTATCGCCATTGATGGAGTAGTCCTGGCCTTCTTCTTCATCGCGCACGGTCACGTTCTGCGCGCCGGGCGGGAGGCGCAGTTCAAAGGTTTGGTCGCCAGTAATCGTGCGGTCGCCCAGGTTCGAGATGACGTAGACTTGCACCACATCCAGCCGCTCCGCGCTGGAAAAGTCCATAAACACGTGCATGTTTTGAACGCGCAGGGCCGCGGTCTCAGCCGTAGTCTCATAGACCTTCACCGGCAGATCAAGCTGGCCCTCGGCATCAAATTCGCCGATAGCGGAGCTATAGGTGACTTCGCCGTATTTGGCGGTCACGAGGAATTGGCGGCCAGAGCGATACGGCACGGCCTCGAAAGCAAACGCGCCCTCGGCCTGCGCCGTGGTGGTGAGGGTGGTCACCAGTTCAAAATCGCCGCCGTTCACGTCGAAGCCATGCAGGTTGATGCTGATCCCCGCCGGGGTGCTGGCCCCAGCGGTGCCGTTGAGCAAGGTCCCGCGCAGGGTGCCGTTGTGTTCGGGGATCGGCGCGCCGGGCGCGGCATAGGCATAGGCAAAGGTCTGAAGATAACTGGTCACTGCCCAACGCTCGTCTTCCGTGAGCGAGTCAAACGTGTGTTGGGGTTTCAGCAAACCATCGAACAACGTCTGTGGGCTGAGTTTCACCATCGCCGATAAAACAGTGAGGTCGGGGGGAGTGGGCTGGGCGGCTTGGGGGCCATCGCCCTGCCCGGTTGCGCCGTGACACTGGGCGCAGTTGGCGGTGTAAACCGCCTGACCGCTCTCAATCGTTGTGGACGGAACACTCAGGGTGTAGAGAAAAGCGATGGCATTCCAGCGGTCGGTTTCCGAAAGTTTGTCGGCCCAGGGCGGCATGAATTTTTCGAGGCGGCCTTCGGTGATGGTCTTGAACCACTGGGCCGGGGAGGCCGCGCGGGCCAGGTCGGGGGCGGAAAAGTTGGGAAGCGGCGCGGTGCGCTCGGCCATGAGTTGCGCGCTCCGCGTGCCGTCGCCCGCGCCCGTGGGGCCGTGGCATTCCGCGCAGTGGTCGGCAAACACTAGCCCGCCCTCAGCGGCGTTGGGGAGCGCGGCGGGGACGACGGTGTTCACATCCACTGGTTCAACGGTGGGGAAACCAGCCAACGCTGGGGCGCTGGTGGTGGGCAGTTGCGCGGGAGGTGGGTTGTCCACCGAGGCCGAGCGCGCGCCGGGGGGCGGGGTGATGTCGCCCGCGAGGGAACAGGCGGAGAGGAAGATAGCAAATCCCAAAAACAAAATCTCAAATCCCAAGCGAGTCGGCGAAGTAGTTTTTTTCATCAGACTGCCTCGGTGGCGGCGATGGGCGCGCCACAACTGCCGCAGAATTTATCGGTGGGCCGGACGGTGTGCCCGCAGGTGGGGCACGCGCTCCCCAGCGGGGTGCCGCACTTGGGGCAGAATTTGTCGGCGGCCCCGGCGGGGGTACTGCAATTGGGGCAGATCACGCGCTCAACGGGGACGGTGCGCCGGGCGGCAATCGCGTTTTCGATGGCCGACTCCGCCGGGGCGGGGGCTTGGCGTCGGGCGCGGATGGCCGCTTCCATGGAGTCCAGCGCGTGGGGCGCGAGGCCTTGTTCGTCGAGTTGTTTAAGAATCGCCGCGCCTTCGGCCACGAGTTGCGCGCGTTGGGGGGCGTAGTCTTCATCCGTGATCTTGCCGGTGGTGTGGTCAAAATCCAAATCCCGCAGGGCGGCGAGCACGGTGTCGCGCTGATTGAGCAATACTTCCGCCGGGCTGAGGGGGTGGTCGTGCAGGCCTGACCGATCAAAGAGCGGCCGCGCTACGATGAAGGCGGTGGCGAGCAGGAGGGCGAGGCCGAGGAGGAGGGAACCGAGATCCATTGGAGGTTAGGGGTTGGGGATTAGTCATCAGTGAACAGTTATCAGCAACGACTGTTCACTGATGACTACTCACTGGTTACTGATTTAAAAGCGGCTCGATCATGCGCGCAATATCGGCCTGACTCTGGAACGGGCCGATTTGAACGTAGGCAAGGGTGCCGGTCTGATCAATGACGTAAGTCTCGGGCACGCCCTTGATGCGATAAGCCTGCGAGATGGCTGTGCCGAGGTCAGCGCCATTGGGGTAGGACACGTCATAGCGAGCCATGAAAGCGCGGGCTTCGGTTTCGGTGTCCACGTAGTCCACACCGATGAAAACCACGTTACTGTCTTTATAGTGCCGCCAGGCGTTTTCGAGAAAGGCGGCTTCGTCTTCGCAGGGGATGCACCATGAGGCCCAGAAGTTGACGAGGACGACTTTGCCCCGCAAAGCGGCCAGGTCATACGTCTCGCCATCAAACGTGGTCAGCGCGAAGGTGGGGGCCACCTGCCCCGCGCCCACCGGGCCAGCGGCGAGCGGGCCGTTGCGCTTCATCTGAAACGCGACGATGGCCAGCAGACCGAGAACGATGACGAAAGTCAGGACTTGCGCCCACCGGATTTTGGGGGAGGCGGCGGGAGTTGGAGTAACAGTAATCGAGTCAGTCATAGGAAATTAGAGATTGGCGTAGGGGTGTTCAATTGAACGCCCCTACGGTTAAGGTTAGCGGCGCTTTTCCAATTCCTGTTCCAAGCGCGCGGCATATTGGTCATCCGCGGCCGGCGGCGGCGGTGTGACCGGGGTCGCGACGAGCCGGGCGCGGGTGTTGGTGTGCATGAAGCGCCACCACACCAACGCGCCAACGGCAATGAGTAAGGGCGGGATCAGCCAGATAAAGATATTGAGGCCGCGCGTGGACGGTTGTGCCAGCACCCGCTCGCCATATTGCTGAGCGAAATAATCCTTGATTTGTTGTGCGCTCCACCCGACTTCGAGCTTTTCGCGGATGGTGGCGCGCCATTGTTTGCAAGCCTGAGTGGGGCAGACATCCAGCGGCACGTTTTCGCACACCGGGCAAAAGAGTTGCTTGGCGACCAGGTTCACCTGATCATCGGTAACCGGCGCGGTGGGTGTGCCATCCTGGGCCAGGGCCACGCCGCCCAGCGCGGCGAAAAGTAAAAAGTAAAGGGGGAGGAGGCGCAACCACAATTTGCTTTTCACTGTTCAAGCTCCATACGCGCCCGAGCGCCGCGCCACGGTCGCGCCGGACAAAACGCGCTTCCGATCCTCCGCCGCGTCGGGCCAGGCGGCGACCAGCGTCCCGAGGATGAAGACCAGGCCACCTGACCACAGCCAGTTGACCAGCGGGTTCAAGTAAATTTTGAAGGTCGCGCCATTGGCGGCAATGTCTTCCCAGTCCACCAACAAGACATAGAAGTCATCTTCTATCGAGCTTCGCACCCCGGGGATCGTCATGGGTTGGCCACTGGCGAAGTAAAAGTCGCGGCGCGGGTGCAATTGCCCCACGAGTTGACCATCTTTGTAAATGCTCACAGTGGCGCGGGCCACTTGCCGGTCATCGTCAGTGACAAACTCGTCCAAACCGTCATAGGTCATCACATAACGCCCGAGGGTAAGTTGTTCGCCTAATTTCAAGCGGCCCTGGGTTTCCTGTTGGAAGAAGTTCGAGCCGACCACACCGATGGTCATGAGCACCACACCGAGGTGAATGATGTAGCCCCCATAGCGGCGGCGATTGCGCGCCATGAGCGTGGTGATGGCGGTGAACGGGTCTTCAGCGTTGGTCTTCATCCGCGCGCGGGTGCCGCGATAGAACTCGATGAGCGTGGTGAGCGGGACAAAGGCCGAGATGCCGAACCCGAGGAGCGCGCCCCAATTATGAATACCAGTCACCGCCAGGATGGCGACGAACCCAAGGGCCACCGCAAAGGGGACGAGCAGGGTCCGACCCAATTGGCGCGCCGAAGCCCGCCGCCAGGCGACCAGTGGCCCAATGCCCATGAGCAAGACCAGCGCGGCAAACTGCGGGCCGGTGACACGATTGTAGAAAGGCGGCCCGACGCTGATCTTCTGGCCAGTCGCCAGTTCGGAAATCATGGGGAACACCGTGCCCCAAAAGACCGAGGCGGCAATGCCCATGAACAGCAAGTTGTTGAGCAGGAAGGCCGACTCACGGGAGATGAGCGAGTCGAGTTGATTTTCGCTCCGCAGATGATCCCATTCACGGAACAACAAAGAGAGCGAGATGACAAACGTGAGGCCGATAAAGGTGAAGAACGCCGGGCCAATGGCGCTTTGGGCAAAGGCGTGAACCGACGAGAGCACGCCACTGCGGGTGAGGAAGGTGCCAAAAATGACCAGGGCATAAGTGAGGATAATCAAGATCATGTTCCATTTCTTGAGCATCCCGCGTTTTTCCTGAATCATCACCGAGTGGAGGAAGGCCGTGCCGGTAAGCCACGGCATGAAGGCCGCGTTCTCCACCGGGTCCCAGCCCCAGTAACCGCCCCACCCCAGCACATCATAGGCCCAGCGTCCGCCGAGGATGAGGCCCAACGAGAGGAACAGCCAGCCGACCAACGTCCAGCGGCGCGAGGTTTTGATCCATTCATCATCCGTGCGGCGCGTGATCAGCGCGGCCATGGCAAAGGCATAGGGGATGACAAAGCCCACAAACCCCAGATACAACATGGGCGGGTGGATAATCATGCCCGGGTGGCGCAGGAGCGGGTTGAGGCCTTGCCCGTCGGCGGGCATGAAGGCAGTGGTGCCCACGGGCTGAAGCAGGGCCGCGACGGTTTCGCCACTGGGCAGTTGCCAGACGCGCATAAATGGGTTTTCGATAAAGACCACCAGACCCACAAAAAAGCCGAGGGTGATCATCATCACCGCAATGACATAGGGCATGAGGTCATAGTCGCGGTCCCATTTGCGGAGCATGGCCGAGGCGGTGAAGGTGGCCATGAGCCAGGCCCAAAAGAGCAGGCTCCCCGCCTGCCCGCCCCACCACGCCGTAACTTTGAGATACACCGGCATGGCGTGGCTGGAGACGCGCGCCACGTATTCAACATCGAATTGCTCAGTCACCAGCAGATAAATGAGGCAGGCTGAAGCCAGGGTAAGCAGGGGCCAGGTGAGCAAGGCGGCATGATGCGCGCTGGCGAGCCAGACCGGTTTGCGCCGGGGCACGCTTAGCAAAGCCATCACCGTGGCATATACGGCGCACACCAAAGCCAGAACAAGAGCGAAATAACCGAGGTTAGCTATCATGAGTTAACTCCAAACTTCAAAATGCAAACTCCAAATAGATTGGTGATTGGCAGTTTGAAGTTTGATATTGGGAATTGGCAATTAATTCCCCGCCGGGTTGGAGGCACTTTCTTCGTAGCGGGTGGGGCATTTGAGCAACAGCTCGTCAGCATAAAACACGCCGTCCTGGCCGATCTTGCCCGTGACGATGGCTTGCGCTTCGTTCTTGAGCAGATCGGGCTTGGGGCCGACATAGACGACTTTGATGCGCGCGGCGTTGGGGTCAAGCGCGGCGTTGTGTAAAACGGCGGCCAACCCACCAGCGGCTTCAATATCTTCCATATCGTTGGAGACATTCGCCATCATGAACGAGATGGTGAGGGTGTCGGGATCAAAGGTAATGGTATCGCCCAGCACCGCCCCGGAGGCGCGCAGATTCTGGCCGACCACGCTCGCGCCTTTGGCCTGGATTTCATTCACGGTGTAAAAATATTGCTGGGTGCTCCCCATGGTGGTCACGACCAGGTAAATGATGGCCCCGATCACCAACAAGCCGCCGATAAGAAATTTGGCTCGATTCCCACTGCGGGTAACGGGGATGGCCTGGGGTGAAGCAACGGTCTGGCTACTCATGGATTGAACTCCTTATAGGGGGTTAGGGGCCAAGCCCCGACACCATAATGCGAATTAATTAAATTATCTCACTCACAAATGAGCGCGAGATAAAATATTACGCGCGGGCGACTCGCCAAGTGCGCTTAGGGCGCGGCACGCTCCCGCACCTTCGCGCCACATTTTCGGCAAAAGGCATCCCCCGCCAAGATTTTTGCGCCACATTCGGTGCAGAATTGGGCCAGGGCGCCCTGCGCTTCGGCCTGACGATGAGGCCGTGGGGCCGCTGGGGCTTTTTCGCGGCGGGCATGTTTGTGGCCGCGATTTTTGTTTTTAGCCGACGCGCCTCGCACGGGTGACCGCCGGGAGAACCAATAATAGAGGCCGCCGCCGGCCAGGAGCGCCCCACCCGCGAAACCCAGCACGATGGGCAGGGTGGCAGAGGTCGCCGCTGGGGTTGGGGTGGTGGCCACGGGGGCGGCTTCCCCGGTGGCCGGGGCACTGCTGGGGTTCACCACTTCCGCCGAAAGCCGTGAATCGGCTTTGGTGTAATTCATCTGCAAAGTCACGGCTTGTCCGGGGGTCAATGAGCCGAGTGAGCCGGTGTAATAATTCAACCCAAAATCGGCGGGGCCAATGGCGGTCAGCGCAGGGGTAAAGGTCAGGTTACTGGCGCCCACGGGCTCTTGCACTTTAACGGTCACGGCCTCCACCGCATAGTCGGTTAGCCAATTAAAAGAAAAAGCGCGGGTGCTGGCGTTGAAAGTGAGCGCCGGGTCGTAATATTCCACGCGGAAGGTGCGGTATTGGGTGGTCAAGGTTACGGCGAGAATATCGCCTTTCGTCTGGGACGTGGTCTCGGCGGTGAGCAAACGCCCGGTGTCGTCCATCATGGCCACGGCGGCTGGCGCCCCCACCCGAGCAGGGATGTTGATCATCACCGTCGCCGGGAGTGCCACCTCCGGTTTAAGCACGCCATCCAGGATGACCAACATGGCGGGTTGGTCATATTCCGGCCACAATTCCACTTTTAGAGAGGCCAGCTCTATGCTAGACTGGGCAAGGGTAGGTGTTCCACCCACTAAAGCGAGGAGGAGGGTGATGAGACAAGTGAGACGAATAAGAGACATAAAGGAATGACCCAATCGGGTAGTAGAATATTGCCATTGTAGAGGCATAGACTACCCAACCCTCAGTGACACTCATCATGTGCTATTCTGACAGAAATCATCTGAATGTGATTTTAGACCAATTAACTCATATTTGCTATCCTTATCTCACCCGTTTGAGTAGCAAAAGACCTCACCCCAATTCGCACGTAAGTTTGCACATAAGAATGTTTCAACCCAGCCCACTTTGCTCTATTCTTCACAACAGTATACGCTTACTTGGTGTTTACTGATTCTGGATAGAAAAAATGGAGATCAACCTGTGTCACGCAAATTCTGGCTCATCCTTACACTCATTCTAATTACCCTCATGCTCACTGCCTGCGCGGGAACGCCCGGCCCGGCGGGGGTCGCTGGCCCGGCCGGGGTGTCTGGCCCCATCGGGCCCCAAGGCCCGGAGGGGACCAAAGGCGATCCTGGCCCGACTGGCCCATCGGGCGCCGAATACGTCGGCTCCGCGAAGTGTGGCAACTGTCACAAAGCCACTTATGAGACCTTCATCAAATCAGGCCACCCGTGGAAACTCGTCCCGGTCGTGGATGGCAAAGCCCCCGATTACCCCTTCACCCGCATCCCCAACCCGCCCGAAAGCTACACTTGGAACGACATTGCCTATGTCATCGGCGGCTATAACTGGAAGGCGCTCTTCATTGATAAGCAGGGCTACATTATCACCGGCAAGCCGGGGGCCACGGTGAGCGACACCCCATATTTGAATCAATATAATTTGAAGAATTCCGACCTGCGCCAGGATGATGGTTGGGTCACTTACCATGCGGGCGAAGCGCAACTTAAATATGATTGTGGCGCATGTCACACCACTGGCTACAAGCCCAACGGCCACCAGGATGGGATGGAAGGCATCGTGGGCACCTGGGCCGAGCCCGGCATTCAATGTGAAGAATGCCACGGCCCGGGCAGTCTGCATGCCGCCAACCCCTACGGCATTATTATGAAGATTGACCGTGACGCCGAAGCCTGTCGCGCCTGCCACCAGAGCGATCAGGTAAACCAAGTCAATGCTAAAGATGGCTTTATCGAAAACCATCAACAGTATGACGAAATCTTCCAAAGCAAGCACCTCACCCTGGATTGTGTGGCTTGCCATGACCCGCACAGTGGCGTGGTTCAACTGCGCGAGGCCAATCTCCCGGCCACTCGCACCGAATGCGCTAATTGCCACTACAAAGAAGCCCAATACCAGAAAAATCCCAAGCACGAAGATTTTGTGGGTTGTGTGGATTGCCATATGCCGCGCCTGGCCAAGAGCGCCTGGGGCAATCCCGACCGCTTCACCGGCGATATCCGGGTCCACCTCATGGCCATTGACCCGACTCAGGTCGGCCAGTTCAGCGACGATGGCCTCACCGCCCAGTCGCAAATCTCACTCGACTTCGCCTGCAAGCAATGCCACACCCCTGGTCTCGCTTTGGAACAATCTGACCAAACGCTGATTGAAATGGCGACAGGCTATCATAACCAACCCTGATTTTTGAGTCAC
>CAYUFY010000170.1:0-10837 GCA_964443795.1 uncultured Anaerolineales bacterium | reverse complement strand
CGAGATAACAAGTGTGTTTAAAAATGTTCACGATGTCTTGAGCCCTTACAATTACTAATTACTGCCTTCCATGCTCGACCCCTATTACCTCCTCGGCCTGCCCCACACCGCCACCGCCCACGAAATCCGCGCGGCCTACCGCCGCAAAGCCGCCGCGACTCACCCCGACCATCAGCCCCCCGACCAACGCGCCGCCGCCGAAGAGCAAATGAAACAACTCAACGCCGCGCGCGACCTACTCCTCGACCCGCGCCGCCGCGCCACCTACGACGACCAAATGCGCCTCGAAATGCAAAAAGCCATGTGGCGCGCCCGCCGCGACTCGGCCATCTTTGAAGAAGCGTTTGCTCCCGCGCCCAGCCGCCCCCGTCGTCGCCCACCCCTCACCAGCGGCTGGTTTATCGCCTGGACCATCCTCCTGCTTTTTATCATCATGGTCTTCATCACGGCCTTCGCGCTGGCTGGCACCGACACCGACCTCGGCCTCAGCTTCCCCCTCGTTGCCTTCTTGTGGAACGTGCGCTGTTTCGGTAGTGGCCTCGCCGCCCTGTTCATCACCATGCTCCTCCTCTACATTCTCTCTCACTACCTGAGAAGTTAAATGCGCCTCGTGATTAATGGCTGGTTTCTCGCGCACGCCGCGCATACTGGCACCGGGCAATATCTCCGCGCCCTGTGCGCCGGCCTGGCCCCGCAGGCTTCCATCTCCGTCCACGTGGTCGTGCCGCACCCGAGCGGGGTGCCCGCGCTACCAGATTCAATTCACCTCCACCGCGTCCCCTGCGGCGCCAGCAACTTCGCCAAAGTCCGCTTCGAGCAAAGCCTCTTCCCCCGCACCTGCCGCGAACTCCAAGCCGACCTCGCCCACGTTCCCCACTGGGCGCCACCACTCTCATCCCCCTGCCCGGTCGTCGTCACCATCCACGACCTCATCCCCCTCCTCCTCCCCGAATATCGCGGCGACTGGCGCGTGCGACTGTACACCTCGCTCGTCACCGCCGCCACCCCCGGCGCATCCCTCATCCTCGCCGACTCCGACACCTCGCGCCGCGACATCCTGCAACACTTACATCTGCCCGAGTCCAAAGTCCGCACCATCTACCTCGCCGCCGACGAACGCTACGCCCCCGCCAGCGGGTTCCTGCTCGATGAAGCCGTGAAGCAAAAATATGGTCTCGATGAAGGCTATGTGCTCTACCTCGGTGGCTTCGACCCGCGCAAAAACATCCGCGCCCTGCTTTCCGCGTGGACTTGGGCCGCCAGTTCGGTGGGCCAGTCGTACCCGCTCGCCCTCGGCGGCGCTCTGCCCACGCCCGATGGAAAATTTTTCGAAGACTACCCGCGCCTCGCTCAGGAACTTGAAATTGACGACAGCGTTAAATTCATCGGCCACGTGGACGAAGCCGACAAACCCGCGCTCTACCGGGGCGCGTCGGTGTTCGCCTACCCCTCGCGCTACGAAGGCTTTGGCCTGCCGCCGCTGGAAGCCATGCAGTGCGGCGTCCCGGTGGTGTGCGGCAATGGCGGCTCCCTCCCCGAAATTGTGGGCAGTGCCGGTTATATTCTCCCCCCCACCGACACGCGCGCGTTTGGCGCGGCCATCCTCACTTGCCTCGTTGAACCCAGCGTCAGCGAAGATTTACGCATGCGCGGCTTCGAGCAAGCCAAAAAATTCTCGTGGGCTAAGACCGTGCAAGAAACGCTTGAAGCCTATGCAGTCGCCGTGCAAACTGGTAAACCGGGAAACCGGTAGACAAGTGGCCTATGCGCCCAGCCCAGTTGACACAACCCGCCCCGCGCTTAGGCTTTGAAGTTTGGGATTTGGGATTTGGGGTTTTAACGCTCCTCTTCTACACCTTCACCCTCTCGCCTAATCTTCTCCCCGCCGATGCAGGCGAGTATCAGGTCACTGGCGCATTACTCGGAGTCGCGCATCCGCCAGGATTCGCGCTCTATACCATTTTTAGCTGGCTCACAACAAAAATTTTATTCTGGCTCCAACCCGCCCCCGCCATCAATTTTCTCTCGGCCCTCTTCGCCGCACTGACCCTCACGCTGGTCAGCCACACCGTTCACCGCCTCACCCATTCGCGCCTCGCCGGCATCGCCGCCGCGCTTGCGCTGGGGTTCTCCACCACCTTTTGGGCGCAAGCCACCACCGCCAATGTGCGAATGCTCACCGCCCTCGCCACCGCCCTCGCCCTCGCCTCAATTACCAATTACCAATTACGTCTCGCTTCACGCCCAACGCCTGATGCTGGTTTGGAATTTGGCATTTGGGATTTGGGGTTTATTTCTTTCTCTCTCGGCCTCGCCGTCTCCCACCACGGCTCGCTCATCTTCATCGCCGCCCTCCTCGGCCTCTACACCCTCTGGCTCAATCCTCTAATTCTCCGCCGCCCCTGGCCCTTATTGGCCGGATTAATTCCCTTCCTCGCGTGGCTCTACTTTCCTCTGCGCTCCGGCGCCTTCGGCGCGCCCGCGCACATTGCCACCCTCAACGGTTTTCTCGAACACATCCTCGCCCGTGGTTTTCGCGGCGATATTTTTTTCTTCGCCACCCCCACACTTTTCCCCAGTCGGCTGTTAGTCTTCAGCAACCTCCTCACCTTTCAATTCACCTGGCCCGTAGTGCTCCTCTCCGCCATCGGCGGCCTCCTCGCCCTCTGGCGCAACCGTGCCACCGGTCTTCTACTCCTTTCATTGTTCACGGTTCACTCTTTCGTCTCCATCACCTACCACTCCCCCCAAACCGTCGAATACCTCCTGCCGTCCTACGTTTTCATGGCCCTCGCCCTCGGCTACGCCCTCGCCGAAGCCTCGCGCCTCATCTCTCACCTTCTCGCCCGCTTACCTGCCCACCCCCTCACCCGCCCCCTTACGCCCGTGCTCCCCGGCCTCCTCGCCCTCATCCTCCTCATTCCGCAATTCACTGCCACCTTCCCCTCCTACCTCATCCTCGCCCGCGACACCTCAACCCAACACTACACCGACAGCCTATTCGCCGCCGCCCCGCCCAACAGCCTCATCCTCGCCGCCTGGCATTGGGCCACCCCGCTCTGGTACGCGCACCACGTTCAGGGTCTGCGTCCCGATGTCGAAATCCGCTATGTGTATCCGCGCACCGACTCACTCGCCAACGACTGGGTGAACGAAATCGCCGCCAACCTCCCCGCGCGCCCGGTCATCGTCACCAGTTTCTATCCGCAGGAATTCAACGCCACGCCTTACCGCTTCCTCCCCCTCGCCTCAGCGTGGCAGGTGCTCGATAGCCCGCTCACAACGCTCCCCGCCCACTTTAGCGGCGCGCAATCATTCGGCGACTTAGAATTCTTAGGCTTCCAGTCCCCAATTACCAATCCCCAATTACCAATAACTATTCTCGCCGCTTGGTCCACCGCCCAGCCCCGCGACCTCAACTTCTTCATCCACCTCGTCGGCCCCGATGGCTTGCTCTACGCCCAAGCCGATGTGAGCCACCCCGCGAATCGCTACGCCCCCGGCGAGATTCTGCTCGACCGCTACGGGCTGACCCCACGCCCCGACGCGCCCCCCGGCGATTACGCCCTCGTCGCGGGCGCGTACCTGCCCGACGGGACGCGCGTGGCCGAGACGCAGTTGCTAACCCTCGCGCTGCCCCCGCGCCCCACCGCGCCCATCACGCTTCACCCACTCAATCGCAACTTCTCCGGCGCAACGCTCATCGGCTACGACCTCGACCACTCCATTCAAGATTCACCGCGCCTCTATTTGCATTGGCAACTCGCCGCGCAACCAGTGGCACTCACCATCCTCGACTCGCCCCTCACCTTGCCCTCCGGCCCCGGCTACCTCACCACCGCCCATGACCTCGCGCCCGACCAACCCATCACCATTTCCGACTTCCGACTTCCGACCTCCGACCTCTATTCCCTCTATTTGCCCCTCGGCTCCTCCATCCTCCTCACCTCCGCCCAACTCGCCGCTCGCGTCGCGCCACGCGGCCAGCCCTACACGGTGGATTTGCAATTCTTAGCCACCCAGCCCATCGTCGCCGACTACGCGGTAAGCGTGGCCCTCGTCGGGCCGGGCCTCAAGCTTCAATCCGACGCGACCCCGGTGGGCGGGGCCATCCCCACGCTTAAGTGGATTCGCGGTTCGCGGTTCCACGACTGGCACACCCTCCTCATCCCGCCCGACGCGCCCCTCGGCCCCGCGCAAATTTTTGTCTCGGTCTACGACGCTTTCACGTTTGAGAACCTCCCCCTCCTCGACCCCCGCCTCGCGCGCCTCGGGCCAGCCATCCCACTGGGCGCGGTCGAAATCGTCCCCTGATGTAAAATCACTCTAACTCTAACTCCTCACTCTAACCATGCCCCTCACCCATCACCCCGCTCGCATCTATAAAAATCGCGGTGTCGTCATCGCCCTGCCGCCCTCGTATGAACAACTGGAACTCGAGAGCCTCACCGCCGTTGAGCCGCTGTGGAGCAAATATCCCAAGACCCATCAGTTCTTCGATTTGCTCCTGGCGGACCCCGAGGCCCGCGCCAATTGGGATATGGCCGACTACATGACCGTGAGCAAGTTGAACTATAACGACCACGGTGTGACGCACGCCATCGTGGCCGCGACCAACGCGATCCGGATTTTTGATTTATTGGTGGGGGCGGGTCTCACGCCCGATGTGGTGGACTCGGGCGCAGGGGATGTGGACGACGCGTGTCTGACGGTGGCGATTGCGACGCTGTTGCACGATATCGGCAATCAGGTGCATCGCAAATATCACGAGATGATGGGCGTGAGTCTGGCGCGCAATATGCTCGACCGGCTGATGCCCGAGATTTATCCCGAGGTGGAGAAGCGGATTGAACTGCGCGCCTTCATGTTGCATGCTATTCTCTCGCACGACTTCGACCCACCGCCGCTGACCTTTGAAGCGGGCGTGGTGGCGGTGGCCGATGGCACTGACGTGACCAAAGGGCGCGGGCGCAAAGCCTTCGACCTGGGCAAGGTGGATATTCACTCGGTCTCGGCGCTGGCGATTGACGAGGTGCATATCCACGCAGGCAAGGAACATCCGGTGGAAATCACCGTGGTGATGAACAACTCGGCCGGGATATTCCAGATTGAAGAGACGTTGACCAAGAAAGTGGTGAAGGGGCCGCTGGCGAAGTGGATTACCGTGACCGCCGTGACCCGCCCCACTGACTCCCCCCACGACGCGCGGATTATCGAGCGGTTGACATTGAAAAACGGCGTATTTGTGGCCGAATAGTAGGGGCGCCCCTTGTGGTCGCCCCAGAATTTAGTGATAGGCACTTGGAGGTATCTATGCCCCGACGAAAACAAACCAAAGGTGTGTGCGTGTTTTGCGACAAAGAAATGGCGAAAGGCGGCGCGCCCAAACATCTCGCCACCTGCGCCAAACGCCAGGCCGCGCTTGAGAAAGTTAACGCCCCAAAAGGGCCAACCGAAAAATTGTATTACCTCCGCGTCCACGATGCGGCGGGCGGACCATTTTGGTTGGAACTAGAAATGCGCGGCGCTAACACGCTAAAAGACCTCGACCATTATCTGCGGGCCATCTGGCTAGAATGTTGCGGGCATCTGAGCCAGTTTTCGTTCGGGGGCTGGGGCGGCGAAGAAGTTTCAATGAAGCGCCCGATTCAAGCGGTCTTCCAGCCCGAGGTGGAACTGACACACATTTATGACTTCGGGACCGAGTCGGTCACGGTGATCAAGGCGGTAAGCGTGCGCGAAGGCAAACCGCTGACGAAACATCCCATCTTTCTCATGGCCCGCAATTTGATGCCCGAAGCCAAGTGCATGGAGTGCGACGAGCCAGCCACCTGGGTGTGCATTGAGTGCCAGATTGAGCATGATGCACCCGGAACCCTGTGCGACCAGCACGCTCAAGAACACCCTCATGATAACTACGGTGAGCCGATGGCGTTGGTCAACTCTCCGCGCGTGGGCATGTGCGGCTATGACGGCCCCGCTACGCCGCCTTATTAATTCACCTGACGCAGTTTGCACTGCGGTGAAAGTGGGCTGGTCATGCCCGCGTGCTCGTGGCGGGCATGCACGAGCAATTGGGGCTCTACTGTTTTTGACGGGATTGGCGTAGGGCGGGCTTGTAGCGCGACGGTTTTTGCCGCGTCAAGTGTCGGGCTACAAGCCTGACCTATAGTAGCATTTGTAGGGCGGGCTTGTAGCCCGCCGTCTTCGGCACAATATGGGTGTCACGCTACAAGCGTGACCTACGGAAACCGCAAACGATGACCACGTTGAGTATATCGGGAACACGCGGGCATGACAGTGCGTAACGCGAGTTAGTAAGCGAGTTAGTAACTCACGCCTCGCGCGTATACGGCTTCAACAACGCCGCCGGATACGCCGCATTCCGCCCGGCCAGCGCCAACGCCGCAATCGTGACGAGATACGGCAGGGCCAGCAAAAACTGATAGGGGACCTGCACCCCCACCGCGCGCAGGCGCAATTGCAACGCCTCCACAAAGCCAAACAGCAACGCCCCCAGCAACACTTTCCCCGGTTGCCAGTTCCCCAAAATCACCAGCGCAATCGCCACCCAGCCGCGCCCGGCCACCATGCCAAACGTGGCCGACCCCAGTTGCGCCAGCGAGAGAAATGCGCCGCCCGCGCCCATGAGCGCGCCGCCCAACGCCAGGGCGATGTACCGCACCCGGGCGACGTTGATCCCGGCGGTGTCGGCGGCCTCGGGGTTTTCGCCGACCGCGCGGATCCACAACCCAAACGTGGTGCGGTGCAACAACCACCACACCACCGGCACCAAGGCAAAGGCCAGGTAGGTCAACCCATATTGCTCAAAGACCGGCGCGATAACACCCAGCGCCGGGAAACTCAATTGCGGGAAAGTCTCAATCTTGGGCGCGCTGGCCGTGCCTTTGAACAACACCCGAAACGTGAACAACGCCAACCCCGAGCAGAGCAACGTCACCCCCAGCCCGGACACATGTTGATTCAGACCCAATGTCACTGCCAGCAAGCCCATCAGCAAACCAGCCAACAGGCCCAATAACATCGCCGCCAGCAACCCCACCCACAGCGAGCCGGAGAGATACGCCGCCACAAATCCCAAAATCGCGCCGATGAGCATGATACCTTCAATGCCCAAGTTCAGCACCCCGGCCCGTTCGGCCAGGGTTTCGCCCAACCCGGCCCAAAGGATGGGGGTGGCGATGCGCAGCATGGCGGCCAGCAGGCCGATGACTAAGGTTTGGTCCATGAATTAGCCTTTCCGCGCCACCACCTGAAAAAACCTCGCCAGTAAATAATACGGATACTTGTCGGTCAGTGTGTGTTCCAATTTTTCCAGATAGGCGAAGAATTCTGGCTGGCTTTTGATGTCGTTGTTGGGGATGTAATCACATACCGAGCGAATGCCGTACTCGCCAACGACCTCACACCCAGCGACTTGCAACGGGGCGCGCATTTCCTCAGCGGTATAGCCATGCACCACAGTGCCAAACGTCGCAGTAGTCAACTGCCACGCATCTATGGCCGCCAGCGCCGCCGCTGGGTCTTGAAACATCAGCGCTTTTCGATAGGTCTCAGAGTAACGATTAATACAAATCACTGAAATCAGCCCCCCCGGTTTCAGCACTCTTCCCAAAAGCGCAAGGGCTTCTGTCACGTCATCCACATATTGCAAAACATTGTGGCATAACACCAAGTCAAACGTCGGGGCGGGAAACAGCGCGGGGATACCGGCAAGGTCGGTCTGGTGAAAGGTCACGCGCTCGGCTACGCCGCTGGTTTCCACATGGCGCTTGGCCTCGGCCAGCATCTCGGCGGAATAATCCGCCAGCGCCACGGTGTGCCCTTGCTGGGCGAACAAAACCGTATCCAGCCCATTGCCCCCGCCCGCGTCCAGTACCCGCCATGCGCGCCCATCAGCATACCGCGCCAGGTTCGCCAGCACCAGGCTATAGCGCAGTTTCCCCCAGGGCTGGCTCTGCATTTCCTTGAACGCGGCGAGATGGGTGTCGAAGATGAGGGAGGAAGTGGGCATAAAACTCTCACGGACTACGCACTACGCCTTGCCTGGCGCGTAGTCCGTCAAATTAACTGCGTCGAATACGATACCGTGTGAACAACAACATCCCCAGCGTCGTCAACAACAGCGTGGCCTGCACCACGTCGGCAAGAAAATTGGGGATGCCCATTTGCCGACTGACCGACTGCCCGCCGGTGAGGATGAGGGCGATGAAGACCGAGGCGAGGCCCGCCCCAAACGGATTGACCGCGCCCAATGTAGCGATGACGATGCCGGAATAGCCGTACCCCGGCGAAATGTCTTCGAGCAAGCGATGATGGATGCCCGCGACTTCGCCCACGCCCGCGAGGCCCGCGATGCCCCCGCTGATGAGCGCGGCGACCAGCAACGTGCGGGTTACGTTCACGCCCATGAACCGCGCGGCCTCGCGGCCCAGGCCCGCCGCGCGGAGGCGCAATCCGAACGGGGTGCGGTTCAACGTCCACCACACCACGCCCATCGCCACGAGGCCCACCAACAATCCCAAATGCACGCGCGAGCCGGAGACCAGCACCGGATAATCGGCGGCGATGCGCGGGGATTGCGGCCAACTGGTGATGGGGTCGAGCCAGAAGTTGGTGAGGATGGCGTTGATGAGGAAGAGCATCACCGAGTTGAGCAGGAGCGTGGTCACCACTTCGTCCACATCGAGGCGGACCCGGAGGAGGGCGGGGAGGAGCGCCCAGGCCATGCCCGCGATGAACCCGGCGACCAGCATGAGCGCGATAACGATGGGCGCGGGGAGGGCGTGGGCCAGCGGGAGTTGCCCCACCCACGCCGCCGCTAACGCGCCCGCATACAACTGCCCCTCCGCGCCAATGTTGTAATAGCCCGCGCTGAACGCAAACACCACGGCAATGCTGGTGAGCAGTAGCGGCGTAGCCTTGACCAACACTTCCAACGCGCTTACCGGGGCGGTGAGCGGGTCAATGAGCATGAAGTAAAACGCTTCAAACGGGTTGGCGCGCACCACGGCAAGGAGCGCGGCGGTGAGAATGAAAGTGAAGATTACTGCCGCAACCGGGATAAGCGCGCGTTGCCAAAGGGGCGCGGGGGCTTTTTCGAGTTTGAGTCCGAACATGATGAGAGTTTTAAAGAGTTAGTTTTTGTACACGGATAGCACGGATGATACAGATAGCACGGATATTTTTTTAACCGAAAATCCGCGTCATCCGTTCAATCCGTGTTATCCGTGTACTGATTTGCTTTTTTTGCCCCGGCCATCAGCAGGCCCAACTGCTCGGCCTCGGCTTCGGCGGCGGGGACGGTGCCCACGATTTCGCCGGCATACATCACGGCGATGCGGTCGGCGAGGGCCAGAATTTCATCGAGGTCTTCCGAGATGAGCAGAACCGCCGCGCCGCGTTGGCGTTGGTCGAGCAGACGTTGGCGCACGTAATCCGTCGCGCCGAGGTCGAGGCCGCGCGTGGGGTCCACGGCCACCACCAACGCCGGGTTGCGGTGCAAACTGCGCGCGAGAATCACTTTCTGGATATTGCCGCCGGAGAGGGAGCGAATCTTGTCGGTGGGCGCGGCCTTAATTTGATATTGCGCGATGAGCGCGGCGGCGTGCGCGTGCATGGCGGCGCGGTCGAGTTGCCCGCGCCGCGTGAACTCGGGCAGATACGCGAGCGTCAGATTCTCGGCGACCGTCATTTCACCGACCACCGCGGCCAAGCGGTCTTCGGGGATGTGACCGACACCGCGCGCGACGATTTGCGCGGACGACAACCCCGCGAGATTTTGCCCTTGGAGATTGACCGCGCCCCGCGTGGGTTTCCGCAACCCTTGCAGGATTTGTGTCAATTCGCTTTGCCCGTTGCCCGAGACGCCGGCAATGGCCAGGATTTCCCCCGCCCGCACGGTGAACGTGACCCCACGCAAGGCCGCGTGGCCTTTATCGCTCGCGGCCCACAAATCAGAAACCTCCAACACGGTCGGGGCGTTCACGATAGGGGCGTTCAATTGAACGCCCCTACGGGTCACACCAAACGTCTCACGGCCCACCATCAATTGCGCCAGCTTGCGCTCGGTGGCCTCGGCGCGCGCCAGCCGCCCTACCACGCGCCCATCGCGCAACACCGTGATGTGGTCACTGGCCTCCAGCACTTCCTGCATTTTGTGGCTGATGAGCACCACCGCGAGGCCCTGCGTCACCAAATCTTTCACGGCTTTGAAGAGCGCGCGCGTCTCTTGCGGGGTGAGCACGGCGGTCGGTTCATCGAGGATAAGCACACGGATGTTGCGATGCAGGGCCTTGAGAATCTCCACGCGCTGTTGCTCGCCCACCGAGAGATGCTTGACGAGGGCCGTCAGGTGGACCTCGAACCCGTAGCGTTGTGCGGTCTCGGACACGGCCCGTTGGGCGTCGGCCACATTGAAGCCGAGGCCGGTGTGCGTCCCCAGCACCACGTTCTCGGCCACGGTGAGCGTGCGGATGAGCGCGAAGTGCTGGCTGACAAACCCGATGCCCTGCGCCAGCGCGTCGGCGGGGGAGTGGATGGCGACGGGCTGGCCGTTGATTTTGATTTCCCCGGCGTCGGGGCGATACAGCCCATAGAGCATTTTCATCAACGTGCTTTTGCCCGCGCCGTTCTCGCCCAACAACGCATGGACTTCGCCCGCGCGCAGTTCGAGATCCACCGCATCGTTGGCAACGAGCGCGCCGAAGCGTTTGGTGAGGCCGAGGAGTTCAACCGTAGGGGAAAGCATGAGGGGATTAACCCCACCCCGACCCTCCCCATTGCAAAAAACACAATGGGGAGGGAGACAAGACAC
>CAYUFY010000169.1:0-10874 GCA_964443795.1 uncultured Anaerolineales bacterium | reverse complement strand
TTTGATACAACTTTGGGGCATTCTTTAGGAATGTCAAATAAAACTAAAGAGGGGACAAAATACTCTGGCATGAACCAATCAACGTATTCCTGGCCTACCCCCCCATTGTCGTCATTGATATATTCTTCTTCCACTCCGCCATTTCCACATGAGGCTACCATTTGCAGACATTCTTTATTGTTGCAATCTAAAATCATTGAGTAGCTATACTCTATCCATTCTGGATCCCAGTCATAGTGATCATGTGCGTCACGAGAAGGCTTTGATTCTGCAAAATTAAAACTGCCTTTTCGCAATTCCAGTAGACCAATCCTGCAACTTGGGCAAATCCAGTGAGGTACTTTTACTTTTTGGAATACCCCCTTAAACAGTTGTCTATTGATGGACATAAGATTTGTCGAGAGTTCCCAAACCCGAGGAGGTAGGCATAATCTTCGCTTGAAAAATATCGAGAAAACGCGATTGAAAAGCGTTAGAGCAAGTTTTCACCTCTGCGGGTTTGGGAACTCCCGATTTGTCTCCAGAGCAAATTTTTGTTGTATGTGTTTGTTACGGCAAGCAACCAACTTATGCTTCTCCTAACCTTCGCCGTGCTAAACATCTTAGCCCGGCGCTCAACCCTCCAGCGGGGCCAACATCCCCTCCATCTGCGCCACCTGCCGTTTGGCCGAGGACGAGCGCGCGGCCTCCACCGCTTTGCGTTTGCGCTCGGCGGCGAGGGCGGCCTGGTTTTGCAGTTCGGCCAATAACCACCAGTATTCATGCGCTTCGCGCCGGCGTTCGGCGTCGGCGCGGTTCCAGGCCGATTGCAAATCGGTGAGCGCCGCCGCGCGGTCGCCCCGCAAAAATTGCACATAGCCGCGCGTGGCCCACGCGAAGGGGCAATACGGCCCCAGTTCCACCGCGCGCTCGGCCATGGCCAGCGCGTCTTCCAAAATGCCATCGAGCGCGAGAAACAAGCCCAGCTTTTCATACGCATTATGCTCGGTGGGGTGCGCCTTGCGGAGCGCGTGATAACCGTGCCGCGCTTCGTCGTCTCGGTCCATGCCGCGCAAGGCCTCAGCTTTGCAATACAAACCCGAGAAGTTGTGCGGGTCCAGCGCCAACGCTTTCTCCGCGAAATCCAAACACAGTTCCCATTCCTCCGCGCTCATGGCTGTCCACGCGGCCTCGCCCCAACCGCGTGCGTCCAAGCCCTCGGCGTTGATCAGGGCATAGGCCTCATCGGTGCGGTTGAGTTCGAGCAATAAGCGCAGACGCTTGTTCTCCCATTGCCCCAGGCGCGCGTCGCCTGCGGTCTCGCCGGTGAGCGCGATGAGTTGCTCCACGGCCTTCAGCGCGCCCTCCAAATCGTTGCGCGCCCATGCGATTTCATACTCCGAATTCAAGGTGTCGGTTTCACTGAGGCCATTGGCTTGGCCCTCGGCGATGACTTGTTGGGCCTCGCTGAACTGTCCCAAACTGCGGTGGCTCTGCGCCAGATACATGTACCAACCCACCACCGCCGGAAACAACTGCCGCGCCTCGCGGGCGGTGGCCAACGCGGCTTCGTGTTGCCCGCTCCAGGCCTCCGCCGCCCATTTGTAATACATCACCCACGCATCACTTTTGCCCGACCATTCCGCCGCCTGCGTCATCACCGGCACTGCTTCGTCATAGCGGCCCACGCTCACCAATGCGCGCCCATGCGCGGCCAGCACCGTCGCCGACTCGCTCTCGTGCCCATCGGTGAACTCCAACGCCTCGGCGGCGCGGTGATGGTCAATGAGATAGTCCGCCAGATGCGCGCGGGCAAACGACCAGCGCGGGGCCAGCAGTAACGCGCGGCGATACAGCGCCTCGCGGTCGGAGTCGGATTGGGCCACATCGCCGAGGCGCAGGGTGGCCCAGGCATCTTCGGGATTGGCGGCCAGCGCGGCTTGGAGCAGTTCGCGCGCGCGCTCGGCGCGTTCCTGCGGATAGAGCGCGAGATTGAGACCGAGCGCGCGGAGGCGTTCCTCAGCGGGTGCGCCGCCCGGCGGGACGGGGGCCGCGAGGAGTGCTTGCTCCCCGGCGGTCAGCCCCAGCCCGAGCAGGATTAACCGCGCGGCGTCGTAAAGCTCATCAAAGTTTTGCACGCCGTCGGGGTGGGCCAACGCTTCGAGCGCGGCTTGCGCGGCGGGTTCAGCTTGCCCCGCGCGGGCGAGGAATTGCGCGTGGGTCAATCGCAAAGCGCCATTGTCCGGGTACTGCGCGCGGAGCCGGGTCGCCTCGCTAATGGCCGACTCCAATGCGCCGAGCGCGGTGAGAGCCTCCAGATAATCGCGCACGATCCAGGCGCGGCCGTCGTTGGCTTCCACGCCGCGCGTGTAGAGCTTTTGGGTTTCTTCAATGGCTTTGGGCTGGCCCCTTTGGCCGGTTTGGATGAGGTGCTGACTGCGGGCGGCGGCGAGGAATTGCACCGCCCACGTGTCGTCGGGGGTGAGGCTGAGGAGTTGTTTGATTTGTTCGGTGGCTTCGGCGTAGAGGCCCGAGCTAAACAGGATGCGACACAGGGCTTGCCGCGCGTCGTAGGTGGCGCTGAGGGTGAGCGGTTGCGGGCCAGCCAGCAGGCTTTCGAGTTCGATGGCGGCGTTGAGTTTGTCGCCTTCGTAGAAGGTGAGGATGGCGCGGCGGGCGCGGACTTCGAGCGCATTGGGCGCGAGCGAGAGCGCCAGGTCCAGTTCGCGGCGCGCAGGGGCCAGCTCATCGCCGTCAATCAAACATTCGGCGAGGGCGAGATGCGCGAGCCACCAGTCGGGCGCGAGTTCAACAGCCGCGCGGGCGTAATGCGTGGCGTTGCGCTTCCGCCGATAGGTGAGGACGCGCGCCAGCCATGCGTTGGCCGCCGGGAGCGCCGAGTAGCGATTGAGCGCGTTCCACGCGGCTTCTTCGGCTTTATCCAAATTGCGGAGGGCGTAGTAGGCTTCGACCAACGAGGCGAAGTTGCGTGCGTCGTCGGGGTCAATCTCGGTGGCTTTGTGGAAGGCGGCCACCGCGCGGGGCAGGTCGCCATCCACGAGCGCGCCCTGACCTTCAAATTGATAAATGAATTCGGTCTCGGGGTGGTGGGCTTTGGCGCGGGCCAGCACGGTGTAAAACCGTTCGCGCGCGGCGGGGGCATCTTGCCCGATGTTCTGCGCGAGTTTGGCGGCCAGCGGGGTGAGCGCGGCCGGGAGCGCGCGGCGGGCGGCGGCCCAGCGGTCGGACTCGGCGTGCATCCACATGATCCACGATAGCCGATGCGCGGGGAGTTTGGCGGTGGCGCGGGCCATGAGGTCAGCGGCGGCCCCGGCGCGATTCTCGTCGAGGGCGAGGCCGGCCTGATCGGTCCACACAATGGCCGGTTCATCAAAGAGTCCGGCGAGGCGGGCCAGCGCGTCGTCGTGGCCCTGGCCGCGCGGAAAGGCCACCACCGCCGAGTTGAGGTAGGCCGTGCGGGCGCGGTTCACTTCGTCCACCGGGGTGGCGGTGATGCGGTGGGTCATCGGGTCCTGAAATTCGAGCGTGCCCGCGCCATCGTCGTAGCCAATCACCACCGCCACATGCGAGGTGTCGGAGTATTCTTCCTGCACGATGACCGGGTAGCCCGCGTCAATCAGTTGCTTAAGTTTTTCGACGGGCGCGAGACAGCGGATGGTGTCGAAGCCCACGAGGTGGAAGAACTCGCGCATTTTGTAAATGGGCGTGCCGCCGCCGGGAAACTTAACCGCGCGGGCGATGTCGTCGTTGGTGAGGTCGCCGCCGCCCTGCCAGTAGCGCAGGACGAGTTCGATGGTGCATGGGCCGCAATAGTCGCGCCGTTGCACGGTGGTGGGGAAGGCGGTGAGACGTTTGCGTTTGGCGTTGGGGTCGCGGGCATTCAACTTTTGCAGGCGCGTGAGTTCTTCCTTCCATGGGGCCAGCACTTCGGCCTGCGGACTGCGGCGCTCCAGCTCTTTGATGACGCCCTGAAACCCGGGCAGGTCGTCGGTCGCCATGGCGACGGAAGCCAGCACGAACAGCGGGCCGATGAATTCGGGGGAGACTTGCAGGGCGTTTTTGGCCAGGGCGCGGGCGGCTTCGAACTCGCCGAGGAGGAAGGCCACATGCGCCTGGCCCCATTCGCCGGTGGCTTTGATGCCGGGGGTTTCGAATTGGGCGAGGTATTCATAGACTGCGCGCGCGGCCAGCCGATCATCCATTTCCAGCCGCATCCGGGCTTCGGCCACCAGCACGCCCGCATCGGTGGGCGCGATTTGTTTGGCTTCGCGCAGAGCGGTCTCGGCGGGCGACCAGCAGTGTTTGCGAGCGTACCCCACGGCGCTGGTGGCGATGGCGCGGGCGCGCAGGACAGGCTCCTGGGTGGAACGGGCCGCGCCCTCGGCGGAGAGGATGGCCCCATCGAACCAGCCCTGCCGGAGCAAAATCTCCGCCCACATGCGCTCGGCGATGGCGTAGTCATCGCCTTGCAATTGCGGCACGAACGGGTCGAGGTAAGTGTGCGCTTCCTTGGCGCGATCCAGCGTCAGCAGGGCCTCGGCTTTATAGGCGGCGAGTTCGAGTGGCGTGTCGTCGCCCAGTTCGTGGAGGACGGAAGCCGGGCGGTGTTGGTCGAGGAGGGCGCGGAGGGAGGCGGGGGAGGGAGGCATGAGGAGATGGGTGAAGAGTAAAAAGCGAAAAGTGAAAGTGATAGGTTATTGGTGGACAGCGAGGAAGTTAGGTGCGAGGTTGTAGGCTTTCGGGTGGGACGTAGCGGATGACGATTTGGCCGTCGTCGTCGGCTTCAAGTTTGATGCGTTTGGGAGTGATGGCCAGAACTGTGGCGGCGACAGGATAAACGTAAGGCCCGCCGGGGATGCGCTTAAGCCAGATGACCTGGTCGCCAACTTTGAAAGCTTGGGAGGGTTTGGGTAGTGGTAACAAAGTAAGTGATGAATTTGCTAGACCTGTCAGGTGGGCGCCGCAAAACGCTGTTTTTTTCGAGTGCCGAATGCGCCCACCTGACAGGTCTAGCGCACCATCACTTACTTTGTTACCACTGCCGGTTTTGTTCATAGGGCATAGTGTAGAAGTGTTTGGGCGGGTGTCAACTGGATTGGCGTTATCGTATTATCGGGTGCGCCACTGAATTTTCTGATTGACTGAGGAATGATTGGGTTTATAGTTGGGGCATTCAATCGGCGGTAAACCCTCACTCAGGAGCAACCTCATGAAAATCGGATATATCGGCCTCGGCAATATGGGTGGCCCCATGGCCACGAATTTGGTCAAAGCGGGATGTGATGTCACGGTCTACGATCTGGAACAGGCCAAGATTGACCGGGTGGTAGCGCAGGGGGCCAAGGCGGCCAACACGGGCCAGGATGTGGCGACCCAGGTGGATATTCTATTCACCTCTTTTCCCGAGCCGCGCCATGTGGCCGCGACCGTCCCGGCGTTCATCGAAGTGATGCCGCCTGGCTCGGTGTGGGTGGATTTGACCACCAATGATCGTGACCTGCTCCAGCAATTGGCCCAACAAGCCAGCGCCCGGGGGGTATCGGTGGTTGAAGCGCCGGTGACCGGCGCGGTGGATGGCGCCCGGCTGGGCAAACTGACGTTCTTTGTTGGCGGAGAGAACGCGCTCATCGAGCGGGTGCGCCCGTATTTTGAAATCATGGGCAAGGTGGTCGTGTGCGGGCCGCTCGGCACGGGCAACGTGGTCAAGCTCATCACCAATCAAGTCTGGTTCATCAATGCCGCCGCTATTGGGGAAAGTCTGGTATTGGGTAAAAAAGCTGGGGTGGATTTGCTAGTGTTATGGGATGCGCTTAAAAATAGCGTGGGCGACACGTTTGTGGTTCGCCATGACGTGCCCTCGATTTTTGACGGGCACTATGACCCATCTTTTACCCTCGACCTGTGCTGTAAAGACTTGCGCTTGATTGCCGAATTGGGGGAGCAGACGCACACACAGATGGATATCACCCGGCTGGCGCGGGAGAAATTTGAAACCGCCCGCACCACTTTTGGCGGCGGCGCGGCAGAATTATTGGTCTGCAAGTTGATTGAGACAGCCAGCGAGACCGATTTGCGCGTTGAAGGCCACTGGGCCAAACACTGGGAGGTTTAGCGTCAGGGGCATGCTCACAGAAAAAACGGCGGGCTGGTGAACAAGTAATTTTCAAACTGGCCAAACGGCGCGTTGCTCATGAAGAAGGCGAAAAACGCATCCATGCGGAAACCGCGCCCGAGCAAATAATCCACGGCGGCGCGATTGATGAGCGGGACTTCAACCCCGAATTCCGGCTCCCCGCGTTCAACGGCCTCCGCTTCGGCGTGGGCGAGCACCGCCGGAAAGTCCGCGTCGTTCCGCAACGCAAACGGGCCATTGCTAAACCCGGTGTAGCCATAGCCCACCGGCTGGCCCGCGCGGGTGTAGAGCCAGCCCTGCCGGTTATCGAGCAACCACGCGTGCACCTCGGCGCGCTGATGGCCAAGAATGACTTGGTCGAGCGCGCCCAGCCCCGCCAGGGTTTCAGGCGAGGCCGTGCGGGGGGTGAAGGTCAAGTCGCTATCAACTTTGGCGATTTGGGGCGCGCGGCCAAAATAGTAAATGGGGAAACGGGAATAGACGCCGGCCCGCAGATAGAGCGCCTGGGCCCGCGCATCGCTGGTGGCGACGATGACCCGCTGGGCCGCGCCCGCCGGGGGGAACGCGCGCCCGAGCAGTTCGCGCCCCACGCCCGCCGACTGGTGGCCGGAGCGGACAAAAAACTCGGTCAGTTCCTGTAGGCCATCGTGCCTAATCGCGCGGGCATATCCGATGGCCTGCCCGTCTTGTTCCGCAATCCAGAACTGGTCGGCCGCGCGGGCCAGGTATTCAAACAGCGGGCGGCGGCGCTCCCATAGGCCCTCCAACACTGCCGCGTCGTCGCCCCCGGTGATGGCCATCATCCCCATGCGCCGACTGAAGTCCAAGATCGCATCTTTGAAAATATCGTAGGTGAGACGGCTATCGGCGAGCGTGCCGGGGCGGAAGGTGACGGGCATCTGGACTACTTCTTCTCAAAATAGCTTTCGTGCAACGCATAAACTGCACACCGGTACGACACATAGGAGGTGAACTCCAACAGTTTCTTGTCCCGCTCATCTTTACGCACCCACAGGTCGAGGGCGCGCGCGCGTGACCCGCACTTGTCCAGCAAATCTTTGACCACCAGCTCATCCACCCCCGTCCAGCGGCTGACCTGGGCGACGATGTTACGTTTGTGCTTGCGGATGAAATTGTCGGCGTGGAGGTAATCGCGTTCCCGTTTGCGTTCGCCCCGGTAAGCCGGCGGCCGCCAGAACAAATCCTTGAGGTCGGGGTCAATATAGCCGGTGGCTTTGCGCCGATAATGTTGGGTGCTTCGTAAGCGCAAGAACCGCGCCAACGTCTCGTTGAAATCGGCCAACGGCTGATAGTTGTAAAACTTCTGGTCAATCAGCGGTTCCTGACCTTTGAGTTCATCAATCAGTTGGCCGACAAATTCCAATTTTTGCAAAGCGCCCGGATAGTTGCGATAGGCCTTGCGCCAGTTGTAGCGCGGTTGGATGTAGACCGTGAACGTTTCGGCGAAATCCTCGTCGGGGTGCTTTTGAGCGTAGTGGTCGCCCGAGGGGTTCACGAAATCGCGGCTCCACGGGTTGGCGCGCTCTTTGTAGCGCTCGGTCTCGGGATAGGTGAGGAAGTAGTTGCCCTTGACCTTGAACATGGCGCGGAAATCCTTGCGCCGATAGAGTTTGTAGGCGTAGGCAAAGGCGTGGCCAAGCTCGTGGCGCACGGTATCCAGAATTTCCTTCTCGGAATATTGCCACCCACGCAATTCTTTGTTCAACGCCCGCAGGGGTTCGTTGCAATCGTAGAAGCCGAGGGAGATGCTGGTGGTCCCGGCCACGGTGGCGTAGCCGGTGGAGAGGTAGAAATGTGGCTCGAGGTGCCTAATGCCCAGGCGTTTGAGATCGCCCAGCGCGATGCGGATGGCCTCCTCGAAGTACGTGCCCTCGATGGTCACCCCCAGCCGATTGAGCGGGGTGAGCAGGAGTTCCAGTTGGTGGGTGTCTGGACCGAACAGCAGTTGACGTGAGTAACGCATGGGTAAGGGAAGAGCGTGAAGTAATTGTAGCCTATCCCCACGAGGAGTGCGCCAAACGGGAGTTCCCAAACCCGCAGAGGTGAAAACTTGCTCTAACGCTTTTCAATCGCGTTTTCTCGATATTTTTCAAGCGAAGATTATGCCTACCTCCTCGGGTTTGGGAACTCCCCGCCAAACGCGCGGGTAATGCGCCCCCCCGAAGGGCCACCCTGCGCCCACCCTGGAGATGCCATCCCTACACGAACTTCACCCGATGTAAAAAGCGCCGATAAATCCTGGGGATTAATCGGCGCAGAAAATTGTGAAATTTTGAAAAAAGGGAAGTGCCTTCGGCGGGGCTCGAACCCACAACCCTCAGTTCCGAAGACTGATGCTCTGTCCAATTGAGCTACGAAGGCGATTTTTTAGGTTGTCGGGAATAAGTGCGCTCCCGATGGCAATTTGCACACACGACATCACATTTTTCAATTTCAGCAAGGACTCTTTTGATTGAACGAGAATGAATCAGTTTGGCTATTTCTAAAATTTTGGTTTCGCCCTCCCGATGGTCAAAATCCATGACATAATAAGGATAAATTGCCCCGCAATCAGCGCAAGGTTTGCTTTTTGCATCACGAACGATTTCCACCAACCTGTTTTGTTTCCGTTTATTTTTCTCAAGATAATATTTTTTGTTAGTTTGGTAATGCGCTTGAATGTAAGTTTTTGCACAGGATTTGCAATGACTTTGATATCCCCTCCCACGTTTGTGAAACTCTGTGAGGGGTTTCACCTCCCTGCATCTTGAACATTGTTTGTCATCCTTGCCCATATTTCTTGCTAATCCAGATAAATAAAGGTTGGTGGGTGAATACTAATTTCAACCTTCAGCTTTTTTCAAAGAGGGGTGCCTGATGGGTCTCGAACCCACAACAGCTGGATCCACAATCCAGTGCTCTGCCATTGAGCTACAGGCACCATATGCGCGCTAGTTATTTTGAGCGCGACGGGAATTGTAACATGAAGTTTTATTTTGGGTCAACGGATTTCAGTAAAATTCTAGAATCACCCCGCCGGATAGCCAGTTGGGTTACTCAGGCTTTGGCTTAGTTGTTCCGCCGCCTGCCGGTCGGCCTCTGCGCCCAGCCGCGCAAAGAGGGGGGTGCATTGCTCCAACGCCGCGCGGGCGGCTTCGGTTTGCTGTTGAGCCGCGTGCCAGCGGGCCAGCGCCAGTTGGGCTTGGGCGCTTTCATATTCATCGCCCGCTTGATTCAAAATGGTGTAACTCGCGTCCAAATGTTGCCGGGCTTCGGCCAGCGCGCCGCGTGCCTGAGCAATCTCGCCCAGCACACGCAGGTTGTGGCCTTCCTCGCGTGGCATCTTTAGCTCGCGGGCTAGGGCCACCGCCTGTTGCCCATGCGCGTCGGCTTGGGGCCAATCCTGCTGGTGCCAGGCGACTTCCGCCAACAGGCCAAACAACTCCGGCAAAAGGTCGCGCACTTGCGCTTGCTCGAATAACGCTTGCGCCTGTTGCAAGTGCGCGCTGGCCGTGGCCACTTTGCCTTGCTTGATGTAGACCTGGCCGAGGTTCATTTGCAACGCACCCAGGACCCACACCGAGCCGCCAATCTGTTCGAGTAGGCGCACGGCGCGTTGATAGTGGCCCAGCGCCACCTCCCATCGCCCCTGGTTGCGCGCAATCCCACCGAGGTTGTTGTGGCCCAAGACCTGATTGTAGACACTGCCGATTTGCACAAACAATTCCAACGAGCGGCGGTAATGAAAATCGGCGCGGGGCCAATCGCTTTGCATGAAATAGCCATTGGCAATCAGGTTGTGCGAGATGGCCTGCCCATACACATTTTGCAGTTGCTCATATTGCGCCAGCGATTGCTCAAAGCGCTCGATGGCCGCTTGGCCGTTGCCGCGCCGCCGGTCTACCACGCCCAGCGTGTTGTAAGTGCGGGCGCGCACGGCGGCATCATCTAATTGATTCGCCACCCGCAGGCTACGCTCGCACAGTGCCACCGCTTCAGCATAGCGGCCCTGACGGGTGTGGATGAGCGCGACGTTGAGCGCCAGCTCCGATTCTTCCCGCGAGGGCTGGCCCGGCTTCAGCACTGCAAAACCTTTGCTGAACCAGTCGAGGGCCGGGGCAAATTCGCCGCGCAATTCGTAGGAGCGGCCATACCAGCGACAGCAATAGGCTTCCGCTTCCCAGTGACTCTGGCTCTGCGCCAACTTGAGGGCCTCGGCCAAATGGGTGTGCGCCGCTTCGTATTGGTCAGTGGTGATGAGCAATTCGCCGAGGGCCAGGTGGATGCGTTGGCGCGCGTCCAGGGTCTCGCCCTCCGGCAGGGCCGCGGCGCTGTGCAGGGCTTTTTGATAGAACGCAATGCTCTGTTGATTGGCGTACAGGCGTTGGGCCTGCTCCCCGGCGGCTAGGTTATGGGGCAGGGCCACGGCCCAAGCTTCACCAAGAAAAGCATGATGCGCGATGGCCGTCACCGCCTCGGGTTGTTGTTCAACCAGGGCTTGCGCCACCGCGCGATGCAACTGCTGGCGTTGCGAATGGAGCAGGGTCTCGTAGGCCACCTCTTGCGTGGTGTGATGGCGGAAGGGGAAAATTTTGCGCGCCGGTTGTTCTTCGTGGATGACTTCTTCGGCTTCCATGTCGCGGGCTTCGGCCTGAATCTCGGCGACATCTTTTTCTTCCGGGTGCGCTTCGGCCACGAGCGCCAAATCAATGTAATGGCCCACGACACTGCTCACCTTCAG
>CAYUFY010000168.1:0-10932 GCA_964443795.1 uncultured Anaerolineales bacterium | reverse complement strand
CCAAATTTGGAATTGCTGGTTAACTGACGACCCCCAACCGCGCACCGCGTCGTTGAGGGCCAGGGTGGGCGCGGGCGCGGCGAGCGCGGTCATCTTGCCGCAATCGAGACACATCACCGAAAAGGTTTGGGGTTCGGTTCCCCGCACTTGATAGTAGCGTTCCCCGTTGGGGCCGGGCACAGCCGCCAGCCAGCCCATGTCGCAGAAAGTCGCCAGGTTACGATAAACGGTGGATAGGTCAGCGGCCGCCCGGGCGCGGCGGGCACGTTGGTAGACCTCGTCGGCGGTGAGAAGCGCCTCGGCGGTGAGTAAAATATCCACCAGTTTGCGGCGAGGCGCGGTGAGGCGGTAGCCGGAGGCGCGGAGTTGGGCGAGAATGTCGGCCTCGGTCATGCCGCCACCTCCACCCGTAAAGCCTGCGCCAGTTCGGTTCCAATCACATGCTCGGCCCGGCCTAGTCTCAAGCGGAGCGGGCCGTTAAAGGGCGCGCGGTTAAGATATTCGATGGGCGTTCCGGGGATGAGGCCCAGTTGGGCGAGATAACGCAGTTTTTCGCTATCGTCAGTTTTAACGCGCCGCACGATGGCGGCCACCCCGACCGGGGTTTCCAGCAAGGGTTGATCGTTGACTTCGGCAATTCGCCCGTCTTTGGTGGGAATCGGGTCACCGTGCGGGCAGTGAGTGGGGTAGCCGGAAACCACATCCATGCGGTCTTCAAAAGCCTCGGTGATGGTCAGTTGTAAGCCATGCGCCTGTTCGTGGACTTCATCCCAGCCAAAGCCCATCACTTTAACCAAAAAAACTTCCAACAGCCGGTGGCGGCGGATAGAGCGCAAGGCTTCGCGGATGCCATCCTCGGAAAGTTTGACGCCCTGGTAAGGAATGTGCGTGAGCATGCCGGCTTCATCCAACCGACGCAACATCCGCACGACGGCCGAGGGTGAGACTTCCAACCGTTCGGCCAGGGACGAGGTGGTTACGCCCTCGGCAGTGCGCTCCAAACGATAAATCTCCCCCAAATATTCCTGCATGGCAGGGCTAATTTTCAAAATTGACCTCGGTAAATTTTTGAGTGAATAAGACTAAACAGGCGAATTGCAGGCAAAGGTTGACTTGGAACTGTGTAATGGCTATGATACCGAAAATGCAAGTTATTTGCAATAAGAATATAAAAAATTACGGCTTGACCAGATTATTGAACTTTGGTCAACCTTAACTAACAGGAGACACCATGCTAGCCGCCGCACTCATCGGATTTCGCGAAGGGTTGGAAGCCGCCCTGATTGTGGGGATTGTGATTGGGTATTTGGTGAAGATGGGTCGAAATGACCATGTGAAAATCGCGTGGGCCGGGGTGGGCGCGGCCATCCTCGTGAGCGTCCTGCTGGCCCTGGGCATTAGCCTGGTCGGCGCGGAGCTGACCGGAAGCACGGAACAAATCTTTGAAGGCACCACCATGTTTCTTGCGGTGGCCGTGTTGACCTGGATGATTTTCTGGATGCGCGCTCAAGCGCAGTTTCTCAAGAGCAGTTTGGAACAAGAGATCCGCCTGGCCACCACGTCGGGGCAATTATGGGCGCTGTTTAGCGTGGCGTTTTTGGCGGTCTTTCGCGAAGGCGTGGAGACCGCCCTGCTCCTCTCGGCCTCGGCTTTTGCGAGCGACGGCGGCGAGACCCTGGTCGGCGCGATTTTGGGGCTGGGCGCGGCCACGACCCTCGGGTGGTTAATTTACGCCTCGACGGTGCGGTTGGATGTCAAAAAGTTCTTCACTGTAACCAGCATCTTGTTGCTCTTTTTTGCGGCGGGCTTGCTGGCGCACGGTGTCCACGAATTTGAGGAGGCCGGACTGCTCCCTATGACCATTGAACACGTGTGGGACATTAATTTCCTGGTTGACGAAAACTCCACCCTGGGCGAAATTATGAAAGCCCTGTTTGGCTACAACGGCAACCCCAGTTTGCTCGAGGTGGTCAGTTATGTGGCGTATTGGGTAGCGGCCTTGGTGGGCGTGCGCTGGTGGGTGGAGCGCCGCGTAACGCACACCTCAGCGGCCAGCGCCTGATGAATTGCACCGGTGGGTCAGCCAGGGCTGACCCACCGGTTTTTTAATTGCCCACACACTGCCCCGCTTGCCAGGTGACACCGCGCACTTCCCCCGGCTCAAGCTGTAAGCGGGCCAATACCCGCCCAAACTCGCGCGGCACGCCGCTCGTAAAATAATTCAATCGTCCGGGCTGGTCACCCATGGGGGTTGGCCGGTGGCCATCGGCCAGCACCCGCCTCACTTGGCGCGCCACCGCCGGGGCGGGGTCAATCACCCGCACGCGCGGGCCGCAGATTTTCTCCAATAACGGAATCACAAATGGATAATGGGTACAGCCCAGGACCAGCACATCAATGTTTTGGGCCAGGAGCGGCTCGACCCAGCCCCGCAACATGTGCTCGGTTTGGGGGGATGCAATTTCCCCCGCTTCGATTTGCTCGACCAAGCCCGGACAGATTTGCGGGAGGACGGTGACCCCCGCCGCGAACCGCTCCACGACCGACGCGAATAGCTGACCCTGAAAGGTGGCCGGGGTCGCGAGGACGCCCACCACTTTAGTTTGGGTTTGTTCAGCGGCCGGTTTAACGGCGGGTTCCATGCCCACGACTGGGGTGCCGGGGAAAGTAGCCCGCAAATATTGGAGCGCGGCGGCAGAGGCCGTGTTGCAGGCCACAACAATCACCTGCGCCCCCTGCCCCAGCAAAAAGTGAGTGATGGCTTCAGAAAAAGCGCGGACTTCGGCCAGGGGGCGCGAACCGTAGGGGATATGCAAGTTATCGCCGAAATAGAGGAGGTCGGCGGCGGGGTGTTGGGCGCGGAGCGCGCGGAGGACAGACAACCCGCCGAGGCCCGAGTCGAAGAGGCCAATTGCAGTCATGGTCGCTTCACGTGGCCGCTGGCCCAAGGTGCTTGCCAGCGGTTATAAGCCATTCGCCATTAGGCGTTCTTTTTACCGGCCGCCTCGACAAATTTTACGAACAGGGCTTTCATCTCCGGTTGGGCTTGCAAGTTCTCCGGGTGCCACTGCACCCCGAGGGCGAAGGGGTGTTGGGGCAGTTCGAGCGCTTCAATCACGCCATCGGGCGCGCGGGCCACAATCTCCAGGCGCGGGGCCACGTCTTTCACGGATTGATGATGGCGGCTGTTGACGGTCACGATGGGCGCGCCGAGGATGCGCGCGAGCAGGGTTTCTTCTTCAACTTTAACCGTGTGCGCCGGATAGTTGCCGGGGAATTTGGCCGTGGAATACGAGTGTCCCAAATCCGATTTAAGTTCGTCGGGGATATCTTGCACCAAAGTGCCGCCCAGCGCGACGTTGAAGACTTGCACCCCGCGACAAATGCCAAAGTAAGGTTTCTCGTCGGCGACGGCGCGGCGGGTGAGTTCGATTTCAACGCGGTCACGCTCGGGGTCAATGTAATTAGTTAGGGGATGTTGCGTGGCGTTGAAGAGGTGGGGTTGAATGTCGCCGCCACCGGGGATGAGCACCCCATCCAGCCGCGCATAGACTTCACGCAAATCATCGCCTTCCAAGTTGAGCGGGATGATGACGGGCAGGCCCCCCGCCCCGACGACGGCGGTGAGGTAACTCGTCAGTGCGCCATGGACATTTTGGTTGGGCGTGGTGGTGGAAGACGACCAGTGTTCGGCGGTGATGCCAATGAGGGGTTTGGGCATAAGGAACTCCGGGGGACCTAACAAAAAAGGCGCAGGCTGAATCAGCCTACGCCTTGGGATGATAAACAGGTGGGCGAGAAGCCTACGCCTCGACGCGTTTTTCTTTGAGCCGCGCGGCTTTGCCCCGCAGATCGCGCAGGTAGTAGAGTTGTGCGCGGCGGACTTTGGCACTGCGCATCACGTCCACCTTGTCAATGCGGGGTGAGCGCAAGAGAAAGGTGCGTTCGACGCCGATGCCATGCGAAGCCACGCGGCGGACGGTGAAGTTGGCGTTGTTGCCGCCTTTGCGCATCCGAATGACGGTGCCTTTGAATTCTTGGATACGCCATTTGTCGCCTTCGACAATGCGGACATGCACGCTAACACTGTCACCGGGTTTGAGTTCGGGAATTTTTGAGTTTTTTGCGGCTTCTACCGCGGCAATAAGGTCGGCCATGAGCTTGTTTCTTTCTGTGATCTGGTTCTAGTCAAAAGTTTGCCGCCCACAACACACTGGGCAGCAACTGGCGAGATTATACCAGAGATGAAGGGAAAGTTTCAAGGGTCAGCAATTCCAAATTTGGCACATTCGACGATTAGCTTCCCCCACTCGCGCCATAGAAAACCCACAAAATTGGGTAGCGACCTTGTAAATGAGCCTCCAAATGCCTACCCTCCCCCACAAGTCATTCAAATTTGGAATTGCTGTTCAAGGGTGCGGTAAAGCGCAAAATCCAAACTTCCAAAACTCAAATGGCTCTCCTCAAATTAGTGGGGGAGGCGAAGTGAAAATTGAGTAAGATTGGAGTATGTGCATTTTCCATCACGCCGTTTTGTGTATTAGGCAACGACATGGCAGACACTGTGTTGCTCGTAGCGGATAGGCATATCCCCGCCGCAAACCGCTGGATTTGGCAATCCAGCAGGAGTGACTGTCCACTATGTTCCTGCCTAATACACAAATCACGGGAAAATAAGCGAAAAAGTGCGGATTCCTAAGTTTAAGAAACAGTCTCTTAGCCAAAATCCGTCGCCGGTTGCAGTCCAAGGCGGACGAAGCCACCTATGCCTTACTGAAAGGCCTTCGCTGGGTCTTGGTCAGAAGACGAGCCGATTTGAAGCCGGAAGAAGAAACCAAACTCCAACGGGCGCTGGACGCTTTTCTTGAATTACGCACGGCGTATGTGCTCCAAGCACGCTTTGTGATGATTGCCGACAAAATCCCCGACCGCGCGCAAGCGGAACGGTTCTTAGGGGCGTGGGTGTGCGAAGCCCAAGCCTCGGGCTTGGTGCCCCTGACCAAATTCACGCACACTTTGCAAAATTGGTGGAATGAATTCTTGAACTACTTCACCGAAGGCTTGACCAGCGCGGTGGTCGAAGGATTGAACAATGCGATTCGCGGTACCATTCGTCGCGCTTACGGCTAGCATGTCTTTGAACAGTTCCGCTTGCACGTTCTGGTTGAACATGGCAATCTCGTAACTCCCATCCCACTAATCTGATGAGAACCCAAATTTTTTGACAGCGGCTGGATAAATGATTATCCAGCCGCTGTCATTTAACCTCAGGCATTTCGTAGGGGCATTCAATTGAACGCCCCTACGAAACGCCCCTACTTCTGTTGCCGCAAAATCAAGAACGCGGCCACACCCGCCGCGAGCAGGAGGAACATGATGCCCGCCGCGCCAAAGAGCGCGATGCGTAAGCGGGAGTTGCCGCTGGTGGTCGTGGGTGAGTCGCTGGCGTTGGCGCTGGGTTGCGCGCCGAACTCGGTGTTGCTGTACGCCCCGGCCTCCAAACGCGGCAGGGGAATCGCACCGCTGGTGGTGGGGTTATAGCCTTGCGGCGCGGCAGATGAAACGGTGTACTCGCCCGGCGCCAGATTGGCGAAACAATGCGGCTCGTTGACCCCATCGGTGGTGTACGACTGCAAGGGCGCGCCGGTGGCCGTGTCCACTACTGTGAACTGGCCACCCGACACTAAGCCTTCGTTGGCATCGCGCTTGCCGTTGCCATTCAGATCTTCAAACATCATCGCGCAGACCGTGGCGGAGTCGGCGCTGGCGATTTGCGTGCCCACTGCCTCGGGCGCGGCAGTGGGATTGGGGTTGCCGCCCCCCGCCTCGGGCGCGGTCGTGGCTGACGGGGCCGCCGTCGGGGGTTCGGGGGTCGGCGGAACGGCCGTCGCCGCCGCCGCGCTCTTGCCAATAATCAAGCGTTGGCCGGTGCTGATAATGTCGCTGGTCAAGCCGTTCATGGCTTTGATTTGGTCGGGGGTGGTGCCCATCAATCCGGCAATGCGCCACAACGTATCACCTGCCTGCACCACATACACAATATTGCCATCGGACCCGGCGGTGGGGATGGTGAACGGCGTGAGCAAAACCGGGGCGCTGGTGGCGGCGGGCGCGCTGGTCGCGCCGGGCGCGGCGGTGTTGCCCGTGCTCGCGCCCACCACGGTCAGGGAAACCTCATCCCACCACCCGGCCATGAACTGCCGGCTGGTGCCGCGATAATCGCCCGCGAGGATGACCGTGACCTTGCCGCTGGCCCCGACCGTGGCCTCGACCGAGACGGATTGCCAGGTGCCATAGGGACTCATGATGCCCGACCAAACCACCGACGGCAAAAATTGGTTGCTATCGCCATTCGGCTCGAGGCCCACATACATTTTGGCGGTGGCGCTGGTATCGGCGGGCGCGGGCCACGGGTTGGGGCTGGCCCACAGTTTGCCAAAGGCCGTCAGGCGCACGCGCGCGCCCGCCGGGGCCACCACCACTTGCTTCATGCCGCCAAACCACGGATCCCAGCTATTGATAGTGCGCTGGGTATTTACCCCGGCGTAGATATTTTCTTTTGCGTCATTTTTATTCAGGCTGTCCACATTCCAGTTGGGTTTGAAAGCATAGTTAAACGAGCCATCGGCGGGCTTGGCCTGCTCGGACCACCACGGGGCCCAATTGGCCGCGCCCGTGTCGCCCCCCGTGGCCTCAAAACCACTGTTCGTGACCAGGTTGCCCGACTGCGCGGCGGGGGCCGCCTGCGCCAGACTCCCCCCAAACAGCATTAAAGTCAAAAGGGTTAGTAGAATTTTTCGAAACATAAACGCGCCTTTCCGCAGAAAAAGATTCGCGGACTTCACGGGATAATCTCGATGAAATCCGCGCCCGAGGGCAACACCAACCGCGCTCCGGTGGGCGGATTATACATCCCAATGATTAGCTTGGGCTGAGAATCAGGGGACACTGCCAACACGCGCGTCTCTTCCACATAATCGCCGGGACGCCACATGGTCGTGGGATATAGCGCATTGGCCGGGATGCCATCCGATTGCGCGAGGACGAAGCGATCCAACGCGAGGGCCTGCACAAAAACGTGATACTCGCCCCCGGGCGTGGGGCCCGCGCCCCAGATGATTTTGAGACTTAGCCCGTCGGGGGCGGGCGTGACCGTCACGGATTGCACGCCCATGCCGTTGGTGAACGTCGCCAGCCACGGCCCGGTGGGCGCGGGTTGCGAGGTGTACACGCTATAAAACGAATACGGCAAAACGTCGAAATCATTTTTGAACAGCGGCCCCGGATGCGCCGTGACGATCGAACCCCGCGGCAGGAGCGACAACGAGTCGCGCCAGCGTTCGGCGTAGGGCCAGATAAACAGCGTGGCCCCCAGGGTCGGCGGGAGCGGCTGTTCCTCCTCGAACACAGTTACCCGCGCGGGGTCCCGGGTCAAAAATTGTGACTGGGTGTAATACGTCCAATACCGGCCATCCACAAACACCGGGTCGGGCGTGGCGTTGATTTCCTCGGCCAACTGGGTGCCAGCCACTTCAAACGAGTAAAACAAATACTCATCCGCGGCATAGCGGGTGAAATAATCCTGCACGGTGAAGACCAGGCTGACGACGAGGAGGAAGCCCGCGAGATTGACCCCCCAATTCTTTTGCCGGATCCGCATGAGCCAGCGGAACACGGCCTCCATCCCCAACGCCGGGCTGAAGGCAATGAACGGGAGAATCCCTACGGCGCGCAAAAAATACGGCGCTTCCGTGGATAAAACCGTGGGCATCAACATCGCCCCCACCCAACTCAACATGAAGACCGGGGCCAGGCTCACCTGCATACGCTCTAGTGACCCGGTGATTTTGAGCGGGAACAAAAACCAGGGGATATAGCGGGGCGCGGTTTTCGGGTCGCGTTGGCCAATCACCGAACGCTCAATCCGGTTCACGGCTTCCAACAAGCCCACCACCGCCATGGTCCCCATCACCGGGTCGAAAAATGGGCGGCCCGGAATGTTCAGGCGCGGGCGTGAAGCGAAATCACCAGTCAGCAAAAACATGCCAAACGAAGCGCCCAGATTGAAAAATAACTCGACCCACGCATTGGGATGACTCAAGACGGAGATTTCAGTCATCCGCTGGAAGAACACCTGCGGGCGCACAAAGGCGTAAATCACCAATGGTGAGGCTACGAGCAGGGTCATCCCCACAAAGGGTTTGAGCAACCGCCAGCGCTCGGTGAGATAGGCTTTGGCCGGTGACGATAACCAGACCATGATGAGCCACCCCCCAAACAGCCCCAGCGCCACCGGCGAGACCCGGGCGGCGAGGTAGGTGTAGAACGTCAGGCCATAGAGCGCGCCGGCCAGCGCGGCCCGCCGGGGGTCATTTTTCTTGAAGGCCAGCCAGAACACGCCCATGGCCAGCGCGGCCACCAGCGGCAGGGTGCCGGCCCGAAAAGCCACGCGGCTCAAGGCCACGGGATAAAACGTGAAGGCCATGATGGCCGCGCCCATGACCCCCAGGCGCCGGTTGAACATGGCCCGCCCCAAAAAATAAGTGGCCGGAATGACCAGGGTGCCGATAAACACGGTGGCCAACCGCACGGCCCAGGTCGTGCGGCCAAACAATTGAATGAAGAGCGCCAGGATGTAAATGAACAACGGCTCGCGCCCGTTGTTGGCCGGAAAATACAGCGCCAAGCGGCCTTCAAGCACGCCCGCCGCATCCAGGGCATAAAAGCCCTCATCGTGATACAACCCCGGCGGGAGCACGTGCAGTTGCCACAGGCGCAGACCAAAGCCAATGACAGTGATGAGCAAAAGCGCCGCCCATTCGAGACGAAATGGGCGGAGGCGAGAAAAGTAGACTTGCATTGGGGCTATGCTCAAGTCAGTGATCGGTATTATGTCTCAGGGGTTCTTAAAAACTTCTGGCGAATGAATTTGAATTCGCTTTTTCATGGTATTGGTTGAGGAGGGTCTGGAGCTCCTCCAACCTCGCGGGATAACGCGGATCATCGGCTTGAAGGGCCTTGATGGTGGAGAGCGTCAACTCTTTCAGCGCTTCAAAATCGCAAACCAGATAGTTATCCAGACTTTTTCAAAAAAGGTTTGGCGACTTACCAGTCTGAATCCCGTTTCTTAGCTAGAGCCAAATGGGTAGGAAAGATTACCACCAGCCATTGGCGTAACCATTCGAACCGTTCTAGGCTAGCCAAGATGATGTCCCAGAACGCAGGTATATCATAGGCGCTGACATTAGGGACAACGATCTGATAGTAATCTCCAAAAGACTTTCGCAAAGCTACTCGGAGATCTCCATAGGAAAGCAAACGTGTATGGACCATGTCATAGCTCATACCAATGCGCCACTGAACGTAGGCATTGGCCCAAGCGCGCGGAAGCCAGCCAACCCACCGCAACTTAACGTGCGGTTCGGGAAAGAATAGGTCATATCGGTTTCGAGAGTCTGCCGCGAAGCACCCGTTGCACTTTAGAACTCGAGCTACTTCGGCCACGACCCCATCAATATCAAAGACATGTTCAAGCGTATTTTGGGCGGTCACGTAGCTAAAGCCATTATCCGGAAAAGGGAGCTGTTGCCCATAGGCCCGCACCAGTCGGATATTCTTGATCCCATTATCATCGCAAAACTTCCGAGCCAGAATCAATTCAGGAAGGCTAGGGTCAACTCCAATGACATACTCAAAGTTTTGGGATAAGGCCACCAGACCGGCCCCTTCCCCACAACCGATTTCAAGTGCCGAGGCATGATCGGGCAAATCATAATACTTCCTCAACCTTGCCAAGAACATAGAAGTGAGTTGGCTACCTCGCGACAATTGCTGAGAGCGATGATCTTTGTAATATGAGACGAGGTGTCGCGGGACAGTTGAGACATCCAGACTAGCAAAGTAAATCTCGACAAGATCAAGATAGCGAGATTGTGTGTATACAGTCATTAATCGTTCAGCAATTACCATTTCAGGATCAGGCTCAAGTTCACTGACGGGATAACGCAGATCTACGATGTCGGCAATAATGCGGTATCGCAAACCACAAGCCCGGCATCGGCCAGACGTTGTATCTAACTCCTCTAGTTCGCCTTTGCATTTCGGACAAACGATCTGAACCGCGCTGTTCATCTGCATCTGTATGCCTGTGCATGCTAGGAATTGGGCTTAGAAAAACCGGGGGAGGGGCAAGTCGCGATTTTGCCTAAAAACCGGGCGGCAAGTACCTGGTGAAGGGTGTACACAAATTTATCCAGCCTGACCGTCAGGGTAAACCCACGCAAAATAGTTTTTAATTCATACCTCGCCTTCAATCGCCACCAAACTTAGCTCGTCCACATACCACGCGCCGAGCGGCATGGCCCAGCGCCCGCGCAGTTCCAGCGCCAGTTCGGCGCGCGGGTTGGAGGCAGTGAAGTCGAGGGTGAGCGCGGTGTAGCGGCCAAAGGGGAGGTCGCGCCCGGTCTTCCAGCCAGAGTCGAAGAGCAGATTCACACAATGCGCGGTCAGGCGCGCTTCTCCGGCCAGCGGGTCGCCCGCATAGGCCAGTTGGGGATGGGCGCGCGCGATGAGGTCGGGGAGGAGGTGGACGGTGAGACGATACGCCTGCCCCGGGACGAGGTCGGTGACCGATTGGGACAGCCGCGCCCACGCAGGGGACGCGCTCCCGCACACTTTCCACACCCACGCGCCGCCGACAAAAATGCGGGCGCGGTCGGCCGAGGTGACGGAGCGTTGATTGACAAGCGCGGTAAACGGCTTGCCCCACGGCGCGATCTGTTTGGATTCGAGTGGCGCGCCCGAGTCGGTGTAGGTGAATTGCCAATCGGCGGGAATGGCGAGTTCGCGGGTGTGGTCGTGGAAGTAGGTCGCGCCGGAATCGAAGCTGGGGTTGAGGAGCAGGTTGCCGGTGCGCGGCGTGGCGGGGGACAG
>CAYUFY010000167.1:0-10939 GCA_964443795.1 uncultured Anaerolineales bacterium | reverse complement strand
GGGGGCGACGGGGGGGGGGGGGGGGGTTGGGCCTCGAGGTGGGTGGGGGGCGGGGGGTGGGGGGGGGGTGTGGCGGTGGGGGGGGCGCTGGTGGGTTCAATTACTTTGGTGAGCGTGGGCGGCAGGGCCGTGGCGGTGGCGGTGATCTCAACGGGCGCGCACCCCGCGAGGGCCACGACCAGAGCCAGGAGGGTTAGTTTTTTCATCGGGCGCATTGTACCATCACGCCCGACAGAATTTTTGTATCGCCGCGATGAAGGCGGCCGGTTGTTCGATCTGGGGCATGTGCCCGGCCTGTGGCAGGGTTTGCAGTTGCGCGTGCGGGATGGCGGCGGCCAGTTTGCGGGCGGAGGCGAGGGGGGCAAACCGGTCGGCTTCGCCCCACAGGATGAGGGTGCGGCCGGGCGGGGTTTTGTGGGCCGGGGTGGGGGTGAAGGCGGCCTCGCGCATGGCACGCACAAAACCGGTGGAGGCTTGTTGGGAACGGGTGATGAAGCTGGGGGTGAGGAATTTTTGGTCGGCGAAGAGCGGGCGTAGGCCAGAGCGCGAGAAGGTGGCGCGCCGCATTTGATCGAACAGCCAATCGCTAAGGCCGGGCAGGCGCATGAGAGTGGTAGCGAATGGAGGCAATTCCGGTAGGGCGCCACCATTGACCAGGGTCAGGCCCACCACCTGGGCGGGGTGCTGGGCCGCCAACAAACGGGCCACGCCTCCCCCGAAGGAGTTGCCAACCACCAGCGTCTGCGGCAGGCCGCTGGTTTCCATCAAATCAACCAGCCACTGGGCCAACGCCGGGAAGTTGGCATTGGGGAGGGGGGCCGTCTCGCCGAAACCAGGCAGATCGGGGGCGAGCACGGTGAATGTTTCGGCCAGGGGCTCCCAAACGGTTTCCCAGTGGAGTTGGGCATCACCGAGGCCACCATGAACAAGCAATAAGGCCGGACCGTCGCCGCCGCGCCAGACGCGAGTCGGCCGGTTTTGCACAGTGAGTGTTTGGGCATGGATGAGCATAGGGTGAGTTTAGCAGACGAAGGATAAGCGTCAACCCGCGTGTATTACCAATTGACGTGGTTTATCGGTAAAGGCGTTCAATTGAACGCCACGGCGATCTGGTAGAATCACACCGATCGGGGGTGGAGGTCATCCGGTGGTGGCCACGGTCTTCAAAATCGTCGTGTCGCCGGTAGGCGACAGGTGGGTTCGACTCCCATCCATCCCCGCCTTGTTGTAGGGGCAGGTCTCAGACCTGCCCCTACAAGTTTATATGCCTAAATCCATTCCTTTTGATCGGGCCGCAGATAGCTACGATGAAACGCGCGGGTTCCTGCCGGGGGTTGCCGACCTCGTCGCGGATGCGGCGGCTCAAGCGTTGCCCGCTTCTGCGCGGATTGTGGATATCGGCGTGGGCACCGGGCGCTTGGCTAAACCCCTGCTGGCGCGCGGCTTCGCGGTGACCGGCGTTGATCTGGCCCCCAAGATGATGCGGCGCTTGTTGGACACCCTGCCCGCCGGGGCCGCGCGGCCCCCGCTGGTGGTCGGCGATGCGGCGGATTTGCCCCTGGCCTCCGGCGCGTTTGACGCCGCCCTCTCCGTCCATGTGTTTCATCTGCTGGCGGAGTGGCGCAAATCGCTAATCGAAGTCAAACGGATTCTGCGCCCGGGCGGCCTCTTCCTCACCGGCCACGACTGGCGGCCCGACGACTCGCCCTCCGAGTTAATTTTTAAGCACTGGCGCGAGATTGTCACCGCGCACGGCGTAACCGGCCATGAACCCCCGGGTGTGCATGATTTTGAAGATATCAAACGCGAACTGTTTGCCCTGGGCGCGACGCTGGAGGAGTGGACGGTTGGCGATTGGTCCACCACCCGCACGCTGGCCGCGCACATCGAAACCATCGAACACCGCACCTGGTCTGCCACCTGGGCGGTGCCAGACGAATTCTTTCCAGTCTGCCTCGCCGAACTGCGCGCCTGGGTCGAACACCAATTCGGCCCGTTGGAGCGGGAGTTTGTCACCCCGCGCAAGTTTGTCTGGCAGAGCTTTCGTTGGGGCTAATCACATTCTGATAAATACGGATAAAATAACTCCTAATGTTCCCTTACCCTTTAACTCACAAACCCGCTGGCGACCACGCCGAACTCCTGCAAAGCCTCACCGCCCAAGTCATGCGCATTGAAGACACCACGCGCGGCGACAATGAAAACTACGCCATTCGTTTTCGCGGCCAGTTGGTGATGGACTCAATCGAAGCCTACGCCGTGCTCTCGGAAAAATTCCGGGCGCTTTATTACACCCCCTTCTTCCGCAAGGAAGGCGAGACGCATGTGATCTACGCCTTGCGGGGCGTCATTGCGCCGACGCCTTCCAAGGCTTGGGTGAACTACCTCATGTTTGGCCTAACAGTTTTGAGTGTCCTCGTGACGGGTGGCATTCTCGACTACACCGGCGAGCCGCCGCGCAACCCGCTGGGGTGGTTGCCCATTATTCTGTCCGGGTGGCCGTTTGTGCTGAGCATGTTGGGCATTTTGTTGGCGCATGAACTGGGGCACTACTTCATGGCGCGGCGACACAACCTCGCCGTGACCTTGCCCTATTTCATCCCCTTGCCTCTGCTCAGTCCGTTCGGCACCATGGGCGCGGTCATTCAACTTAAATCGCCGCCGACCAATAAACGCGTGTTATTGGATGTGGGCATCGCTGGGCCACTCGCCGGGTTCATCGTGGCCGTGCCCGTGCTGATTTATGGTCTGCTCACCTCGCCCGTTAAAGCCATCACCCCGGGGGGTGGGTTTGAAGGCAACTCCATCCTGTATGTGGCTTTGAAATATCTTCTCTTTGGCAAACTTCTTCCCGAGCCGGTCTCCTTCGGCAACCTGCCCCAGATTTTGTATATGTTGCGCTATTACCTCACCGGTCTGCCCCGGCCCGAAGCTGGTCTGGATGTCTACCTTAACTCAATCGCGTGGGCCGGATGGGGCGGCTTGCTGGTTACCGGCCTCAACCTCATCCCCGCCGGACAACTCGACGGCGGCCACGCCCTCTATGTCCTCATCGGTTCCAAAGCCCGGCGCGTGGTGCCTTTTATCATTGCCTTCCTCGTGGCCATCGGTTTTCTTTGGCAAGGTTGGTGGTTATGGGCCGCGATCATTTACTTTGTGGGCCGGGTCCACGCCGAACCGCTGGATCAAATCACCGAACTCGACCCGCGCCGCAAAGCATTGGCGATTTTGGCTTTGGTCATGTTTGCGTTGGTCATCACCCCTATCCCATTAAGCTAACCCACTAAATCCGTTGATAAAAACATGGTTACCGAAATCACTGCCCCCCAACTCGCCGAAAAGCTCAAAAGCCCGAATCCTCCTCTGCTCATTGACGTGCGCGAGCTCGATGAGTACGCCTTTTGCCGCATTCCCGGTGGTCAACTCAAGCCCCTGGGCCAGCTCATGCAATGGGCGCGGGAGTTCGATGCCAACGCCGAGATTGTCTGCTATTGCCACAGCGGCCAGCGCAGTTACATGGCCGCGCATTATCTTCAACAAAACTTCAAATTCAAAAACGTCGCCAATCTCGCCGGCGGGATAGATGCGTGGTCGGTGCTGGTTGACCCCCAGGTGCCGCGCTACTAACGGCCCGACCGGGCCTGTGGGCCATGTCCCCCGACACCTCCTCTTTCCCTGCTTATCTGCGCTCACTGAACCTCACCACCCCGGTGACCACCCGGCCCGGGCGGATGATCCCCGGCCCGCCGGCCCCGCTGTTCGAATTGGCCTTACGGCTTGGTTTAGGTCTGTTTATTCTCGATTCACCCCGTAACCTCGCCGTGATGGAGAAGGTCGGCATCCGCCCGGAAGACACGCGCCGCGTCGCCCGCCGGATGCGCTCGCGCCGCGATTGGCGCACGGCCTGGGAAGAAATCGCTGCCACACATCTGACCGAACTGGAAATGGCCCGCGCCCAGGGCGATACCGCGCGTGCCATTCGGGCGGGCCAGTACGCGCTTTTCCTGCTCAACATGGCCACCGGCGGCGACCATTATTATTTTCATGTCCCCATGGCCGAGCTTCGGTCAGCGCATGTTCAAACGGCACAGTTGCATGCCCAACTCCGCGAACTCACCGGCGAGCGCGTTGAGCGGCTGGAATTCACGCATCCGCGCGGGCGCACGAGCGGCCTCTTGCATCTCCCGCCGCACGCCGCGACCAACCAGCGCTTCCCAACGCTCGTCACTATTCACGGCGTAGCCGGCGAAAAAAATGCGATGGACTATTTCACGGGGCTCTTCCGTCAGGCGGGCTACGCCACCTTTTGTATTGATATGCCCGCGCACGGCGAAAACTTTGACGGCCCGCGCATGTTGCCGGACGAAGAAGCGGTAGGCGTGGCCGCGCTCGCCGCGGTGAGCGCGCACCCCAGCGTTGACCCGGCCCGGGTGGGCCTGCTCGGTTCCAGCATGGGCGGCTTTTGGGCCTTGCGCGTGGCCGCCGCTAGCGCCCTCCCCAAAGCCTGCCTCGTCTTCGCGCCCGCCTTCGACATTGCCCGTGATATTGATCAGGCCGTGCCCGGCATTCAAGACTACATCGCCCACGCCATCGGCGCGCGCACACTGCCCGAATTGTTTGAGATGGCGAAACCCTATCACTTGCGCGATATTCTCGGCCACATCCAATGCCCGGTGGGGCTGGTGCATGGCACCCGCGACAGTATTTGTAGTTTTTCCGCGTCCTATGAAATCGCCCGCCGCGTCCGTTCGCCCCTCACCGTGATGCCCCTGCTGGGTTTAGACCACGAAGTCGCCAACCCCTCCACACCCGCCATTGCCGGTCCCGGCATTGAGTGGCTGAAAGACCGATTGTAGGCAGAATCGAAAGAGGAAGAAGGAAGGAGGAAGTCTTCCTCCTTCCTTCTTCCTCTTCTTATTTCGGCATCGCCAGCACCCCAAAGTAAAACAGCCCGGCAATCAACATCACCCACACCCCATAACCCGCGCCAATCGCCCAGAGCACCCCCCACCCGGCGCGGATGCCAAAAAACACCACGCCCAACCACGCCCACGAGGGGATCAGACTAATCACCAGTGAGCGCACAAACTCTGCGCTCACCTGAGCATCGCCGCCCGCGCCGCTCGAGACAATCCACAACGCCAGCGGAATGTTAATGGGCATGGTCGCCAGCACCGCCGCCAGCGCGCGCGATCGGTCGCGCAACACGGCCACGACAAGAATGATGGCAATGGAAGTGAGAATGGGGAATATTTTTTGAAAGGACATGGGACAATTCCTATAGCTCCTTAACCACCGTCCCCATGGGCGTGATGTCATACCCAGGCAGTGCCGCCACCTGTTTTTTGAATTCGGCGTCGTGCAACAATTCCAGCAGTGGTTGGAGCAGGGGGCTGGTGTAATGTTCGCGTGGGATGACGAGATCGTAGCGTTCTTTGAACAGCGGCACGAACTCCAGTTCCAGCGCGCGGGCGGCGGCGGTGATGCCTAGCCCGCAATCGGCCACGCCGGAGGCCACCGCGGCGGCCACCGCGAGGTGGGTATATTCCTCGCGGGTGTAGCCCGTAATCGCCTCGGGTTTCAAACCCACCTTGTCCAGCTCAAAATCCAGCAACACCCGCGTGCCCGCGCCCCGTTGCCGGTTTACAAATTTCACGCCCGGGGTGGCTAAATCGGCGAGGGCGCGCACGCCCTTGGGGTTGCCGGGTTGCACCATCAAACCCTGCTCGCGCCCGACCAGCGTCACCAACATCACCGGCGTGTCGGGTAAATACTTTTGAATGTAGCTCAGGTTGTACTCGCCGGTGTCGGGGTCGAGTAAATGACTCCCGGCCAAATGCGCCTCGCCCCGCCGCAACGCCACCAATCCACCCTGACTGCCCACATTGGCCGACGACAACCGCCGTTCGCGCTCGGCCAAAAATTGCGCCAATAAATCCAGCGTGAGATCGTGCGAGCCAATGGCCACGATGGTGCGGTTAATCTCGGCGGGTGAGCGATAGAGATGCACCGTGACCGAGTCGCCGGCGTTGAGGCCTTCGTTGTGCCGGGGGATGCGGACGATGCCATCGGCGCGGACGAGGGACGTGATGACCCCGGCCCCGCGCGACAACGGCGTGGCGACGATTCTCTCGCCCACGCGGCCAACGGTGACCCGCAGATATTCGTCGTCCCCGAGCGGCGAGAGCACCTTGCGGGTGATGGTCGCCGCCAGCGTGGGAGGCGTCTCGGGAGCGCGGCCCAGCCAGTGTGTGAGGAGCGGCTCGACAAAAATTTCGCCGGTGAGCGCGGCTGAAACGGGATAGCCGGGGATGCCGATGATGGGGGTTGGGGGCTTGGTAATTGGAGATTGGGAGTTTGAAGTTTGGAGTGCGTCCAACATTCCTAAGATGACTGGGTGCCCAGGGCGCACCGCCACGCCATGCACCAACACGGTGCCGAGTTCGGCAATGACCCGTGCCGAAAAATCTTCGGAGCCAGCGGACGAGCCTGCGTTGAGCAACACCAGATCATGCGTTTGGGCGGCCTCCGCCACCGCCGCTTTGATGCGCTCAAAGTCGTCGGGGATGATGGGGTAACGCGTGGCCACGCCGCCCCATTGCTCAACTTGCGCGGCCAGGACGAGCGAGTTGTATTCGAGGATGTCGCCGGGCTTGACGGTTTTGCTCCCCGTGGGGACCAGTTCGGTGCCGGTGGGGATGACGGCCACCCGGGGGCGGCGGCGCACCCAAACCGTGGGATGCCCGCACCCCGCAATCGCGCCCAAATCCACCGGGCGCAGAAGATGATTCGCGGGCAGAACCAATTCCGTCGCCACCATGTCCTCGCCCATCGGGCGCACATGCGCCCAGGGGGTGACGGCGGCGCGGAGTTCGATGTGCGTAATTGGTGATTGGTAATTACCATTTACTAATAACTGGTTTTCTATCACCTGCACATTTTCAATGGGTATCACCGCATCCGCTTGGGCCGGGAGTGGGTCGCCCGTATCCACATAGTACGCCTGCGAATTAACGGTGAGGCGCACGGGGTTGGCCTCGCTGGCGGCGGCGGTCTCTTGCGCGGTGACAGCGTAGCCATCCATGGCCGAGGCGTGATAATGCGGCGCGGAGAGCCGTGCCCACACCGGGGCGGCGGTTACCCGCCCTCGGGCGCGCTCCAGCGGGAGGGCCTCGCCCGCCAGGGCTTGCCAGAGGCCCGCGCGGGTGAGCGCCGCCCGCAGGCGGCCCCAGGCTTCATCGAGCGCGATATCGTCGAGATAAATTTTGTGTTTGGCCATGCCGATTAACCGGGTAATAAACAGAGGAGGGTCAGCCCCACGCCGAGCAGAATGGATTTGAAATACACCTGCGTGGCTTGGCGCCGCAGGTGGGCCTGCAAGCCAGTGTCGGCGACTTTTTCTAAGCCGTCATCCATGTTGCGCAAACCTTGCGCGGCGAGGGCCACTCAGGTTTTGTCGAGCGCCTGAAAAATTCCGGTGCCGCCCGCGCTGAACAGCAGAAACAGCGGCAAGCGCCACCACCGCTCAACGCCGAGGGCGATGAGGGTAACGGCGATGATGGCGCCCAAAGAGAGCGTCACCAGGCCAAAGGTCATACGGCGGCGGCGTTGTTGTGGCCCGATGTTCATGGCGCATTCGATATTGGTTGAGGGGGAGGTGTGGGTGAGAGGGGTAGGGGGGAGCATGGTTTATTGATTCAAGGTTAATTTGATTATCTGGGTGCCTGCTGCTACAAATAATTCATCCTGATCGGTCAGGGTCAGGCCGTAGGCGTGGGCAAAGTCGGGCAGGGTGATCAGGTCAAGATAGCGCCCATCGGCGGCGAAGACCTGGAGGCCTTTGAAGTCGCTGACGTACACGCGGCTCTGGCTGTCCACGGCCAGAGCACCGGGTGCGCGGAACTGCCCGGGTTCGTCGCCGTCGCTCCCAAATCGGTTGCGGAACTGGCCCTCGGGCGAGAAGACAAAGATGGCATTATTGAAGGTGCCTAAGGCGTAGATATTGCCCTGCCCATCGGCGGCGAGGCGGATATTCAGTTCAGTCTCACCACTTTGCCCGCTGATGGCTTCCTGGATGGTGGTGACGACCTGGCCTTGGGGATCGAGGATGACGAGGTTGTCGCGGCTGGCGCTGACATCGGCGGCGAGCAGGTTGTTATTGGGCAGAAGCACGACATCGTCATAGAACCCGCCGCTGAACTGGGTGATTGGCTCGCCGCTGTCCGCGTCAAATTCGAGCAGGTCGCTCCCCTGCACAATGAAGAGGTGCCCCGCGCGGTCCGCCACCATGCCGCGTAGCGGGGAATCAATGCCCGTGTTCCAGGCGACTAAAAATTTTCCGGCCGCGTCGAACTTTTGCACCCGCCCGGTGCCGTATTCAGCGACGTAGATATTGCCCTCGGGGTCAACGGCGATGGAGCGGGCATCATCAAACTTGCCATTGCCCGTGCCCTCACTGCCGAATTGCAAAACCACGTTGGCAAAGGCGGAAGCCGGGGAAGGCGCTAGCCGGGTCAAATCGAGGGTGGCCGGCACTTCGGTGAGGATATTGCTGGTGATGGCCTGACTGGTTTGCTGGATGGATTCGACCAGCGCTTGAGTATCATTGGTCGCGGCCTGTCTCCGCAAGGTGGTGTAGATCGTACTCCCTAGCGCGATGAGTGCCACCACCACGATCCCAATAATGACCGAGCATCCAGAACGGGCTTGAGGTTGGGCAGTTGGCGGCCCAGCCGCGGCCGGGGTTTGGATGATGATGGGCTGCACAGGTTCGGCACGTTGGGGGCGTATGGCCTCGGGCACGACCACGGTGCTACCACAGAAGGGGCAGGTGATATGGGTGTCGTCTTCGTCAAGGGACAGTGACGCGCCACACCCCGGGCATTTGAAAACCTGCAAGGCGTAACTGCCGCTGGGCGGCGGCTGGGGTTCACGCATGACCTCGCTCTGCCCGGCTTCAATGGCCTCCACCGCTTCTTTGGCTTCGGCCAAGCCGACTCCCGTGGCCAGGCGGTAGGCTTTGATCGCTTCAATCTTGCGCCCTTGTTGCAATAAGGTCCTGACCGCGCTGATGATTTGAGGGTTCATGGTATCTCCGGAATCTATCCATCGCGCCAATTGAAAAATAACGCCGCCTGGGGCGCGCGCACGATAATACAGCGCCGCTCGGGGGCCACCTTCAACCATTCTTTGGCAATCTCGGGGGTGCTACCTTGAAAACTATCGTATTGCCAGCAACCGCGCGGGTCGTGCTCGCCGCTCACAAACCGCGCCACCGCCGCCAGCGCCTCGGGGGGCGGGGTTTTGCCCTGTTCCCACGGGCGTGTCTTGGCTGAAATCACGGCGAACTGGTTGTAGCGGATGATCCAATCGAGTGATTTGCCCCACAGTTTGGGTTGTCGTTCCCGATTGGCAATGGTCGCCGCGCACGAAGCCATCCCCACTTCGAGCAAGCCCTGCATTTCATCGTAGCAAATGAAGGCCACCTTTTGCTGGTCGGCTTCGCTCCAGCAGGCGGTGGTGTGGCAATCCACCCCGGCCTCATCCTCCCACAACCCGCCATCGGGCAAGTGGTGGCCGGGGATGGGGTAGGTTTGCAAGGTCAGCAATATCAATCCGATTAATAAATACCGTTTCACGCTAACTCCCTGAATAATTTTTGTTCTACCGGCTTGAAGAGGAACCTGCTGTAGGTCGGGCTTGTAGCCCGACACCTGAGGCGGCGAAAACCGTCGCGCTTCAAGCGCGACCTACGCCAATCCTGTAAAAAACGGTAGAGCTATAATTTTCAAAACAAGCGCACCGCCACCAGCTCCCCTGCGCTCACGCCGTTGGCATCGCTCGGTATAACCACCATGCCATCGGCGAATACCAAAGTGAAAATCTGATTCGATTTGCCAAACACTGGCTCGGCCCATGGCTCACCATCGCGCATGACCAACTTCGCGGGGACGTAATCCACGCGGCCCGTTTGCGACGGGACGTTGTGCGTGAGCCGCGCGTGGACCAACTGCCTTTGCGGGGGGCGCGCGCACCCGAGCAGATGATGCACCGTGGGGACGACGAACAAGTCGGCGATGACCATGGCACTCACCGGGTTGCCGGGCAAGCCGATGATGGGTTTGCCATTTGCCACGGCCAAAATGGTGGGCTTGCCGGGTTTGACCGCTACGCCATGCACCAACAAGCCGGGCTTTCCTAAACTATTGACTACCTCGGCGGTCATATCGCGCACGCTCACCGAACTCCCCGCCGAGAGCACCAGCATATCGGCCTCGGCGAGCGCGGCGGCGGCGCGGCGTTGCAGTTCGGCGAAATTATCGGGGGCGATGCCACAGCGCACCGGCGCGCCACCCGCGCGGACAATTTGCGCGGCGACGGCGTACGAGTTCACATCGCGCACCTGCCCGGGGCCAGCGTCCACCTCGGGGGGAACCACTTCATCGCCGGTGGCGAGCAGGGCCACGCGGGGCCGCCGGGCGGCGCGGAGGCGCGTGACCCCCAGGGCGGAGAGTCCGCCGAGGTCTTGCGCCCTCAGCCAGTGGCCCGCCGGAAAAATCTCCGCGCCTGCGGTCACGTCCTCGCCAACTTTTAAAATATTTTCGCCGGGGGCGACGGCTTTGAGAATTTCGATTTCGCCCGCGCGCGCGGTTTGGGTGACTTCGATCATCACCACCGCATCCGCGCCGGGGGGCAACATGCCGCCGGTGTGGACGAGGGCCGCGTGGGCCGGGCGGATCTCGAAGGTGGGCGCGCGCCCCATGGGCACCTCGCCCGCGAGGGTGAGGTAGGCCGGGAGCGTGGCGCTGGCCCCGAAGGTATCCTGCGCCCGCACCGCGTAGCCATCCATCATCGAGCGCGGGAAGGCCGGGAGCGAGGCCGGGGCGAGGAGGCGCTCCACCGTCACCCGGTCGAGCGCGTCGGGGGTGGCGATGGGTTC
>CAYUFY010000166.1:0-10943 GCA_964443795.1 uncultured Anaerolineales bacterium | reverse complement strand
CCGCAGGCCCGGCGGGGTTCCACACCGGCCCGGTGGCGGCGGCGATTGAAAAATATGTGGTCGGGCATGGTGGCCTTCTCACCGCCGCCGACCTCACTAACTTCCGGCCCAAGATCATGCGCGAAAAACCGGCCCGCTATCGGGGCTATGATTACATCTCGTGCTACGACCAGGTGAGTTACGAGGCCCTCAACCTCCTCGATCAATTTGATCTGCGGGCTTATGGCCCGGAGAGTGTGGAGTTCCGGCATTTAATGGCCGAGGCCCTGGGCAGTGCGTTTTGCGATAGCATGTGGCATTACGGCGATCCCGATTTCACCCGCAGTCCGGTCAATGGCCTGGCCAGTCGCGCCTTTGCCGCCGCCCGCGCCGCCGGAATAAAACTGGATCGCGCCCAACCCCGCCCCATTGCGGCCGGCGATCCGTGGCCTTATGAAGAGGTCATGCAAGCCCCCGAGCGCTTGCCCACCAAGCCCTCCTATGGCGGCCCCCTGGGCACAACCCAAATGGTTGCCGCCGATCAGGCCGGTAATCTGGCCGTCACCTGCACCAGTCTTTCCGGAGGGTTTGGCTCCATGGTGTATGTGCCCGAAGTGGGCGTCTTGTTGAATAATTCGATGTGCAATTTTGACCCGCGCCCGGAGCAACCCAACTGCATCCACCCCGGGAAGATGCCAATCTTTGCCGCCCCAGTGATTGCCGTGGCCCACAATGGGCAACCTCGCTTTGCGGGTTCGGGGTCCGGTGGCTATCGCATTGAAACTGGCGTCTTGCACACCCTGGTGCATGTCCTCGATTTTGATATGGATGTCCAAACCGCGCATGACGCGCCCCGCGTCCATTGCCAGGGTGAGGAGACTGTGGTGGATGACCGCATCCCGGTGGGGGTCCAAAATGAGCTAGCCGCGCTGGGACACACGGTGGTGCCGGCTTCCGTCACCGCGCATCCGGGATCCAATCCTTTTGGCCGAATCTGCGCCATTGCCATTGATCCGCAAACCCGGCATCTGCACGCCGGGGCCGGACCAGCTTGGGGCACCGCGGCGGCCGGTTACTGAAAAGGTGAAGCCCACTCTACGGCCTGGGTCGGCATAAATGCCCGGTCAAAAAACCGCATTATCTAACTTGGCGTAGTTGACTCCAGTTTTGTTGTGAACTAATATAGCGCAACTTAACTGGGGGTAAATGGCTGAAAATCTCAATCGGTATCGCCTGATAAGCAGGCGCACCATTCGAAAGGAGATTAATCACTCTCAAAAAAATATATTCCTGTTATCCAAGATGTCGCCAGAATTATGGCTTACTTTTCCCAATCATTCCCATTCTAAGGAGAGAAGAAGATGAGCGCTGAGAAAGAAACGATTCACCCCTATGTGAAAAAAGCTCAAGAACGCCTGGCCGATGGTCGCATCAGCCGCCGTGAATTTCTGCGGTTGGCTTCCCTGATGGGTGCCAGCGCCAGCGCCGCCTGGGTCATGGCCGCTTGCGGCGCGCCCGCGACGCAGGCCCCAGAGGCCACCACCGCCCCCGCCGTGGCCACCATCAAACGCGGCGGCGTGCTCAAGATTGGCTTTCCGCTTCAAGCTGTAGATCACCCCGCCCGTTTATCCTGGACTGAGGGATCGGATGTACTCCGCACTCAATTTGAGTATCTCACCCTCACCGACCGCAACGGCATTACTCACCCTTATTTGTTGGACAACTGGCAAGCCAACGGGGATGCCACTGAATGGACCCTGAACCTGCGCAAAGGCATCAAGTGGTCCAATGGCGAGGAGTTTGTGGCGGAACACGTCAAATTCAACTTTGGCCAATGGCTCAACCCCGATGTGGGGTCATCCGTCCTGGGCCTCTTTGAGGGCTTCCTGACCATGGATGGTGTTCAGGTCAAAGATGACTACACCGTGATTCTCAAATTCGCCAAATCCAAAGTGGATGTGGCCGAGAACCTGTTCCACTACCCCGCCCAAATTGTTCACCCGAGTTTCGATGGTGATGTGAACACCCTCAAGAACGTCGGCACCGGCCCCTTCAAGTTGGTCAAATACAAAGTGGGCGAAGGCGCGCGCGTGGAAAAACGCGAGGGCTATTGGCAGATGGGCGAAGATGGCCAACCCTTGCCGTACCTGGATGCCGTTGAATTTGTTGATCTGGGTGGCAGCAGTACCGCGAATGTTGCCGCTTTGCAAGGTGGCCAAATCCATGAATATCGGCCAGGGGCGGATACATTCCAAACCCTCAAGAACGACGCCAACGTCAAGGTTTACTCGGCGCGCACCGCCCAGGCGCGGGTTCTCCGGATGCGGGTGGATGTGCCCCCCTATGATAATAACGACATCCGCTCGGCCATCAAGAAATGCCAAAACCGCTCCCGGATCGTCCAATCCGCGTATTTTGGCGAAGCCGAAGAAGGTCAGGACACCCACGTCGCTCCGGTGCAACCCGACTACGCCCCCATCGAGACCCCCAAATACGATCCCGAAGGCGCCAAGGCCCTGCTCCAGAAAAATGGCTTGGATAGTCTGGATGTTGAGATTGCGGTCGGTACCGATAATAGCGATGTCGTCTCTTACATCGAGACGCTTAAAGAAGATGCCAAGGCCGGGAACATCAACGTCATCTTGAACAGCATGCCAATGTCGGCCTACTGGGACCTGTGGACCGAAGCCGCGGTGGGTGTGACCCCCTGGACGCACCGCCCGTTGGCCGTCATGCTCCTACCATTGGCCTACATCGCCGACTCCGAAGGCAAGCCCGTGCCGTGGAATGAGAGCCGCTGGGTGGATGCCGAGTTCACCGAACTGCTCCAGAAAGCGCAGGGCATCGCCGATAGCGAAGCCCGCCAAGCCGTGATGAAGGATTTGGAGCGCATTCAGCAGGAACGTGGCTCCATCGGCATTGCCTACTGGCAGAACGTTTGGGACGCCTACAATCCGGCTTTCAACAATGTCGGTGCGCATCCCACTGGCTACGTCCTTGTGACCGATACCTGGTACGACCCCGACAAAAATCCGTTTAAATAAACGCTAGACCGTTGGACCAGCAGACCCTAAAGGCTTTACCCCCTTTAGGGTCTGCTTCTGTAAGCATTTTTTGATTTACGCCGCGTCATATTCCCGCTTGCGCGGGAATCCAGCCTCTGCGAACAGGACACTCGCCTGTGCGGGTGTGACAAGCGGACGTAAAGCAAACAGGCACTTACTCCAAGGTAACTGTGACAGAGCCAAACTGGCGGCACTCAACCCGAGTGCCTGAACAACCAGTCACAGCCACCACTGATGTATGGCAGTAGGAGATCACCCGTGGTCAAGTTCCTTATCCGCCGTGTCACATTCCTGATCCTGACCTTATTCATGGTGTCAGTCGCCATCTTCACCATTTCAGAACTACTGCCCAGCGACATTGCCGTCAACACCCTGGGCAACACCATTACCCCGGATCAAAAAGCTTCGTTTAATGCCCAGAATGGGCTGGACCAACCGGGCCTAACGCGTTACCTCCGCTGGATAATTGGCAGTGACTGGCAAGCGGCGCGTTTGATTGGTCACCCTCTGACCCGCCTGTATGATGAAAGCGCGGATCGGTACACCTGGTGGATCGTGGACACCGACGGGTCACTCTACCAAAACACCACCAACGATGCCGAGACCATGCTCAAATTAGTCCGGCAACCCGATGGCTCCAAAGTCGAGGAGGTGCCTCTCGGCGCGGATGTTTGGAAACCGGATGCCGACGGGATACCCGTTTTTTGGGGGGTGGACACCGCTGGACACGCCGCGATGTGGGTTAAAGGGGATAGCCTCCAGCAATGGACTTTGACCAAAGCCACTTGGATTTCAGCGGCAGGGGCGCCACACCGATATATTCCCTTGCAAAAAGGCATCGTGCGCGGCGATGCGGGGGTATCCTTCCTTACCCGCCGCCCGGTGTCTGAGACCCTGAGCAGGCGACTAATCAACACTGGGTTCCTGGCCGGGATTGCCTTTCTAATTATTATGCCCATTGCATTAGTATTGGGCCTGATTGCCGGCTTGAATGAAGGCGAATTTGTGGATCGGTTTCTCTCGGTCAGCAGTCTGGTGGCCACTGCCACTCCAGAATTCGCCAGTGGGACATTTATGATTTTGATTTTTGCGACCTGGCTAAAACTGGTGCCGGGCGCGGTGGTCATCAGCTCCGACTCCTCCATCTTTGAAAAGCCCCAAATGTTGATCCTGCCCATCCTGACCCTAACCCTGGTGGAGTTGGGGTACGTGTTACGGATTACCCGCGCCAGTATGGTGGAAGTGATGCGCACCAACTATATCCGCACCGCCGTGCTCAAAGGCCTACCCCGCATGCAGATTGTTTTCAAACATGCGCTGCAAAACGCTCTGATGGCCCCCATTACCGTCATCATGTTGCATGTTAACTGGCTGGTGGGCGGCATTGTGGTGGTCGAGTCGGTGTTTGGGTATCCGGGGCTGGGGCAATTCGCGCTGCAAGCCGCGCTCTTCAAAGATGTCTTTGCGGTGGAAGCCATCACCATGGTCTTGGTGGTCATTGCGGTCGTGAGCCAACTCTTCGCGGATGTGATCTACACCTTTCTCAACCCGCGCATTCGGTACGCCTGATGGCCGATAGCAAATAGTGGATGGCAAATAGCCGGTAGTCAGCGGCAAGTCGCTATTCGCCATAAGCCATTCACCAGGAGATTTTTTATGACCGTTGCCAACCCAACCCCCAGCGTCGTCGCCGCCCCCGTTTTCAAATCACCATCCGTGTGGCAACAGGTTGTCGCCGGATGGCAAATTTTCGCCAAGTCACGCACCGCGCTTGTGGGCCTGAGCCTGGTGCTGTTCTGGGTGATTGTGGCCCTCTTCGCCGACGATTGCCTGATCCAGCCCCGGTGCTGGACCGGTGCTAAAGATTTTGAGCCTACCCCCTGGCTCGCGCGCTACTCGCCCTTTAAATTCTCTGACGGCGGGGTAATGCAACAACCCTCCGCCCAACATTGGCTCGGCACCGATCGCAACAACCGCGACATTTGGGCGCGCCTGGCAGTCGGGTCCCGCACGATTCTCGTTTTGGCCCCCCTCTCGGTCCTGGTAGCCCTGCTCATTGGCGGAACGGTGGGTGTGGTGGCCGGATATTACGGCGGGCTAACCGACGAAGTCATCATGCGCATCCTGGATGGCATGCTGGCCTTCCCCACCATCCTGCTCTATATGGTCATTATCTCGGCCCTAGGCCCCAACCCGGTCAACATTGTCATTGCCATCACCGTCGCCGGGATGCCCGGGATTGCGCGGCTGGTGCGTAGTTTGACGCTCGATATTAAGACCCGCGACTATGTCGCCGCCGCCCAAACGCGCGGCGAAAGCGCCTGGTACATCATGTTCGTCGAGATTTTGCCCAACGCCCGCGGCCCGATCATGGTGGATGCGATGCTCCGGGTTGGCTATGCGGTGTTTGCCATCGGCACGCTCGGCTTCCTGGGGTTGGGCCTGCCCCCGCCCTCGCCCGATTGGGGCTCCATTGTCAACGGCGGACGCGCCTTCATCCAGGCGGGTCATCCCTGGGCCGCGCTAGGCGGATCGCTCGCCACCGCCATGCTGGTGGTCGGCTTCAACTTAATGGCCGATGGCCTGAACGAAGAATTGCAACGGTATCGCTAATTGGTAATTAGTACTTGGTAATTGGTTATTCAGCACAGCAACAATTACTAATTACTGTTTACTGATTACTGCTCACTGATTTTTGTTTGTGGAGTAACCCCCATGACTCGAGTTGGTGGAAAAATGGATCAACCAGTAGTGCGCGTCAAGGACCTCGCCATCGCCTATGAAACCCGCTATGGTGATGTGAACGCGGTGCGCGACGTGTCGTTTGAAATTCATCGCGGCGAGACGCTCGGCATCGTCGGGGAGTCGGGGTGCGGCAAGACCACGGTGGCCTATGGGCTGGTGAATTATTTGGGGCGCAACGGCAAAATCGTCAAAGGCGATATTTTATTTCAAGGGCAATCGCTGGTAGGCCGCACCGAGGAGGAATTGCGCAAACTCCGCGGCGACCAAATCGCCATGGTCTATCAAGACCCGATGACCTCCCTTAACCCCGTGTTGCGGGTAGGCGAGCAAATGACCGAAGTCCTCACCATTCACCGGGGCATCACCCTAGAAGAAGCCCGCCAAAAATGCGTTGACATGCTCCACCGCGTGTACATGCCCGACCCCGCCAAAGTGCTGGAGCGCTACCCCCACCAAATTTCCGGCGGCCAACAACAGCGGGTCATCATCGCCATGGCCATGCTCAACAACCCGGCCTTGTTGGTGATGGACGAACCCACCACCGCGCTGGATGTGACCGTCGAGGCGGCCGTGTTGGACCTGGTCTCTGACTTGCGCCGCGACTTCGACACGGCCATTTTGTTCATCAGCCATAACCTCGGCGTCATCGCGCGGGTGAGCGACAAGGTCGGCGTCATGTATGCCGGCGAGATGGTCGAATTAGCCCCGGTCGCGGAAATTTTTGCCCGCCCCCAGCATCCCTACACGCAGGGCCTCATCCGCTGTCTGCCCAAATTAGGGCGCAGTAAAGAAAGCAGCACCCTGTATCCCATTCGGGGCCGGGTGCCCGCGCCCGACAACCTGCCCCCGGGGTGCGTGTTTGAACCCCGCTGTGACTACGCCCGCGACACCTGCCGCACCCAACGCCCCCCCCTGCGCTCCATTCAGGATACGCATCTCACCCGCTGTCTGTTCTCGGAAGAGATTGACCCGGCCCAATGGCAACCCCCCAGTGACATGATCCTTACACTGGATTCAACGCCCAGCGCCAACCCCGAAGCCTTGTTGCAAGCCACCGATCTGCAAACCTATTATCGCCACCCCAACAGTTCCGCCTTGAGCCTGATTGGCTTGGGCAAAAAAGAATACGTGAAGGCCCTCGACGGCGTGACCTTCAACGTCACTAAGGGCCTCACCCTGGGCGTGGTGGGCGAATCCGGTTGCGGCAAAAGCACGCTGGTCAAAACCATCATCGGGCTGGAAGATGCCACGGGGGGCAAGGCCCAATTCATGGGCTTCGACATCAACCAGCGCGTCAATCGCCGGGAGTTGAATGTCATCAAAGAGCTCCAGATGGTGTTCCAAAACCCGGACGCGACTCTCAACCCGACCTATAGTGTGGGCCAGCAAATTGAGCGCCCGTTGCGCCGCTTTAAACTGGTCCCCACCCACCAAATTCGCGATGAGGTGGTGCGCCTCTTGCGGGCGGTCAAACTGGATGAGCATTACTATAACCGCCTGCCCCGCCAATTGAGCGGCGGCGAAAAACAGCGGGTGGGTATCGCCCGCGCTTTTGCCGGCCGCCCGGACTTGGTGTTGTGCGATGAACCGGTCTCGGCCCTGGATGTCTCGGTGCAAGCCGCCGTTCTCAATCTGTTGCTGGAGATTCAAAAAGAGCATGGCACCACCATGGTGTTTATTTCGCACGACTTGAGCGTGGTGCGGTTTATGGCCGACTATGTGGCCGTAATGTATCTGGGCCAAATTGTGGAGATTGGCCCCGCCGAAGCCATCTACGCCCCGCCCTATCATCCGTACACCGAGTCGCTGTTGGCCGCCATCCCCATCCCCGACCCCGCCATAGAGCAAGCGCATATTCGATTGGAGGGATCGGTCCCCAGCCCGCTTAACCCCCCGAGCGGTTGTCGGTTCCACACCCGCTGTCCACGGCGCCACCTGTTACCCGACGGTGGGAAAATATGCGAAACAACTATGCCCGGGTGGCAAGCCGCCGATCAAAATCACAAAATCTTTTGTCACATTCCATTGGAGCAATTACGCCAGCTGGAACCAGTGGTGCATCAATCCTCAGCGAAAGGTCAAAACCATGTTGGTTAAAGATTACATGACCCGTCATCCCATTTTGGTCGAGCCAACCCTGCGCGTGACGGAAGCGCAGAAAATCATGAACGAAAACAACATCCGGCATCTGCCCGTGGTGGGCGATGGCAAAAGTCTGTTGGGGTTGGTCACCCGGCAACGCCTGGCCATTACCCCCGACCGGTTGAGCAGTTTGGATGTCTGGGAAATCACCCGCTATCTCAGCGACCTGACCGTGGAAAAAGTCATGGTCAAAGGTGATGATTTATATACCATCCGCGGCGAAGCGACGCTGGAAGAAGCGGCCGATTTGCTGATCAACCACAAGGTCAGCGGGTTGCCAGTGGTGGAGGATGGCCAGGTGGTGGTCGGCATCATCACCGAAACCGATTTGATGATTGAGCTTCAAAATCTGCTGGGCGCCAAGGACGCGGGTTTTCGCATCATCATGCGCGTTCCCGACCGCAAAGGTGAATTTCTCAAACTCACCCGCGCCATTTCCGATAAAGGCTGGGGCATCATGGCCATGGGCTCGGTCCGCACCCCGCGCCGCACTGACACCTGGGATTTGATCCTGAAAGTGCGCCGGTGCACGCGGGAGGAACTGGAGGCCACGCTGAAAGCCATCCCCGATCAGGAAATTGTGGATGTCCGGGAGACCCGCGCCCCCGCGAGTCAGGCTCAAAAATAACTCAGCCGCGCCCCGACGGGAATAGCCCCGCTAATACCGGAATGAAATCGTCCGCATCACAAAAATCATCCGGTCTTTGCCCGTATCGCAGATGGTCACCACAACGTGTTGGTCCAGGAACAACCAGGGGCGCGAGCGATCCATGGTGATGCAGGCGCTTTCCGCGCGGGCTTCCGGCCCCAATTGAAATCGGCCAGAATACCAATTGTATACAGCTGGAAACAAATCAAATGTGCGATAGGATGTATCGCGCCGAGCATACAGACTCGGCGTCCATCGGTACAAACGATGGTCGGCCACCGCGGCTGAGCCTGGATAATCGGCGGCGTGATAGTAGTTTTGAAATTGCGACATTAGCGTTAGGCCAGCCAAGCCAAGCAACGCCCCGGTCAGCGCCCCCACTCCCATCAACACCCGCTTTTGGCGAATAGAATTGAGCATGGGTGGATTATAATCCCACTCTTATGCTTTCCAAGTCCATGCCAACCCGAACGCATTACGAATACATTGTCTTAGGTTGTGGCGGTCTGGGGAGCGGCGCCGCCTATTGGCTGGCCCGCCGCGCGGGCGCAGACGTGTTGGGGTTGGAGCAATTCGCGCTCGGCCATATTCACGGCGGCTCGCAAGACCACTCGCGCATTATCCGGCTCACCTATCATCACGCAAACTACACCCGACTTACGCCACACACCTACCTGGCGTGGAGGACTCTGGAAGAAGAATCGGGCATACAGGTGGTGCATAAAACTGGCAGTGTGGAACTGGCGGCCAAACACAGCCCGCACATTCGCGAAATCAACCTCTACGCTGACGCCATGGATGCCGCCGCTATCCCATATGAGCGTTTTGACGGTGATGAGTTAATGCGGCGCTATCCCCACTTCCACGTCCAAGAGGCCGTGGAAGTATTGTGGCAAGCCGACACCGGCCTGGCCGATGCGGCCAAGGGCAACGCGGCCCATATCGCCACTGCCCGCTTGCATGGTGCGACCATCCTTGACCAGTGCCCGGTGAAAAAGATTCGCCCGTTTGAGGGCGGGGTGGAGGTCGAGACCGAGCGCGGCGTATTTACTGGGCGGCGACTCATCCTCACCGCCGGGGCGTGGACCGATGAAGTGCTGGCCGCCGTGGGGATAAAATTAAGCATCACCGCTACCCAGGAGCAGGTGACTTATTACGCCACCCCACACCTGCGTGATTTTGCCATTGGCCGCTTTCCCATCTGGATTTGGCATGGCGACCAGGTGCTGTATGGTTTTCCAGTTTATGGTGAGGTCGCCACCAAAGCCGCCATTGACGCCGCCGGGCCAATCGTTACCCCACAAACCCGCACTTATGCCGCCGACCCCGCGCGTGAGCAGATTGTGGAGGACTGGTTGAAGGCCTATATTCCGGATTTCCTCGGCCCGAAGTTATATACCAAGACGTGTTTGTATGATATGCCGCGCGACCGGAATTTTGTGATTGACACCCTGCCCCAGTATCCGCAAATTTTAGTCTGTAGCGGCGCGGGACATGCTTACAAGTTTGCTAGTCTGCTTGGAAAGATTCTCAGCGAGTTGGCGATTGACGGCCAGACGGCTTATCCCATCGCGCCCTTCACGCTCAATCGCCCGGCCATTACGGACCCCAACTTCCCCCCGGCATTTCATATTTAATAGCCACGACATGGCAACCCGATCACTAGCAGTTTGTCGGAGAGACCTTCCCGCGCCAAGAAAAGCACCATTCCGCGGCGGTTTCAAGGCCAAAACATGGTCTCGCGCCCCACTTTGGGCTGAAAAACGCCCAAGAACTAGGATTACATGTCACTCCGACAGACTGCTAGCCACCCATATTCATTAATGAACTCACCTTATGCAATGGTCATGCCCGCGTGCTCGTAGCGGGCATCCAGCCGCCTTGCAACTGCCTGTTTGGATGCTCGCCGTCATTCCCGAAGGTTTCTATCGGGAACATGCGGGCATGACCATGCGTAACTTGAGTAATTTAAGACACCATCATGTTCATTAACCTCATTGCCCCCGCCAGCCTACCGCTAGGCCTAATTCGCACCCCCACCAGCACCGGGCTGTTCGGCCTGACTCTAAAATACCCGCAAACCCAAGTTTTGGCCCAAAAACGCGGCGCAACCCTGACCGTCACTGGCCCCCGGGCCAACCTAGCCCACGCCCACGCCAGCCGCTATCTGGCTTACCACCAATGCGCCTCGCAATTGGAAATCGCCATCGAATGGGCCATCCCCAACGGGATGGGCTTCGGGTCAGAGCCAGTCTTGGGCTTAAGTGTGGCTCGCACCCTGGCCTGGCTAAACGACTTGCCCACCACCGACACCCCCGCGTTGGGCCAAGCCTTGGGGCTTGGCCCGGAACCTGCACTCGCCC
>CAYUFY010000165.1:0-11014 GCA_964443795.1 uncultured Anaerolineales bacterium | reverse complement strand
CTTAACAAGTCGTCGAAGCCGGAAGCCACCCGCTTCTAGCGGGTGGTAGTTCACACTCACCCTCATAAACACGGCAATTGGTCAGGTTTGGCACACCTTGATGGTGAATTGGCCGTTTTTGTTAATCAGCGCGCTCGTCAGCGCTGGCATGAAATTGTATGTGGACCAAAAGCAGGTCGCCCGCATGTTGCGCGACCACCGCCAGGGCGGCGTGGTGCTGGCCACCGCTGTAGCGGTGGGCACACCGCTCTGTTCCTGCGGGACCACGGCGGTCATTCTCGGCATGATGGCGAGTTTGATGCCCTGGGCCCCGATTGTGGCTTTCATGGTGGCCTCCCCGCTCACCTCCCCACAAGAATTGCTCTATAGTGCCGGGTTATTCGGGTGGCCGTTTGCGGTGGCGTTTTTCGCCGCCTCCATCCTGCTGGGGCTGGCGGGCGGTTTGGTAGCGCAGATTGCTGAAAACCGGGGCTGGCTGGCTAACCAGGCCCGCTTCAAACCCGTGGCAGGCGCTTCGGGCTTGGCACCGACCATCCCCACCCCGCCGCCAGCCACGGGCCTCCGCGCCTGGACGCTGGCCGACGGGCGTCAGTTGGCCGCCGAAACCTTCACGGCTGGCCGCCGCTTGCTGGTGTATTTCCTGAGCTTTGCCTTCATCGGTTATTTGCTCAATGGTCTCATTCCGGCCAGTTGGGTCACCGCGTTGTTTGGTCAGGGGCACATCTATGGCGTGCCGTTGGCGGCCACCCTGGGCTTGCCGCTCTACATCAATACCGAAGCCTCCCTGCCTTTGGTGCGCTCATTGCTCGAAGCCGGCATGAGCCCCGGCGCGGCGCTGGCCTTCCTCATCACGGGCGCGGGCACCTCGGTGGGGGCCATCGCCGGGGCGCTCACCATCGCGCGGTGGCGCGTCATCGCGCTGGTCGTCGGCACCCTGTGGGTGGGCGCGCTCATCACCGGGTATGCCTACAACGCGCTGGTCGCGCTCTAGATTTTCTAAACCCATCAACACATTAGGAGAAATCAACATGGCAAACCAAGAGAATATTTTTGTCAAAGTGGCCAAGCAGGCCCTGGGGTTTCCGGTGAAGGGCGCGGACTGTTGCGCCCCGGCGGCGGACGTGGTTAGCCTCGACGCCATCACCACTCCGGCGACCGTGCATGCCACGGTGCGCGAACACTATGGTGAAATTGCGCGCACCCGCGACTCGTCCGCCGAGTGCTGCGCTCCCGCCGCGTGTGGTTGCAACAACGACCTTTACGCCGCCGACCTCAGCGCCTTGCCCATCAGCGTGACGGAGCTATCGCTGGGGTGCGGCGACCCGATCTCGCGCGCCGACCTCCGCCCGGGCGAGGTGGTCGTGGACCTCGGCGCGGGGGGCGGGATAGATTGTTTTCTCGCGGCTCAACGCGTGGGGGCCAGCGGTCACGTCATCGGCGTGGATATGACGCCGGCGATGCTGGAACGCGCCCGCGCCAACGCGCAAAAACTCAACGTCACCAATGTGGAATTCCGCGCCGGGCAAATCGAAGCCCTGCCGGTGGCCGACAACACCGCTGATGTGATTCTGTCCAACTGCGTCATCAATCTCTCGCCAGACAAGTCGCAGGTTTTTCGTGAAATGTTCCGGGTGCTGAAACCCGGCGGGCGCGTCTCGGTCTCGGATATCGTGACCAATGGCCCGATGAGTCCCGTGGTGGCCAAGGGGTTGCAATCCTGGAGCGCGTGTGTGGCCGGGGCGTTGGAGATGCAGGCTTACGCCGACGGTCTGCAAGCCGCCGGGTTTGTGGAGGTCAGCGTGACCCCGAAAGAGGATGTGGCGAACAGCGCGCTGGCTAGTGTTCCGGCCGGGGTGCCGTTCTCGGCGTTGATTCGGGCGCGCAAGCCATGACCACTGCCGCCCAAACTTATTTTACGCAGGTCGCCGAGCAATGGGATACCCTGCGCTCGGGCTATTTCACCGAGCAAATGCGCGATGCGGCCATCGCCAAAGCCGCGCTCTCCGCGCAGGCCGTGGTGGCCGATATCGGCACGGGGACGGGCTTTGTGGCGGCGGGCCTGGCCCCGCGGGTGGCGCGCGTTTTTGGCTTTGATGCCAGCTCCGATATGTTAGCGGTGGCCCGCCGCAACTTGGCCGATTTTTCGAATGTCGAACTGCGCCAGACCCCCGGGGATAGCCTGCCCCTGCCCGATGCGGCCCTCGATGGGGTGTTTGCCAATATGTACCTGCACCACGCGCCCGAACCCCCGCGGGCCATCCGCGAAATGGCGCGGGTGCTCAAGCCGGGCGGAGTGTTGTGCCTCACCGACCTCGACGCGCATAACCACGACTGGCAACGTGAGCAAATGGCCGACCTATGGCTGGGCTTTGACCGGGACGATATTCGCCGTTGGCTGGCTGCGGCGGGTTTGACCGAGATTGATGTGGATTGCGCGGCGGGCACATGCAACGCCTGTGGCCCCGATGGCACGGTGGAACCCCTGAGTATTTTTGTGGCGATTGGACGGAAAGGGGTTTAAAGCCAAACCCCGGTCTCCTGGCGAGACCGGGGTTTGGTTTTAACTGTGATCCGGCACGGGACCGGGGGTGAGTGTGTTGAAAGCGGCGAGCAGTTCGACGCCCGAGGTATAGCGATCTTCGGGCGCGAGGGCCAGCGCCTTCAGTAAAAACACTTCCAGGGCGGGGGCAATCTCAGGCCAGCGCATCCGCGGGCTTTGGGGCTGACTATAGAGTTGCAAGGTCAAACGCAATTCTTCGGTCTCGGCGGCAAAGGGGTGCGCGTTGAGGAAAAGCTCGTACAAAATCATGCCGAGCGTGTAGACATCGGTCTGCGGGGTGAGGGGTTGGTTGCGCAGTTGCTCGGGCGCGCGATAGGCGTTGAGGCCGTATTCGGGCGGGTTGGGGAAGAGCGGGGCCCGCGAAATAAACGCGCGCCCGCCGCTCAGCGCCAGACATTCGGGGCGCAGATCGCCATGCGTGACCTGATGCGTGTGCAGAGTGGCGAGGCCTGCACACAACTGGGCCGCGGTCCGCCAGATGGCCTCCCCCACTGGCTTTTTGAGATGCCATTCGCGCAAGGACAAGGCCTCGGGCAGGGTGAAGACAAAGGCCAGCCAATCGGGTTCGGCGATGACCGCCTGCCCCGGCAACAGGCTCGGATGCTGGAGTTTTTGCCAGGCTTCCAGTTGCGCGGTAAATTGCGCGCGGATGGGGTCCTGTTCCTGCCCGGGAACCGCGCGCACCAAGACGGGGGCTTGGGTCTTCTGGTCGTGGCCGCGATAGAGCACGCTCATTTCGTCAGCGAAGAGTAGTTCGTCAATTTGATATTGACCGCCAATGACCTCGGCGGTCAGCCGGAGATGGGCCGGGCCAATGAGCGCGGTCATGGCTTGTTGCCGGTTGCGGAAGATTTTGAAAAACTCGCTGGCGCCAGTTTGATCAAACATCCGGCGCACGCCCGCGCTCGGGGCGAGCACGGCCAATTGGGCGAGGGGATGGGCGCGCGAGGCGTCCAGCAGACTCTTTATGCCCACGGCATCGGCCACGGCCAGCAACGTCAGGTCGAGAATCACCCGGCCTTCGGGGGCGTGTTCCAACATGGCGCGCAACCGCTTTTGGCCGTCGGCGGCGGTCGCGGCGGTCAGTTGCCCCGCCAGGGCCAGGGTCCACACGGCGTCGTTCCGTTCTTCGATCGCTTCCAGACCGGCGGGTTGGCCGAGGAATAATTCCAAACCTTCCACGCCCACGATGACTTCCGTGTCATCCTGCATTTCATTCACCACTGCATATTCCCGGGCCGAGGTGGCAATGGCATAAATTTGTTCGTCCGAGTGGGTGGGGTCGTGGTGGAACGTGATGAGGCGCTTGACCTTGGCGCGCTCGGCAATATCCACGCCAATAATGGCCGAGCTATGGCCCCAGTCGGCGCGGCTGAGAAACACATCGCGCAAGGAGTATTGCGAGTCGAAGACCAGCGCGTCGGCGTTTGCGTAAAACTCGATGTAGTGTTTGAGGGCGTTTTCAGAGAGCGATTTATATTCGCCGTCGCTGGCAAAGACAAAAATGCTCTCGCCGTCGTCGAAGCGGTAGGCGTACGCCGTGCCGGGGTGGTAGAGGGCGAGCGACGAGACCAGCGTCCGCCCGATTTGCACGGTCTCGCCTTCGCGGAGTTTGATGAACTCCTTCTCGGCGGGCATGGCGTTGGGCGGGATCGGGAAAAACATGGGCGCGACCTGTTGGTGTTCGAGGTAGCGCTGGGGGTTGTAGTTGATGCCGTAGAAAATGAGTTTGTTGCCCGGCACGTAAGCGGGCGAGAAGAACGGATAGCCTTGCAGGTGGTCCCAGTGCGCGTGGGTGAGGAAGATGTGGGCCGTGCCCTTGCCCCGCCCGAATTCACGCGCCATCAGGCTATAACCCAACTGGCGCATCCCCGAGCCACAGTCAATGATAATGGTCTCATTGCCAGTGTCAATTTCGACACAAGTGGTATTGCCGCCAATCACGCCACGCACATGCGGGGGTAATTTGGCGATATAGGCTTGCACTTCCGCCGGGTCAGACAAATTCACGCCCGAGGCGCCCAAAAGCGCCTGGAAGATTTTTTCCTGGACTTGTTCAGAGGAGGTGGGCGTCGGGATGGAACCACGCACGCCCCAGAATTTTACACGCACAGATAAGGCTCGGTTTAAGCTAAGTTGCCTGAGTTTAGCACGGAGCGCAAGGGAGGGCAATTAGCATTTGGGTATCTTTCAAACCGCTTCCTGACTGGCGGTTGGAGTTGGGTTATAGCCGGGCTAGGCGTTGGTTAGCGCCTCACCCGGCTACGAGCCTGCAAGTTTTATGCCGGGACGGTTGCTACCCGATGACCGTTGCCGCCCACAGCTTCCACTTCCTCCTGCTTGCGGAATTGACTCATGTACAGGTTGTAGAAGAATCCCTTTTGCGCCAATAACTCATCGAACTTCCCGCGCTCAATGATTTCGCCGCGATTGAGGACGAGAATGAGATCAGCGTTGCGGATGGTGCTGAGGCGGTGGGCAATGACGAATGACGTGCGCCCGGTGAGTAATTTGTCGAACGCCTTTTGGATGAGCCGCTCGGTACGGGTGTCCACGCTGGAAGTGGCCTCGTCGAGGATGAGCAGGCGCGGATTGGCCAGGGCCGCGCGGGCGATGCTGAGCAACTGGCGTTGACCCTGGCTCAAGCCGCCCCCCCGCTCACCCAACAACGTGGCATATTTTTCGGGCAGGCGCTCAATGAACGTATCGGCGTGGGCGAGTTGGGCCGCCGCCATCACCTCCGCCTCTGTCGCGTCGGGGCGGCCAAAGCGGATGTTTTCCATCACCGTGGTGCTGAACAAAAACGTGTCTTGCAAAACAATGCCGATTTGTCGCCGCAGACTCTCGGCGGTCACGTCGCGCACATCCAGGCCGTCAATTTTCACCGAGCCGCCGGTCACATCGTAAAAGCGTGGGAGCAGGTTGATGATGGTGGTCTTGCCCGCGCCCGTCGGGCCGACAATGGCGATGGTCTGCCCGGGTTTAGCGGAGAACGTCACATCGTGCAGGACTGGCACACCCTGTTTGTATTCGGCGGAGGCGTGGTCGAATTCCACCGTGCCGTTAATGACGGGCATCTCTTGCGCGGCGGGCTTGTCTTGTACCGCCGGTTTTTCATCGAGCAGATTGAAGATGCGTTCGCCGCCGGCAATGGCGCTTTGCACATTCGTCCACAGGATGGCGATTTGCTGGATGGGTTGATTGATGCGTTGGACGTAGCCGAGGAAGGTGATGACCAACCCGAGCGAGACCGCCGTGCCGAAGAAGGGCTGGTCTTTGAGCAGGTAGTAGCCGCCGGTACAGGTCACAATCGCCAGCGCGAGGTACGAGAGCGCTTCGAGGGTGGGCGCCAGCGCCGAGGTGAAGGCAACCGCGCGGACGTTGGCATCGCGATTGGCGGCGTTGGTCACTTTGAAGTTTTCGATGTTTTCCTCGGCGCGATTGAAGGCTTGCACCTCGCGCACCGAGGTGATACTTTCCTGCAGTTCGGCGTTCACGCTCCCCATTTCTTTGCGCGAGGCTCGAAAAGCTTTGCGCGCCTGGTCGGAAAACCAGAACGTCGCCACAATCATCACCGGGGCCACGGCCAAACTGAGCAGGCCAAAGGGCACGCTCTTGGCCAACATGCTGTAACCAAACCAGACCAGCAACAAGGTGCCGCTGACTACCTGAATGAGCGCAAAGCCAAAGGCCTGTTCAATGGCCGTGGCGTCATTGGTGATGCGGCTCATCAAGTCACCGGCTTCGTGCTCGGCGTAATAGCCCAGGGACAGGCGGTGCGCGTGTTGGAACACATCCACGCGCAGGGCGCGCAAGACCTGCTGGCCGGTCCAGGTCATGAAGAAGAAGGACATCCCGGTGAGAATCGCGCCGGCCAGATAGAGCGCGATAATCGTCAGGATGACGCGCCCTAACCCGGCAATCCGGTCAGCTTGACTCAAGGCCGCGAGTTCTTTAGCGGTCGGCGCGGTCATGCCAGTGTAGACCGTCTGGCGCAGGAATAATTTAGTTGGATCGGTTTGTTCGTTATCCGCGGCGAGCCAGCAATTGCTGGCCACGGTATCTGAGGCGGATTGATTGCTCGCGCCGGGAAAACTGGCGAAGTCGCCGGCCGCTGTGGCCGCCGGGCTGAGATAGCAATCTACGGCCTGCCCGATGAGATCGGGGTTGGTCACCTGAGTCCAGGTGGAAGCGACAATCAATACCGCGACGATGATCAGCACCGGCCAAAACTTGCCAAAGTATTGCCCGAACCGTCTGAGCGTCACGCTCACATTTTGGGGCTTGGCCTGATCCTGGCTCATGAGTTGCCGCATACGGGAAGCATCACCAAACATATTTTTTCTCCAGAGGTCAATTACTAATTACCAATAACGCTGTAATCAGTAATGGGTAATTAGGCGGTCACTAACTCCGGCTGGCTGTCCACCGGCGCGTCGCCGATGAGTTGGGAGTTGTAAATTTCAGCGTAGATGGGGCTGTCTTCCATCAGGTCAGCGTGTTTGCCGCGCGCCACAATTGCGCCTTTGTCGAGCACGATAATCTGGTCGGCGTTCATTACTGTGCTGATGCGCTGGGCGATGACAAACGAGGTGCGCCCTTTCATCAATTGGTCCAGTGCTTTCTGAATGAGGCCTTCAGTTTGCACGTCTACACTGGAAGTGGAGTCGTCGAGGATGAGGATGCGCGGGTCGAGCAACAACGCGCGGGCGATGGCGAGCCGCTGTTTCTGGCCGCCGCTCAACGTCGCGCCCCGCTCCCCGACCGGGGTGGCGTAGCCCTGCGGGAACGCCAGAATGAAATCGTGCGCCGCGGCCGCGCGGGCCGCCGCTTCGATTTGCTCATTTGTCGCGTCGGATTTGCCGAAGGCGATGTTGTCGCGGATGGTGCCGCTAAAGAGTGTGGTCTCTTGCAAGACAATGCCGATCTGTGAGCGGAGCGAGTCCAAGGTCACCTCGCGGACATCGTGGCCGTCAATCTTCACCGCGCCTTCGGTCACATCATAGAAGCGCGGAATCATGTTGATGATGCTGGTCTTGCCAGAGCCGGTCATGCCCAACAGGGCCACCGTTTGACCGGCTTCGGCTTCGAGCGTGACCTCGCGGAGCACCGGTTCGCCACTGCTGAAGTATCTAAAAGTGACCTTCTCAAACTGCACGCGACCGGTGATGGGCGGCAGGGTGTGCGCGCCGGGTTTGTCTACCACATCGTTTTTGGCGTCGAGGATTTCAAAGACGCGCCCGGCGGAGGCCGCCGCTTGCCCCAACTGTGTGATGATGATGCCGAATTGCGCGATGGGCAGGAATAGGTAGATGAGGTAAAGCGAGAACTCCTGCCATTCGCCGAGGGTCAGGGTGGCGTTGATGATTTGCCGCCCGCCAAAGTACAGCGTAGAAGCCTGCCCAAGGTTGGCGATGAGGAAGATAAACGGGAACAGGAACGTGAACACGCGCGCGACCATAATCTGTTGGTCCAGAAGTTGGTCGGCGGAAGCCTTGAACTTGGCTTCTTCCTGCTTCTCGCGGGTGAAGGCTTTGATAACCTTGATGCCCGCCAGATTTTCCTGCAGGATGGTGTTGAGGGCCGACAGCCGTTCCTGTACTTTGGCAAAGAGCGGCTGGCTGATGGTGCCGAAGATGATGAATACGATAAAGGCCACGGGCAGGATGGGCAGGGTGGCGAAGGCCAGTTGCACGTTGGTGGTGAAGAGGATGATGAGTGTGCCGGTCAGCAGGATGATTGCGCCTGCCAATTGCACCAGGCCCTGGCCGATGAAGAGCCGGACTTTTTCCACATCGTCCGTAGCGCGGATCATCAACTGACCGGTGCGGTTGCGGTCGTGATACGAGAACGACAGCCGCTGAATCTTGGAATACAGGTCGTTGCGCAGTTCGTACGCCACGGCCTGCGAGTTCTTCTCTGACCAGTAGGCTTGCAGAAAAGCGAACACCCCGCGCAAGATGGCGAAGCCCACAATGGCGAGGCCCGCCATCAGGAGTGTATTTGGCGCGCCATCGCGGCGGGTGGTCAGCTCTGTAATTAGTTGGTGCTGGGTCCAGTCGGCCGGGAGCTTGAGAAATTCCAACACTTTCGGCAGGGCCGCCGACATGAACGTCGTCGGAATCTTAGGCAGGAAGTCCAGCACGGTCTTGGCAATCACGCCATTAGTCACAGCGTCAATGACGCTCCGCACCAGGCGCGGCACCGCCAATTGCGAGACGGTGGCCACGATGAGAAACAGATACGGCAAGACGGCCTGCCGGCGGTAACGGCCGAGATATTGCAAGGCCCGTTGCAAACCCTTGTTATTAGGGCCGCCTTGTTTGCGGCGGTCTCGCGAGTTCGAAGATTGCACAGTGATTACTCCTTAACCAAATAGCGACGAATAATGCCCGACGATTAACAGGACATCACATACCAAATAATATTTTCGTAAGGGGGCTAAACCCCGGCTTGTAAAAACTTTAACACCCGGGCGCTCAACCAGTCCGGCTGGTCGAGGGTCATCAAATGCCCGGCGCGCGGCACCAATTCGGCGGCCACCAGTCCGGGGATCAACGCGCGGGCGCGATCTATGGTCGGGCGCGCCTGAAAGACTTGTTCATGCTCGCCCATCAGCACCAAGGCCGGCGAGGTAATGCGGCGCAGTTCATCGTCGCGCAACTGGCCGGGGTTCCCCTGCGATTTATAGTGCTTGAGCACCATGCCCATACCCACCGCAAAATCGGTGGTGGCCGGGCCGCGCGGGGTGGTGGGGGCCAGCATAGTGTTGATAAACCAGTTCAACGTAGTGCGGGTGGGCCACACGGCGGCGGGCACCATGCCCGTCAACAGTGACCACCATTGAGGGGTCGACAAACCATCAGTGCTCAGCGCGACAACCCGGTGGGTGCGCTGGGGAAGATGGGCCGCCACTTTGAGCGCCAACCAGCCCCCGCCAGAGATGCCAATGACGAAGGTTTCCTTGATCCCAAGCGCATCTAAAATCGCCTCGGCCCACCGGGGGTACGCGTCCCCGCGGGTGGGGGGGCGGCTTGCGGCGCTTTTGCCCGCATGGCCGATGATGTCGGGCATATGCACACGATAGTCCGTGAACAAAAATGGGAACTCACTGCCGATGCCGCAGGCGCTCCCGTTCCAACCGTGAAAGAGTAAAACGGGCGGGGCGGTGGCGGGGCCGCCACTGACAATATGCGTGCGGCCGTAAGGGGTCGCGACATAGTGTGTGGTGTAAGGCACCGGGCCGCGTTGCACGCCCTCGGCGTACATCGCCATCACCGTGGCATAACCCTGCGGCGAGCGATAGAGGCTCACCGGTTCATCGGGCTGGTTAACCACCGCTATTGACCCGCGCTCAACGGTTGAAAACGCACAAACTCGCGGGTGGCAAAGGCCTGCTCGATCATTTCCGGGGTGGCCCCCGCAGGGAGGCCAAAGAGCCGTGGCAAACGGTCGGGGAAGGCGGCTTTGTATTTCTCGAAAATCTGGCGGCGCTCGGCGGGATCGCGCACAGGCGTGGCGGTGGCCCGGAACGCCCGGCCTTTCACGTTTAACTCAACGGTGGGGGTTTGCACCAGATTTTTATACCAATTGGCTCGCCCGCCCACCGACAGGCCAATAAAAGTCTGGCCGTCGCGCAGATAACCGATGGGCGTGGAAAAAGCCTGGCCGCTTTTGCGGCCGGTGGTGGTGATGACCATGACAAAGTCGCCCATGGGGCCCAGCCAATTACGGCGGAGCAGGAACGCTTGAAACTGCATGGCGGCTTTGGCAAACATTGACATACGCGCGGAGGTGGTTGATTCGGACATGGATTGGATAAGGGGGGTAATCAGCGTGTGGGTTACGGCGCGGGCGGCTTTTCCAGCTGGCGCGCGGCGGCGGTGAGGTAGTTGAGTCCGGCGATGACGGTGGCCTGCTGTTCGGCCGTGAGGTACTGGCCGAGTTCAGTGGTCCATTGGTTGCGCCGTTCAATGCCTTTTTCAATCAGGGTGCGGCCCTTGGGGGTGAGCGAAATTTGTTTGGCCCGGCGGTCGGCAGGATTTTCCACCCGTTCCAGCAGGTGTTTTTGCACCAACCCATCCACCAACTGGCTGGCGGCGGCGGCGGTCACTGCCATATGCTCGGTCAATTCCGACAGGCCGCATGAGCCGCGATAGTGCAGACGCATCAGCACCGAGAACTGCGGCATGGATAGTTCGGAGGCTTTGACATAGAGCATCCATTCGTGCATCGAGCGGGCCATGAAGACTTCGGCCCAGTCCTGGAGGGTAAAGGTTAAGAGTTTAGTGGAAGCCATAGTTAAACAGACTAATTAGTTAAGTTGACTAAAATGTATCAGTAGGCTGAAGGCCTGTCAAGGGTATTCGTCAGTTGATATTTTTATAGCCCTTCGTATATTTTTATGCTAAAATATACACATGAAATTGTCAGCCTGGGCCAAGAAAAACGGCC
>CAYUFY010000164.1:0-11034 GCA_964443795.1 uncultured Anaerolineales bacterium | reverse complement strand
ACATCGTGCATAGCGAGGCCACTGGGCGGTGGGATGTCAAAGGCGACCCGACCGAAGGCGCATTGGTGGTCGTCGCCGCCAAAGCCGGATTGCATAAGGCCGACCTCGACCCACAATTCCCGCGTATCAATGAAATCCCGTTCACTTCCGAAACCAAACGCATGACGACGTTGCACACTGGGCCGGAAGGCGCCATCGCCTATTCCAAGGGCGCGCCAGAAATCATCCTCGACTCGTGTACACGGCAATTGACCGCCGACGGCGAGACGGTGTTGGAGGGCGCGGGCCGAGAAGGGATTTTGGAAGCGGCGCGCCAGATGGCCAACGAAGCCCTGCGCGTGCTGGCGGTTGCCTCCAAATCCAGCGCAACTATTGAAAACGCCGAACACGCCATGACCTTCCTCGGCTTGGTGGGGATGATTGACCCGCCGCGCCCCGAAGCCAAGGCCGCGATTCAGACCTGCGAGCAGGCGGGCATCAAGGTCGTGATGATTACCGGCGACCATCCGCTCACCGCGCAAGCCGTGGCCCGCGAATTGAATCTCTTGAAGACCGGCCGCGTCGTTACGGGGGCCGAGTTGGAAGCGATGAGCGAAGCCGACTTTGAACGCGAAGTAGAAACCATCGAGGTCTACGCCCGCGTCTCACCCGCCCACAAACTGCGCGTGGTGACAGCGCTCCAAAAGAACGACCACATTGTGGCCATGACGGGCGATGGGGTGAACGATGCGCCCGCGCTCAAGAAAGCCGACATTGGCATTGCCATGGGCATCACCGGCACCGACGTGACCAAAGAGGCCGCCGCCATGACGCTCACCGACGACAACTTCGCCTCCATCGTCGCGGCGGTGGAAGAGGGGCGGGGCATCTTCGGCAACATCAAAAAATATCTGATGTATCTGCTCTCGTCCAACATCGGCGAGATTGGCCTGATGGCCGGGGCCTCGGTGCTGGGCCTGCCCTTGCCCTTGAGCGCGGTGCAAATCCTGTACGTCAATCTCGCCACTGACGGCCTGCCCGCGCTGGCGTTAGCGGTAGACCCGCCGGAGCGCGACCTCATGCGCCGGAAACCGCGCAACCCGCGCACCGGCATCTTCACCCGTCCCGTCGTTACCCTCATGGTCATCGGCGGCTTCTGGTCAGCGATGATCAATTTGGGCTTGTTCGCCTGGGCGCGCGGTTCGGGCCGGAGTGATGCCGAAGCGATGACGATGACGTTTGTCTCGCTGGTGCTGATTCAATTCTTCAAAGCCTACAATTTCCGCTCCGACCGCCTGTCGGTGCTCGTGCGCCCCTTTGCCAACAAATGGTTGAATATCGCCATTGTGTGGGAGTTGATTCTGTTGGCGCTTATCATCTATGTGCCTTTCTTGCATGAGGCGTTTGACACGTTTAGCTTGCCGTTCGTAGATTGGGCCATCGTCATTCTCTTAGCCCTCACCGTCTCGCCGGTGCTGGAACTGGCCAAGTGGATGGAACGGCGCGGGTGGTTCGGAAAGCTGACGTAAATTTCAACCAACTATTTAAAAAGGGAAAGTGACTGTGGATTGGTTAACTGACCCGCAAGCTTGATCGCCTTTTTGACCCTCATGGCGCTTGAGCTTGTCCTCGGCGTGGATAACGTCATCTTCATTTCCATCTCATCGTCGAAGGTCTACCTCAACACATCCCCAAAGGCTACATTTATTTCGCCATGGCGTTCTCGGTTTTTGTGGAACTGCTCAACTTGCGATTGAGGAAAACCAGCGCTACGCCCGTCCATTTGCATGAGTCTTACACCGACGAGGCCTCGCCAAGTCCAGTCGCCAAGTCAAATCAAATTGCGGAACGATGAAGCGGCTTAGCGTAGTCTCAACGACCGACAGCATTTTCCCGGAATACCGCGATACGCCGATTGGGCGGCTGTTGGAGTACCACAATCTCCAGCGCCCGCTGGATGACTGGGCGAAAGCCGATTTGCTGATTGGCATGTGCATGGACAACCGCAAGCATCTCCGCCTCCCGGATAATTTTGCCTTTATCTTGCGGGCGGGCGGCGCCAATCTCCGCTACAGCGAATTCAAAGTGTCGTATGCCATCGCCGTCGGCGGTGTCACCTCCATTGCCCTCATCGCCCATACCCAATGCGGCATGGTGAATTTGGCGGCACGGCGCGCGGCGTTTGTGCAAGGGCTGGTAGACAACGCGGGGTGGGAGCGCGCATGGGCCGACTAATGAAAACGATTTTGCTGTTTGCGGCGCTGGATTTAGCCCTGTTCGTCATCACCCTGGTGTTGGCCACCCGGCAGATGTTTCACCGTCTCGGGTGCCATTTCGACCGGATTACCCGTTAAACCTGCAAGCGGCCTTATAATAGTTGGAGTTGCCGTGGTCGCCTTCAGTGTTTGCTTTTAACCTCCCGCCCCTCTCTCGCTTGCCCCCGCTTGGTGGGCGCCGCCTTCTTGGCCCGCCGGGCCAGCCTCTTTCAATTTGGGTATGCCCTCAACTCTAATCTGGGACCTCCTCCGTCTCCTGGGCGTGGCCTTGCTTGTCCTGGCCAATGCGTTTTTCGTCGCCGCCGAATTTGCGCTGGTCAGTGTGCGCCGCACCCGCATTGAAGAACTGGTGCAACAACGCCGCGTCGGGGCCGGGGCGGTCAAGCGGGCTTTACATGACCCCGACCGCTTCATCGCCGCCACCCAACTCGGCATCACCATCGCCAGTCTCGGCCTGGGCTGGCTCGGCGAACCCGCGCTCAGCCGCTTCATCGAGCCGCTCATCCACTGGTTACCGGAGGCCTGGATCGGCACTGCCAGTCACTCCATCGCGGCGGGATTTTCCTTCATCATCATCACCTTTCTGCATGTGGTCATCGGCGAACTCATGCCTAAGTCCATCGCCCTCCAGCGGCCCGAAGCCACCGCGCTGGTCGTGGCCTCGCCCACCCTCATCGTCGAACGGTTGTTTTCCCCCGCCATCTGGGCGCTCAACGGCACCGGCAATTTCCTGCTCAAACTCATCGGCATGCACGCCGCCAGCGGCCATGAGATGGTGCATTCAGTGGAAGAACTCAAAATGTTGGTGGAGGCCTCGGAGGAAAGCGGCGTGCTGGAAAACGCCGAGAGCGACATGCTCACCGCCGTGTTCGATTTCGGTGGCCTCACCGCGCGGGAGGGCATGATCCCGCGCACGGCCATGGTCGCCGTGGACGCCGATGCCCCGCTGAACGATCTCATCCACCTCGCCATTCACCATCCCCACACCAAGTTCCCGGTCTACGAGGGTGATCTGGATCATATTATTGGCGTGGCCCATGTCAAAGACTTGGTGCGTGTGCAACACGATGAACGCCGCGCGACGACCGTGCGAGGCCTGCTCCGGGAAACCATGTTCGTCCCCGAGACTGCCCGCCTCGACGCCCTGCTCCAACAATTCCGCGCCAAGCGCCAACACCTCGCCATCGTGCTCGACGAGTACGGTGGCACGGCCGGCCTGATCACCCTCGACGACCTCATGACCGAGATTGTGGGCGAAGTGCGCGACCCGTTCGACAAATCAGTCCCCGAGATCCAACACCTGCCCGACGGCTCGACCTTGCTCGACGGGCTGACGCTGATCGAGGACATTAACCAGCATTTCAATCTCACTTTGAACGATCCCCACTACGACACCATTGCGGGTTTCGTGTTGGGGCGGCTCGGGCGCATGGCCCAGGTCGGCGACACCATTGATGTAGACGGCATCCGGCTGAAAGTGGAAGCACTCGATGGGTTGCGGATTGCGCGCCTGTCGTTGTTTCACATCAAAGCCAACCCGTAGGGGCGTTCAATTGAACGCCCCTACGATTTCACCATGTACGCCGAACTCGTCGTTAACGTCCCCCATCTCACGCAAACCTTCCACTACAGCCTCCCCGCTGAACTCGCCGGGCAGGTGCGCGTGGGGCATTTGGTCACCGTACCGTTTGGGGGACGCAAAGCCCAGGGCGTGGTCATGGGCCTCAGCGATTCCGCGCCCGTGGCGGCGGTCAAAACCATTGAGGGACTGGTGGACCCCGCGCCAGTCCTCACCCCCGCGCAACTCAACCTCGCCTATTGGATTTCACACACCTACCTCGCGCCACTCATTGAGTGCCTCACCCTCATGCTCCCCCCCGGCCTCTCCAAAATGGCCGATGTACTTTATTCGCTCCCCCAATCAAACGACTCCCCTTCCCCGGTCGGGGGGGCAACAACGGGTGCGCCGCAAAGCAACCAAGCCCCCGACGGGGGAGGGGGCCAGGGGATGGGGGCCCAACAATCAATCCTCCGTCTGTTGGGAAAACGTGGCCCGTTGCGTGGCCGCCAACTCGACCGGGCTTTGCCCAAAACCAACTGGCGCTCCGCCGCCGAGGCGCTGGCCCGCCGGGGACTCATCACCCGCCACAGCATTTTGGAAGCGCCCAGTGTGCGTGCCAAGCATGTCCGCACCGCGCGCCTCGCCGCCACCCTGCAACAAGTGGAGGCGGCCAAACCCAACCTCTCCAAACATCCCGCCAAAGCCGCCCGGCTGACCGCGATTTTGGATTTTTTGGCAGATGAGTTTGACCCGGTGGACGTGAGTTGGGTCTACGCCGAAACTCGCTGTGACCTGCAAGACCTCAAAGACCTGGCTGAGGCCGGTCTCGTCGAGTTGGGGGAAACCGAAATTTGGCGCGACTCCCTTGGGAGCCAGGAATTCGTCCCGGTAGACCCGCCCGAGCTAACCCCCGACCAACAATCGGTGTGGGAGTCGGTTGTTTACACCCTTACCCACGCCCCCCCGTACAAGCCCATTCTCTTACACGGCGTCACTGGCTCGGGTAAAACCGAAATTTACTTGCGCGCTCTGGGTGAAGCCATCCGGCAGGGCAAACAAGCCATCGTCCTCGTCCCCGAGATTGCGCTGACCCCGCAGACCGTGCGGCGCTTTGCGGTGCGGTTTCCCGGCCAGGTGGCGGTGTGGCATTCGCAACTCGGCGAAGGCGAGCGCTACGACACCTGGCGGCGCGCCCGCAGTGGGCTGGTGAACGTGGTGGTCGGGGCGCGCAGTGCCTTGTTTGCACCTCTGCCCAATTTGGGTCTCATCGTTTTGGATGAGGAGCACGACGAAGCCTATAAACAAGACCCGCCGTTTAGCGTGCCGTACCACGCCCGCGAGGCCGCCGTGGAGTATGCCAGGCAGGCGGGCGCGGTCTGCCTGCTCGGCTCGGCCACCCCCGACATTGTTTCGTATTACCGCGCCAAGCAGAACCAATATCAACTGCTCGAACTGCCGCGCCGCATCATGGGCCACAAACGCAAGCTGGAAGAACTCGCGCAGAAATATCACCTCGAATCCCACTACCAGCCGCTCACCACCGAAGGGCAGACCATTGATCTGCCGCCAGTAACGGTGGTGGATATGCGTCAGGAATTGCGCGCCGGAAACACGTCCATCTTCAGTCGCAAACTGCACACAGCGCTGACCGAGGTGCTGGCCCGCCACGAGCAAGCCATTTTATTTCTCAATCGGCGGGGGACGGCGACCTTTGTTTTTTGCCGCGATTGCGGCGAGGCCCTGAAGTGCGCGCGGTGCGATATGCCACTAACGTATCACACGGGTAAGGGCGTTCAATTGAACGCCCCGACCGAGGCCGCTCCTGTAGCAGAAATGATGGTTTGCCATCATTGCAATAATCGGCGCGGCGTGCCCAAACAATGCCCCCAGTGTGGCAGTCAGCGCATCCGCTATTTTGGCGCGGGGACAGAAAAACTCGAAGAGGCCGTGCGCGCCGCCTTCCCGGCGGCCCGCACCTTGCGCTGGGACCACGATGTGACCCGCTTCAAAGGCGCGCATGATCTCATCTTGCAACAATTTTCCACCCAGCAAGCCGATGTGCTGATTGGCACCCAGATGATTGCCAAAGGCCTCGACTTGCCGCTGGTGACGCTGGTTGGCGTCATCTCGGCAGATGTGGGGTTGGGGCTTCCCGACTACCGCGCCTCCGAGCGCAATTTCCAAATCCTCACCCAAGTGGCGGGGCGGGCGGGACGTAGCCTGCTGGGGGGGCAGGTGGTGATGCAAACGTACCAGCCGGAGCATTACGCCATTCAGGCCGCCGCGAAACATGATTACGCCGAATTCTTCGCGCGCGAACTGCGCTACCGGAAAGATTTGGGCTATCCCCCGTTCCGGCGCGTGATGCGGATGGTGTACCGGCATGCGCGCAATGACAGCGCCGAAGCCGAAGCGCTGGTGGTGGCGCGTCAACTGCAACTGCGCCTGCAGGCCGAAAAACCTATCGGCACCGACCTCTCGGGGCCAGCCCCGTGTTTCTTCGGCAAAATTGCCAATGAATATCGCTGGCAAATCGTCGTCCGCAGTCCCGACCCGGCCGCGCTGGCGCGGGATAAGGTCTTCAAGGGATGGTATGTGGATGTGGACCCGGTGAGCACTTTGTAACTCATGTTACGCACGGTCATGCCCGCATGCCTTTAGCGGGCATCCACACCCTATTGACTATGAGCCGCTGGATGCCCGCCACGAGCACGCGGGCATGACCGACAAGGCCAACTCGTAAGATGAGTTTGTAAATCCTGTCTAAAAGTCATCCAAAATCTATATAAAAGTCAATTGACCAAATCTCATCCGAGCGTTAGATTTATGCAGATTTCAGGAGATTTGCATGGACATAGCGCACGGTGACGATTGGCTCGGTTTGGGCGAGGCGGCAGAAATCCTTGGGGTTCACCCCTCCACCCTGCGGGCCTGGGCCGACCGGGGCGATATTCCCGCCCATCGCACGCCCGGTAAGCATCGGCGGTTTAAACGCGCGGAGGTCGAGGCATGGGCGGTCACCCGGCGGGAATCACCCCCAACCACCGGGCAGATGCTCATCCACAACGCGGTGGGGCGCGCGCGCATGCAAGTCGCCGAAGGCCAGCTCCGCACCACGGCTTGGTATCAGCGCCTAAACGACGCCCAAAAACTGCAATTCCGCGAATCCGGCCGCCAATTGTTGACGGCTTTGATGCAATATTTGGGGGATGAGATAGAAGTGGCGTTGATCGAAGGCAAGCGCCTCGGGCAAGCCTATGAACATTTGGGGCGGGGGGCGGGCTTGTCACTCGGTGAGAAGGTCAGCGTCTTTTTGTATTTCCGCGATTTTTTGTACGATAGCGTCGTGGATGTGTATCAAGCTTCGGGCCGCCACCCGCCCCGCGAATGGGCGCAGATGCACCGGAAAGTCACGGCATTTACCAATGCGGTTCTATTAGCGTTGATCGAAACGCACGAAAGCAAAAAACAACCCGAACCAGCGCTTCCCACCCCATAACTGACATTGTTGTCAAGGATACTTTTCTCATGGACCTTCTCCACACGCTCCCTTTCATTTCGACCGCAATCATGTTGTTCTTTGCTGGCATGGTGCTCCAGCGCTATTTCAAAGGCCAGCGCTTGCATTCACTTTTTTGGGGGTTAGGTCTGGTGCTGTATGGTGTGGGCACTTTCAGCGAAGCCTATCTGGCGATTGCCTGGAGTCCGTTCTGGCTCCGCATTTGGTATCTCACTGGGGCCATGCTCACCGCCGCCTGGCTCGGGCAAGGCACGGTTTATCTATTGGTGCGCAAGCCCAAAGTGGCGCACGCGCTCGCGGTGGTTCTCGGAATGGCCTCGCTGGTCGCCGTGATGGCCGTGTTCACCGCACCCATCACCGGGTCGGCGTTCAAGTTGGGCGTGGCGGTGTCGAGCCAATATAAGGGCATCATGGAACGCAGTGGCCTCATGATCTTGCTCACCATCCTGCTTAACATCTATGGCACCCTGACTCTCATCGGCGGGGCGCTGTATAGCGCTTGGCTGTTTTTCCGCAAGCAAATATTGTCCAATCGCATGTTGGGCAATATCTTCATCGCCGGGGGCGCGCTCTTCCCGGCGGGCGCCGGCACGCTCATTAAGTTCGGCCTCGGCGATTGGTTGTATGTGAGCGAACTGATTGGCGCGGGGCTGATGTTCTTCGGGTTCTGGCTCGCCACGCAACCCCAACCGGTCGAGCAAACCACCTCCACGCCTGTAACCGCCTAAGCGGTTTCCCCTGATCGAGTTCTCATTGGCCGGGCGCACAGTGCACCCGGCCTTTTATTTTTGGCTCTTCCGGCTCGAGCGGGAAAACCTCGCCGCGCATTTTGTGAATTACTCAAAAAAAGGGCACTATCGTTTTTGACGGGATTGGCGTAGGTCGCGCTTGTAGCGCGACGGTTTTTGCCGTGTCAGGCGTCGGGCTACAAGCCCGACCTACATCAGTTTCCCGTTAAAGCCCGTAGAGCCGAAAAAAGCCGTCCGCAAAATGCGCGTCAGTCGCGGCCAAAGAGTTCTCCGTTAAAGCCGATAGACTTTTTTTCATCCTGACCCAACTCCCGCCATTTATCGCGTGCCTAACCTAAACCCGCTATAATCTTTCCCAATGCCTCACTCACCCATCACCCAATCGCCCAATCACCCCATGAACCGCCTCCTCGCCTTCCCGCCCATAGACCGCACGCGCCGCAACCACGGCCTCGAACACGCCACCATCACCCTGCTCTCGCATAAAGTGCGCGGCCTGAGCATGGTGGGGCGCTCCACCCCTAGCGGCTTTTACCTCTATGGCAATGTCACCACCGAAGCGGTCACCGAAGCCGCGCATGAAGCGCTGGGCCGGATGCAAGCCGGTGAACACGCCCTCGCCGTGCATCCCAACTGCGGCACCAATTTTGTGGTGGCCGGGTTCGCCGCCGCACTGGCCGCCTTCCTCGGCTTTTTTGGCGCCAACACCGCGCGGGCGCGGCTGGAACGTCTGCCCCTGGTCGCCTCCTTGGCCACGCTCGCCCTCATCTTTGCCCAACCGCTCGGCCTCGCCGTCCAACGCGACATCACCACCGATGGCCACATGCGCGGGCTGGCGATTGTGAGCATTGAGCGCAAAGTACAGGGCAAACTCATCACGCACGTTGTGACTACACGGGGCTAGAAATGAAAAGTAAAAAGTAATCCGCGCCATTCACTTTTCACTTTTCACGCTCTGCCATGCCTCCCCGCTTCTACCTCCTCCACGGCCTCGACGACTTCGCCATGTCCGAATTCGTGGACACGCTCAAGGAAAAACTGGGCGACCCGGCGATGGCTGACCTTAACACCACCGTCTTCGACGCGCGCGTGCCGTTCGCCGACCTGCGGGCCACCGCCGATGCCCTGCCGTTTCTCGCGCCCCGGCGCTTGGTCATCGTTGAAGGCTGGCTTAGCAAACTCCTGAGCAAAAGCGATGACGGCGACGACGGGGAAACCGAAACCGCGCCGGCCTCTGCCAAGGAAACCCTCGCCACCCTGGCGGACTACCTGCCCACCCTCGCCGAGTCCACCGCCCTCGTCTTCATCGAAAAACGCGCCCTGCCCGAGCGCAACCCCATTCTCAAAGCCGCCGCCAATAGCGACTGGGGCTTCGTGAAATTTTTTGATCTACCCAAAGGCGAGGCGCTGGCCCAATGGATTCGCGCGCGCGCCAAAAAAGATGGCGGCGAGTTCACCCGCGAGGCCGCGCAAGCCCTGGCTGAAAGTGAACCCGACCCGCGCGCGCTCGACCAGGAAATTCTGAAACTGCTCACCTATGTGGATTTCGCCCGCGCGGTGGACGAGGCCGATGTGCAAACGCTCACCCCGGCGGGGGGCGAAGCCAAAATCTTCGACCTGGTGGACGCCCTGGGCCAACGGCGCGGCCCGGCGGCCATGCGCGAACTGCACAAACTCCTGGAACGTGAAGAGCCGCTGTATTTGCTCAGCATGATCACCCGCCAATTCCGGCTTATGCTCCTGGCCAAGGAACTGCTCGAAGCGCGGCGCGGGGAAAACGAAATCGCGCAGGCCCTCGGCCAGAAACCCTATCCCACCCAAAAGATTTGCGCCCAGGCGCGCAACCACACCCTGCCGGGCCTCGAACACATCTATCGCCGCCTGCTGGATTACGACATTGACATCAAGACCGGACAAGTTGACTCGGCGGCCGCCTTGGATACACTCGTGGCAAGTCTGACCATTTAGGAGCCGCCCATGTCCAACTACCACCTCCGCGCCCGTGACATCATGCATACCGACCTCGCCACCATCCTGCCCGAACTGACGGTGCAAGATGCCGCCGCGCTCATGCGGCATCACGGGGTGCGGAGTCTGCTGGTGGAAAAAGAATCCGACGACGACGCCTATGGCATCATCACCTACGCGGATATTGTGGACAAAGTGCTGGCCTACGGCTTCGAGCCGGCGGAAATGCGGGTGGACGAAATCATGACCAAGCCCCTGATCGTCATCAACCCCTCGCTCAAAGCGGAAATGGTGGCTCGGCTCTTCGCGCAAAACAACATTGGCCATGCTCCGGTGGTGGAAGATAACAAAGTCATCGGCATGGTTTCCATGACCGATCTCATCACCGAAGTCATCACCGAGCCGGAATAAATCCGGCCAACATCGCCTCAACGGTGAACCACGCGGGGGAACCCGTTTCCCCACTGGGGCCGCCACGGAGCGCGCCGCCCAGCGGGTCACTCATCCCTATGGCCAATCATTCTCTCATCACCGCTCTCAAAAATCTGCGCGGCAACCCGCGCGGGTGCGTTTATCCCGAACCCTTGTGGGGCATCCCCTTCAATCTCTACAGCCCCTACACCTCCATTTACATGGTGGCGCTCGGTCTGGCCGATAAAGATATTGGGTTGATTGTGAGCCTGAGCTGGGGCTTGCAAATTTTTATGGCGCTGTTGAGCGGTGTGGTCACCGACAAATTGGGCCGCCGCCGCACCACGCTCATCTTTGATCTTTTGTCGTGGAGCGTGCCGGCGCTCATTTTGATGGTGGCGCAGAATTTCTGGTATTTCCTCATCGCCAGTCTCATCAATAGCGTCTGGCGCATCACCCATAACTCGTGGACCTGCCTGCTGGTGGAAGATGCCGAACCCAACCAATTGGCGGATATTTATAGATTTTGCGCTGTGAAAACCCGCCGCTTCCAGCGGCGGGACGCTACGC
>CAYUFY010000163.1:0-11046 GCA_964443795.1 uncultured Anaerolineales bacterium | reverse complement strand
CCGTGAACCCCTTATTATTAGATATCCCCGACACCTTCGACAGTGAGCGGCTGACCATCCGCGTCCCGCGCGCGGGCGATGGGGCGCGGGTGAATGCGGCGATTTTGGAGACCCTGGCTGAGTTGCGCGTGTGGATGGCCTGGGCCAAAGTCGCGCCCTCGGTGGAAGAGACCGAAGCCCTTTGCCGTCGGTCGCGAGCCAAATTTATCGCGCGGGAAGACATCGCCCTGCACCTCTATCTCAAAGATACCGACACCGTTGTGGGCGGGAGCGGTCTGCACCGCATGGATTGGGCCGTGCCGCGCTTTGAGATTGGTTATTGGGCGCGGAAACAATTCGCAGGGCAGGGGTATATCACCGAAGCCGTGCGAGCCATCACCCGGTTTGCGTTTGACACACTGAGCGCGAATCGTGTGGAAATCAAGATGGACGCGCGGAACGAGAAAAGCTGGCGGGTGGCCGAGCGCGCTGGCTTCCCGTTGGAAGCCGTCATCCGCAACGATCAAATCGCCCTCGATGGATTTCTGCGCGACACGCGCATTTACGCCAAAATTCGGCGGCCCGATGGGACGATTGCATAACCCGCATGGACGCGCCTCAACCGGCTTCCGGCAACCTTCTCCATAACCTCATCCTCTTTGGCCGCCTCTTGCGCGGTCTCGGCCTGGATGTGAATCCGGGCCGCATGATTGACCTCGTCCAGGCGTTTAAGCACGTCGAGATTGTGCATAAGGGCGATTTTTATTACACCATGCGCAGTTTGCTCGTGCATCGGCGCGAGGACTTTGAGTTGTTTGACCAAGCGTTTAACTTGTTTTGGCGGCGACCCGCCTCCGAGGGGATGTTGCTGAACCTGAGCGGATACGCCCAACGACGCCGCTCCAAGCGCCCCATCGTCACCCCGCCCCCGCTCAAAGAGCCGGAACAATCTAATCCCAGCGAAGGCGAGGGTAATGCGGATGCCCCACCGGTGATTCAAGTCACCGTCACTTATAGTGACCGTGAAATTCTCAAGCACAAGGATTTTTCTGAACTCACGCAAGATGAAGTCCTCGCCATCCGCCAAATGATGAACGAACTGACCTGGCAACTCGGCGAGCGCCGCACCCGGCGCCGGAAACCGGGCCACGGGCAGTTGCTCGACCTGCGGCGAACCGTGCGGAAAAATCTGCGCTATGGCGGGGAGATCTTGCGTTGGGCGCAACGCACCCCAAAGGTTAAACCGCGCCCGCTGGTTATCTTGGCCGACATCAGCGGCTCGATGGAGCGCTACACGCGCCTGCTTTTGCATTTTATCTACGGCCTCACCGCCGGGCTGGATCAGCCAGTGGAAGCGTTTGTGTTCAGCACGCGGCTCACCCGCATCACCCGCCAGTTACGCGACCGGGATTTGGATAAGGCTTTGCGCGAAGTGTCGAGCGTGGTCAACGATTGGGCGGGCGGCACGCGCATCGGCGAGTCGTTGAAGATATTTAACTTCGAGTGGGGGCGGCGGGTGTTGGGGCGGGGGGCGGTGGTCTTGCTCATCAGCGATGGCTGGGACCGGGGCGATGTGGATTTGTTGGGCAAAGAAATGGCACGCTTGCAACGCAATTGCCATCGGTTGATTTGGCTGAACCCCTTGTTGGGCGCGCCGGATTACGAGCCGCTCACGCGCGGGATGCAAGCCGCTTTGCCGCATGTTGATGACTTTTTACCGGTGCATAACTTGGCCAGCCTGGAAGAGTTGGCTGAAGTGTTGGTCGGGTTGAATAACCGCAGACGTTAATGCGATACTCGCTTACAAGGTAGCCAAATGCTTACAGGTGGCTTGTTGTCGCTATTTTTTATTGGAATGTCTTTGAAGTACTTGACTTCAAGCATGCAACTTTTCTCTAAACGCAAGATGCCCCTTTTCTCAAAATATGCACCTTCGACATTACTGTCTCTCACATTTGGACAAGCTGTGTCATGGGGATGCTTGGGACTGGTCGGAAGTTTTGTGTTTGGCGCTATTGGGTTGGCAATTGCTTGGGTAACGGTAGTTCGCCCATTGATGCAATAAGGAGCTGAACTATGCGCGATGTTTTATTTGATATTGATCGTTGGCTGGAACAGAAAAAAATGGTGGTGGTGGCAACGGTGATTGAAACCTGGGGCTCATCGCCGCGCGCGGCGGGGGCCAAAATGGCGCTCACGGCGGATATGGAAATGTCCGGCTCGGTGAGTGGTGGGTGTGTGGAAGGCGCGGTCTATGACACCGGGGTGGAGGTGTTGAAAACTGGCGCGCCACAGTTGTTGCATTTTGGGGTGGCCGATGAGACCGCCTGGGAAGTGGGGCTGGCGTGTGGCGGCTCGATTGATGTGTTTGTAAAACGGCTGGAGGCGGAGTTTTATCATGCCTGGCGCGTGGCGTTGGTGGAAGAGAAATTCTTCGCCGTGGCTACCCTCGTGCGGGGGCCACTGGCCCGCGTGGGCGCGCAGGTTTTGTACGTCGAGGGCGGGGCCACGGTGGGGACGCGGGATGCCGCGTGGGACGCGGTTATCACGCCCCTCGCCGAGTCGCTTCTCCGAGACGGGAAATCTCAGCGGGCGACGGTCACTTTGGCGAATGAATCGGTCGAAGTGTTTTTTGAAGTGTCATTGCCCTCGCCCATGCTGGTGGTGGTGGGCGGAGCGCATATCTCGATTGCGCTCACCCGGCTGGCGAAGGATTTGGGCTACCGCACGGTGGTGGTGGACCCGCGCAAGGCGTTTGGCACTGAGGCGCGGTTCCCGCATGTGGATGAGTTGGCGACCGAGTGGCCCGATGAGGCGCTGAAGCGGATTGGTTTAACGCGCGGCACGGCGGTGGCGATGTTGACCCACGACCCGAAGCTGGATGACCCGGCATTGTTGGTGGCTCTACCGAGTCAGGCGTTTTATGTGGGCGCGCTGGGGAGTGGCAAGACGCAGGCCAAGCGGCGTGAGCGATTGTTGGCGGCGGGCATGACCGAGGCACAGTTGGCGCGGTTGTATGGGCCGATTGGATTGGATTTAGGCGGGCGCACGCCGGAGGAGGTGGCGCTGGCGATTATGGCCGAAATTGTGGCGGCCCGGAATGGGCGCGCGGTGAAGCGTTAGAGTTGTTCGACGAAGTTCGCGCTGTTTTTGTGAAAGAACCAGTAGCCGAAGACGAGCAGGACGAGCATTTGGAGGGTGGTGATGCCTAGAACGCCCCAGTCGGGGAATTGCCCGGCGTAGAGGATGGCGCGGTAGCTTTCGATCAGCGCGGCCATGGGGTTGAGGATTTTAACCAACAAACGCAGGTCGGGGGTTTTGATGAAATCCAGGGGATAGATGATGGGGGTCAGGAAGAACCAGGCTTGCACCAACACTTCCACGACTTGTTGTGCATCACGAAAGTGAACATTGAGGGCGGCCAGGAAGAGACCCAGCCCAAGGGAAAAACCACACTGTAGCAGGATGACTATGGGCAACGCGACCAAACTTAAGCCTAAGGGGATACGTTCCAATAGGGCCAATGCAAAAAGCACGACGAGCGCAAGTAGAAAATTGACCAGATTGGCGAGGATGGTTGCGAGTGGCAGAATGTCACGCGGAAAATAGACCCGGCTGATCAGGTGCCCATTGCCGACAATGGCCGAGACTGAGCCTAACAGCGTGCCGACCAAAAAGTTCCAGGGCAACAACCCGGCGAGAAAAAACACTGGAAAATGGGGGATGTTGTTGCGAAACAGGAAGGTGAAGACCAGGGTATAGACAGCGGTCATGAGTAAAGGATTGAACAAACTCCACAGAATACCCAGGGCGGAATTGCTGTAGCGCACGGTCAGGTCACGCCGCACCATAGTGCGAATGGCCTCCCGATAATGAAACAAGGCACGAATTTGAGCTAACAAAAGATACACTTCCTTCTCTGGCAACTCTCGAATGGTGCGATTATAATGCACTTGCTGGAGCGGCCGGTTACTTGTCGCTCTCTTTTATTTATGCCCGCTGTTATTCAATTTGACCATGTCAGCAAGCGCTTTCAGCGCCGCCTGAATCGCCCGCGCTCATTCCGCGAGATGTTCATCGCGCTTCTCAAAGGCCGCCAGTTATCGGAGGCGGAGACCCTATGGGCCGTGCGGGATGTCTCGTTTGCCATTGCCCCCGGAGAAACCACCGGGCTCATCGGGCCGAATGGCGCGGGCAAGAGCACGGCTTTTAAACTCATTAGCCGGATTTTTGCGCCAACCAGCGGCCAGATCACGGTGACGGGGCGAGTGGCTGCGCTATTGGAACTCGGCACTGGCTTTCATCCTGAACTGAGTGGGCGTGAAAATGTCTACCTCAGCGGCGCACTCATTGGGATGGGACGCGCTGAAATGCAACGCAAATTTGACGCGATCGTGGATTTTTCGGAATTGCCCGACTTTATTGACGAGCCGGTTAAGCATTATTCGTCGGGGATGTTTGCGCGGCTGGCTTTCGCTGTCAGCATTCATCTTGACCCGGAAATTTTATTGGTGGATGAGGTGCTGGCAGTGGGTGATCAGGCTTTTCAGCTCAAATGTCTGGATCGCATTGCCAGTCTCCAGCGCGAAGGGGTGACGATTTGCATGGTCACGCATTCGGCCGATGTGGTGCGGACGATGTGTACCCGGGCCTTGTGGTTTGACCATGGGCGCTTGGTGGCGGATGGCACCGCCGAAGCTGTGGTTCGGCAATATTTGGATCGGGCGGCGGCGGCGGAGGCTAACCGGCTGGCCGAGGCGGGTAACGTGCCACAACAGCGGTGGGGTAGTGGCGGCATTGTGATCACCAAAGTCAGCCTGCTGAACGCCAGGGGAGATGAGCAGACTATTTTTGAGACGGGACAATCCTTGATTGTCAACATTGCTTATTCAGCTCGTGAAACTGTGCCCGCCCCGGTGTTTGGCCTCGCGATCCACCGCCAGGATGGTGTTCACGTCTGTGGCCCGAACACGGCCTTTGGCGATTTCCATTTGCCTACTTTGAAAGGGGAAGGTGCGATCGCTTATACGATTCCCGATCTCACCCTACTTGAAGGGGCTTATCAGATTTCAGTGGCGGTGGTCAACGAAACTGACACCGAGACTTTTGATTACCAAGACCGGGTTTGTTCATTCCGAGTGCTTAATCGCGGCGAAGTTCGTCAGGAACGGTATGGGTTGGTCACCCTGCGTGGGATTTGGGCGCATTCAGGTGTCTGACTCTGGTTTTATTTATGCCCTCCTTGGTTTCAATTATTGTCTTAAATTGGAATGGCCGGGCTTATTTGGAGACCTGCCTGACTGCCTTAGCGGGTCAAAACTACCCAACCTTTGAAATCATCGTTGTGGATAATGGCTCCTCCGATGGCAGTGTCGCCTGGCTAGCTGAACATTATCCGACAGTGCGCATCATTTCCAACCTCGAGAACCGAGGCTTTGCGGCCGGCAATAATCAGGGCATTCAGGCCGCGCGTGGAGAATACCTCGCCCTACTTAACAATGACACGCAAGTGGCGCCGGACTGGTTAGCCCAACTGGTGCGTGGGCTGGAGGTAGACCCGCGGTGTGGCATGGTTGCCTCACGGATGGTGTTCGCCGATAACCCAGAGGTGATTAACTCGACCGGCATTTGCGTGGATCGGAGCGGAATCAGTTGGGATCGAGAAGGTGGTCAGCTGGTAGCCCACACTGAGTGCAACCCGATGGCGATCTTTGGTGCCTGCGCCGGGGCCGCGCTCTATCGGCGCGCGTTGTTTGATGATATTGGCGTATTTGATGAGGACTTTTTTGCCTATCTGGAGGATGTAGACTTAGCTTGGCGCGCCCAATGGCGAGGTTGGAAAGCTTTTTCAACCCCCACCGCTTTGGTTTTACATCATCACTCAGCGACCACTGGCGATGGTTCGCCGTTTAAAACTTACTTGTTGTCCCAGAATAAGATACAATTATTGGTGAAGAATTATCCGTGGCCACATATGCTCTTGTTTTGGCCGCTGGTCTTGTTTTACGAACTCACCTCTTTAGCCTTTGCTATTGTGCAAGGCCGGGGCGTCAGTGCCTGGCAGGGACGTCTGGCGGGTTTGAGACGCTTGCCACAGGCTTGGGCCAAGCGGCATGTCTTAAGCCCGTTATGCTCGGGGGCGGAGATTTGGGCGCGCCTTGAACCGGCGGGATGGCTGTGGCAGGTTTATCGTCGCTATCAGCATCTCCCAGCTCAGAAGCTTTGATTGCCTCTGGTAATGAGATTGTTCGTGACTGATTATGCCCAACCCTGATTCGCAGCACTATGACGCTTATTATTACCAGCATGGGTGTGGAATGCCCTATGAACGTTCCAACCCGCAATGGTTTAAATTTTTCGGCGGCGTTGCTGATCGAATTCAACAGGGGATCAATCCCCAGACCGTTTTGGATGCGGGCTGTGCCATGGGGTTTCTGGTCGAATGCTTACGGGATCGAGGTGTGGAGGCTTTTGGGGTTGATATTTCGGGTTATGCGATTGCCCGAGTACGAGAGGATTTAAAACCGTATTGTTGGGTTGGCTCGGTTTTTGCGCCCCTGCCCCGGCGGTATGACCTGATAGTTTGCATCGAGGTGCTGGAGCATTTGCGTCAGCCGGAAAGTGAGCAGGCGATTGTTAATTTTTGCCAGTATACGGATGACATTTTGTTTTCATCTACCCCGCTGGACTATAAGGAACCCACTCATTTTAATGTCCAAACCCCGGAATATTGGGCTGAGCAATTTGTGCGGCAAGGTTTTGTGCGGGATGTGGATTTTGACGCCGGATTTATCACGCCCTGGGCGGTTCGCTTTCGTCGGACGGGGGAGCCGCTCCCGCGCCTGATCCGCAACTATGAGCGTCGGTTCTGGCTCCTTTGGAAGGAGAATGCTGACTTGCGCAATTTGGCCGGGGAGATGCGCGACCAACTGGCAATGGCCACCCAAACTTTGAAGACGCAAACAGAACAGTTGACCATGCTTCAGGCCACCCTGACTGGGCGGGAACAAACCGTGCAAGCTCTGCAAACCCAGTTGGCCGATATCACCCAGCGCCCGGCCTATCGATGGGTGCAGGCGATCCAAAATTTTCGAATAGTGATCGCCCCCCCGGGTAGTTATCGCGAAGAACTTCTCAACCTTTTAGTTCGCATTTTAACCAATCCCTTTCATAAATAAGGTTAACTTCATGGAAACCACCCTTATCTCTACGCCCTTATCTGGTGTGTTCGTCGTGGAAATAAAATATTTTCGCGATGAACGCGGATTTTTTATTGAAAACTATCATCAACGGGCCTTTGCTCAAGCGGGACTTGATGTGAATTTTGTGCAGGATAATCATTCGCGCTCGGGAGCCAAGGTTTTGCGCGGCCTGCATTATCAAAACATGACCGCGCCGATGGGGAAATTAATCCGTTGTACCATTGGCGCAATTTTTGACGTGGCCGTGGATTTGCGAGTGGGGTCGCCGACCTTTGGTCACTGGTTTGGCGTTGAATTGTCCGAGACTAATATGAAGCAGTTATGGGTTCCGCCTGGTTTTGCACATGGGTTTGCCACGCTCTCAGAGACGGCCGACGTGCAATATAAATGCACCGGGCTTTACACCCCGGCTTCGGAAGGCACATTGACGTGGAATGACCCGGAAGTCGGGGTTCAGTGGCCTTATCTTGATCCGGCGCTTTCCAAACGGGATAGCACCACGGGCATGAGCCTGAAGCAATATTTGGAAAAGCCAGCGTTTAAGTCCGGCCAATAAATTCGGAGATTGAGATGAAAAAAATCCTTCTAGTCGGTGGTGGCGGGTATGTGGGATCGGTATTAGCGCATGAATTGGTTGAGCGTGGCTATGCCGTGCGGATCCTGGACCGTTTTTATTTTGGCGATCAGGGGTTGGCGAACATCCGTGATCGGGTTGAGTTGGTGCGGGGCGATATGCGGCAAGTGGCTACCCCGGTCCTGACGGATGTGGACACAGTGATTAATATCGGTGGCCTCTCCAACGACCCCACCGCCGAATATAACCCCAAGGCCAATCAGGAAATGAATACGAATGCCAGCGTGCATCTGGCTAAAATGTGCGTGGAACAGGGAGTGCCGCGCTATCTGTTTGCGTCTTCGGCCTCCATCTACGATCAGGGCGTGGCGGATGAAGAGCGCGATGTGCTGTTGGATGAGACCGTAGCCGTGGATCCGCGCGCGGCCTATTCCAGCTCAAAATTTTTAGCCGAACGTGAGTTGCTACAACTAGCCTCCCCGAAATTCACGGTGGTTATGCTGCGTAAAGCCACGCTCTTTGGTTTTTCGCCCCGGATGCGGTACGACCTGGTCGTGAACACCTTTGTGAAGGATGTGCTGAACAAAGGCTATATGACGCTGCATTATGGAGGTGAGATGTGGCGGCCCCTGGCGGATGTGCGGGACGCGGCCCGTGCCTACGCTTTATTAATTCAAGCGGATGCCAAAGTGGTCAATGGCCAAATCTTCAACCTGGTCTACCGAAATTTCCGCATTAGCGAGGTTGCTTTGCGTGTGCGCGAGGCCCTCCGCGATCTTGGGATCGTCGCTGATATCCGCACCGATTACTCCTACAAAGGGGTACGTAATTATCGGATCAGTGGCCGCAAGCTGGAAAACCTCTTGAATTTCCACCCGACTGTCTCTATTGAAGAGTCCGTGCATACTATGGTGGAGGAAATCCGGCGCCATAACTATTTGGACTTTGACAACCCCCGTTACTATAACATCCGCTGGATGAAGGCCTTGGAAGAGGCACAACAAATCATCGCCACGACCGGATCGGTTTTTTAATTATGTTTGTGGTCCTTGGGAGTAATGGTCAACTGGGCCAGGATTTTGTGCGGGTTGCTAAAGCCCGTGGCGAACAAATAACTAGCCTAACCCATGCGGAGGTCGAGGTAACTGACGCCACCTCTGTGCAGACTGTTCTTAGCCGTCTTAAACCGCGCGTGGTGGTGAACACGACAGCGGCGCATGGCGCCCAACAAGCCACCTCCGGCGAGCAGGCTGAATTTTTTAACGTCAACGCGTTGGGCGCATGGCATCTTGCTCGGTGGTGTTGGCAAAACGAAGCCACGCTCGTGCACTACAGCACGGACTACGTCTTTGGGGCGGAACCTGACCGGGCTCAGCCCTATACCGAGGCGGATGTGCCGTGTCCGGTTAATCTTTATGGCGCCTCCAAACTCGCCGGGGAAAAACTCATCGCGGCCTTCTGTCCCCAACATTACATTCTTCGTATTGCCAGTGTCTATGGCGCGGCTGGCGCGCGGGCCAAGAATAATTCTAACTTTGTCAAAATGACACTGGGTAAAATTCGCGCTGGCGAAAACATGAAGGTGGTTAACGACCAGTGGATGAGCCCAACTTGGACCAAAGCCACGGCTGAAAAAACTCTGGATTTGCTCGCACAGTCAGCCCCCCCGGGGCTTTATCATCTGGCCGGGCAGGGGGCCTGTACCTGGTACGATTTTGCTCGGGAGATTGTGCGGCTCACCGGTGACAAGATTTCCGTTGAGCCTGCGATCACTACCGCTAATCAATCGGCTGATTTATTCTTACGCCCACGGTATACTGCGTTGGATAATGCTAATTTAAGGCGCGCTGGCTTAGGTGACCTACCTACATGGGCGGAGTCGCTCCAGACCTTTATGCAAGACCAAGCGCTTGGTTAAATCACCAACGTATGTCACAGCTTCAAACTGATCGCCCCCGGCCCCGCGTGGTGCTTGTGAGCCAGGATCCGGTGAGTGACAAAGTGGCCGGTTCAGCTTTGCGCTACTTGGAGATGGCGCGGATATTGAGTGATGAACTGGCAGTGACTCTGGCTGTTCCGGCACCAACCAGTCTGAGTATGCCAAATGTCCGGATCGAGATTTATGAGGAAGAGCGCCCGGAAACATTACGTTCCATTGTGGCGGCAAATGACATAGCAGTTATTTCCGGTTATCTGGCGCAGCGCTTCCCATTTCTCCGCACGACCTCGACTCGTTTAGTGGTTGACCTTATCGCACCGTTTCTTTTGGAAAATTTGCAATATTTCTTTGAAGCCCCTCTCGAAGTTCAAGTTGGACATAACCAGCGTTCTGTCGAAGTGACAAATGAATTGGCCCGATTGGGAGATTTTTTTATTTGTGGCAGTGAACGGCAACGTGACTTTTGGTTGGGGGTTCTGGCCGCCAACTCTCGCCTTAACCCCCACACGATCCATCAGGATGCTTCGGCCCGGCAGTTGATTGATGTGGTTGGGTTTGGCGTTCCGGCGCGGGCTCCGGTTCGGCATAAGCCGGTGTTGCGGGATGCGCGACCTGCTTTTGGGTCAGAGACCAAAATTGTTTGGTGGGGCGGCGGCTTGTGGGATTGGTTGGATTCAATCACCTTGGTGCAAGCCTGGCCCCAAGTTTTGCGGCACCATCCTGAGGCGCGTTTGGTTTTTGGAACGGGACACCCCAATCCGGCGATCACTCGCCATTCGATTGCCGAAAAGACGCGCCGCTTGGCAGTTGAGTTGGGCGAGTGTGACCGGACGATTTTCTTTGTTGATTGGGTGGCCTATGACCAGCGGGAGGCCGTGCTGTGTGAGGCGAATATCGGGGCGGTTTTGCACCCACCGCATTTGGAAACCCGGTTTGCCACTCGGACCCGAACCTTGGATTTCATCTGGGCCGGGCTTCCCATTTTGATCACTGAAGGGGATGTGATGAGCGAGTTTGTCCAGCAACATCATTTGGGGTGGGTTGTTCCGCCGCAGGATCCAGCGCGCGTCGCGGAAGCTTTAAGTCACTTATTAAATCAGTCAAAAGCCGACTGGGCGCCAGCATTTGAAGCGGTGCGAGATATTTTGCAATGGGCCAATGTAGTAGTCCCGTTGAAGCATTATTGTTTGCAAGGTGATTATGCCCCTGACCGGATCCAACGCCGGGCCATAACAGGCGCCCAGGCTAATTGGCGCGGGCGCTTCGCTCTGGCACACCAGGTCTGGCGCACGGAAGGTGCGCGGGTTTTTGGTAAACGCTTGTGGCAATATCTGCGCTCGCGATAGTCAGTG
>CAYUFY010000162.1:0-11113 GCA_964443795.1 uncultured Anaerolineales bacterium | reverse complement strand
GCCTTATCCACCAGGGCTGGAAGCCCTGTGGCTTGCGGCGGGTTTCAATCGGTCAGTGAGCCCCGCAATTTCCGCAACTTTGTTAGTTGTTTCCTCAACTGTGCCTGATCCCCCTAAATTTTTGAGGGCTTGAAGGAGCGGATTCATTAGCGCACCATATGTTGGAATATTGACTTTTGGCATTTGGCAAACTCACTGGGTCAAACTCACTGGGTATGGAAAGCGATTAACTTTTACTCGGTTGACCACCCACTGCCCTCATCGTCCTCTTCCTCGACCTCCTCTGCCGGTTCTTCGGTCTTCACGGGTTTGGGGGCCGAGCGCGGTTTGGGCGCGGGGCGCGGGCCGGTGGCAGGGCGGGCAGGGACGTTCAATTGAAGGCCCCTACCTGAGGCGGGTTCAGGGGCCGGGGGTTGTTTGGCCGGGGCGGGGGGCGGCTCGTCTTTGGTCGGGTCTATCGTGCCATCGCCAATGCCAATGACTTCGCGTTGTTGCGCGCCGGGTTTGGCCGGGCCGACAATGCCGCGCTCTTCCAGTTCGTCCATGATGCGGGCGGCGCGGGTGTAGCCAATGCGGAGATGCCGTTGCAGGGAAGAGATGGAAGCCTTCTTCATCATCTTCACCGCTTTGATAGCCTCTTCGAGCATATCGTCGTCGCCATCGCCGTCTTTGTCGGATTCAAAATCAATAATATCTACCAGCGGCCCCATTTCGGGGAGCGGCGGCTGGCGCACCGGCGAAACGCGCGGGGCCGGGGCGACCTCGGGGCCAGCGTGTAACGCGCCGGCCGCCGACTCGTCGGGGGCCGCGTCTTGCGTCGGGGGCAAGCGTTGGAAGCGTTCCTCTTTCCACCATTGCACCACTTGATGCAGTTCATGGTCAGAGACGAACACGCCCTGCATCCGCAACGGCGCGGCGGCATCGGGCGATTGGAAGAGCATATCGCCGCGCCCGAGCAGGCGCTCCGCGCCGGGCTGGTCGAGGATGACGCGCGAGTCAACCGAAGAGGCCACGGCGAAGGCGATGCGCGCCGGGAAGTTGGCTTTGATGAGGCCGGTGACCACATCCACCGAGGGCCGCTGGGTGGCGATGACGAGATGGATGCCGGTGGCCCGCGCGAGTTGCGCCAGCCGCGTGATGGTGCGTTCGGTCTCGTCGGGGGCGAGCATCATCAAGTCGGCGAGTTCGTCAATGATGACGACCAGATATGGCAGTCGTTTTTCGGCGATGGCGCCGCTGACCACGCGGGTATTGTAATCGTTGATATTGCGCACGCCCGCTTTGGCGAACTTGCGGTAGCGCTCATCCATCTCGCGCGTCACCCATTGCAACGAGGCGACCACCCGCTCCAAATCCACCACCACCGGCGAGAGCAGGTGCGGGATGCCGTTGTAGCCGGTCAGTTCCACACGCTTGGGGTCCACCATCATCAGACGCAAATCGTCGGGGGTGTTTTCGAGCAGGAGGCAGGCGATGATGGAGTTGACGCACACGCTTTTGCCCGAGCCAGTGGTGCCGGCGATGAGCAGGTGCGGCATTTGCGCGAGATCGGCGCAGGTGGCGTTGCCTGACACATCCTGCCCCAACCCCAGCCGCAGGCGGCTCTTGAGTTTGCCAAAGGACTCAGCTTCCATGACATCGCGCAGGGCCACGACCGTGCTTTCCACGTTCGGGACTTCGATGCCGACATAGCCTTTGCCCGGCACCGGGGCTTCGATGCGGATGGATTGGGCCGAGAGCGCCAACGCCAGGTCATCGGCGAGCGCCGCGATTTTGCCGACCTTCACTTTCGTTTTCTTGCCGCCGCGCATTTCCACATAATCCGGCTCCACGCCGTATTGGGTAATCGTCGGGCCGCGATTGATTTCCACGACTTTGACCGGCGCGCCAAACGAGGCCAACGTGCCTTCGATGACTTGCACCCGCTTGCGGTCCACTTCGTCGTCGGCGATATTTTCGTCGCCAAGTTCGAGCAGGTCTTGCATCTTGGGCAAGACCCAGGGTTTCATGATGAACGGCGCGGGGTCCTGGCCGAGGATGATGGGCTGAGGGGTGGGAGAAGGAACGGCGGCCCCAGCGGCGGGCGCGGGGCCGGTGGGACTCGCGCTCTTGGGCGTGAGCGCTGTCTCGGGCGCGGCCCCGCCCTCGGGCGACGGCTGTCCCGCCGGGCGCGGTTTGGCCGCGCGGGGATCGGGCAACAGCAATTGAATTTCATCACCCCGCGCGGACTCGGCTTTCCTAAATCGCTGGATCAGTTGCGTGATCTTCACCACCAGTTCGGGCACCGACAGCCCGGCGGCGAAGATGACCGCGATGACCCACCACGCGCCGAGGAGCACCGCGCTCCCCGCCGAACCGAGGGCGGTGAACAATCCCCACAGGATGACCGCGCCCACGAGGCCGCCGCCTTGCCCCGCGCTGGCAAAGTCGAAGAATTCGAGATAGCGCGGCGCGGAGACTTCGGGGGTGGCAAAGTGGAGCGTGCCGAGCAGGGCGAGATAGAGCAGGACGAGGCCCGTGAGCCGCTCGGGTTCAAACTTGGGCAGTTTATCGCCAAACTTGCGCAGGATAAGCCACAGACCCACGCCGATAAACGCCAGCGGCAAGCCATACACGCCCCAGCCCGAGACCTGTTTCAACAAATTTAGCCACGCGGCGAGGATGGGACTCTGTTCGGCGCTGAAGAGGCTGAGCAGGCTGATGCCGCCGACCGCCACGAGCGCGATCCCCAAGATGTCGAGGCGGCGATCAAGCGACAGGCCCTGCGGCACAGGCGGGCGTGGGGGCATTCCGCTACCACCGGGCATGGGAGAACCGGGCAAGGGAGCCGGGGAGCGCGGGGGCAGGGGAGCGATGGGAATGCCGCCGGGCTTAATGGGCGCGCGGCCTTTGCCAAAGGGTGGCAGGCCGGGCTTGGGGGCGCTCCCGGGCAAGGGCACGCGGAGCGGCGGGAACGCGCCGGGCTTGCCGCCTTTGCCGGGCGCTGGTTTGCCCTTGCCTTTGCGACCTTTGGGTTTGGGGCTGGGGATGAAAGATTTTAGTTTATCGAACATGGAGCAGGATTATAGCCCAAAAATTTTCCTCATTGACATTCCCCCTCTACTTATGCCATAATCTCATCGTTGTAAGCAATCATCTTCTTCACTCTTACGAAAGGAGTCGCGCATAATGCAATCTGTCATCTCCCACCTTACTCTGTCGTGCTTGTGCGCGCCTCACGCCTGAAGGCTCAGTTTCTGCTTTAGTCCCCTCTCGGCCACGGTTCGCTCAAGCGACCGTGGCCGTTTTGTTTAACCCCCACCCCGGCCCTCCCCCATTTCGCGTAGTTCAGCGCAACGGGGGAGGGTGGCGCGAAGCGACGGGAGGGGGTCGGCCACGGATAACCCGTGGTTTTTTTATTTTTAGGAATAACACCCATGTCTTCCCGCAGTACCAATTTGAACCTCAACCCATCGAACCTAGATTTACTGGATGACCCGACCCTCAACACCGACTCAGACTCCTACGACCAGCTCACGGCCCTCGCCACCGGCGAGCGACCCAAAACTATGAAAAGTGGGCGCAAGCAGAAAAAGACCAAGTGGGAAGTGCGCGCCCTGCTGGAAGAGCGCCCCAAAGTGGCCGAGAACGCCATGCAGTTTTTTGCGCCCTCGCTCAACGTGACCAATGAGGAAATGGCGTGGCTTGAACAACAACTCGGGCCGTTTCGGGATTTGCGCTATTTGCAAAGCATTCTGCACAAAGTCAAAGGCGGCAAGGAAGCCAATGTCTATTGCTCAGTGGCGCACGCGTCCACGGGCTATAACCTCATCGCCGCCAAAGTCTATCGCCCGCGCTTGTTCCGTAGTCTTCGCAACGATACGCAATATCGGCAGGGGCGGGCTATGCTGGGCGCGGATGGCAAGGCGTTTATGCCTAAGGGGCGTGAGGCCCGGGCGCTGGCCCAACACTCCAAGTTTGGGCGCGAGTTGGAGCATATGTCGTGGCTGGCGTATGAGTTTTACACGCTCGAAAAACTGTACCAAGCGGGGGTCTCGGTCCCCGAGCCGCTCAAACAATCCGAGCACGTCATCCTCATGGACTACGTCGGCGATGTGGGGATGCCCGCCCCCATCCTGAGCCAAGTCGCACTCGACCCCGCCGAGGCGCGGCCACTGTTCGACCAACTCCTGCGCGATGTGGAGACCATGCTGGCGCAGGGCGTGATTCACGGCGACTTCTCGGCTTACAACGTCCTCTACTGGGAAGGCGAAGTGAAAATCATAGACTTCCCGCAAGTGGTGAACCCCACCGATAACCCCGACGCGCGTTTCATCTTCGGACGTGATGTGGAGCGGCTGTGCCAATACTTCGCCAAGTACGGGATCCGCACTAACCCGCGCCAACTGGCGGGCGAGATGTGGGATAAGCATGTGCGTCTGAAACCGAAAGATGATTTTGATGAAGAACTGCTGGATTAACTGTTTAAGTACACGGATAACACGGATATCACAGATAGCACGGATAGATAAATGATTTGAAAAATCCGTGTCATCCGTCAAATCCGTGATATCCGTGCACAAAATCACTCATGACCCTCCTCACCCACTATCTCCTCCCGCAACGCGGGCGTGTGCTTCTCTTGGCCGCGCTCCTGCTCGGCGGGCTGGGCCTGCAACTGGTCAACCCGCAACTCATCCGCTACTTCCTCGACACCGTGCAAACCAGCGCCGCCGAGTCGGCCCTGCGCCTCACGGCGGGCGCGTATCTGGCGTTCGCGCTCATTCAGCAAGCCGCCAAACTCGCGGCCAGTGTGGTCAGCCAAAATGTGGCGTGGACCGCGACCAACGCTTTGCGCCGCGATTTGACTCTGCACTGCTTGCGGTTGGATATGCCCTTTCACAAAACGCACTCGCCCGGCGAACTCATTGAGCGCATTGAGGGTGAAGCCAATGAACTCAAAGAGTTCTTCTCCGAATTCGTCATCAACGTGCTGGGGCATGGCCTGCTCATTCTCGGCGTGTTGGCGTTGCTCTATCGTGAAGACTGGCGCGTGGGCGCGGGGCTGACGCTCTACACCGTGACCACGCTCAGCGTCCTCAGCCTCGTGCAGACCACGATGGTTAAACGCTGGGCCGCCGCGCGCCAAGCCAGCGCCGAGCAGTTCGGCTTTATTGAAGAACGGTTGGTGGGGGCCGAAGACTTGCGCGCCAATGGGGCCGTGCCCTATACGCTCCAACGGTTGCAATACTTCATGCGCCGGTTTCTCGAAACCCAGCGCGCGGCTTATACCCTCCGCACCGTCGTCGAGAACTTCACCAACTTGCTGGCGGTCATGGGCTACGCGCTCGGCCTCGGGTTAGGCGTGTATCTCTTCACGCGCGGCGAGGCCTCGCTCGGCACGGCTTATCTCATCGTCAACTACACCGCCATGCTCGCCACGCCCCTGCAAAACATCCGGCGGCAATGGCAGGGTTGGCAACAGGCCAGCGCCAGTCTGGGGCGCGTCCGCGAATTGTTGGCCCTCCGCCCGAGTGTGGCCGACCGCCCGGGCGCGCGTGACCTCGCGGGCGGCGCGCTTGCCGTCGAGTTCGCCGACATCGAATTTAGTTACGAGGGCGATGACCGTCCGCGCAGTTTGCACGAGGTCTCGTTCACCGTGCGGCCCGGCCAAGTGCTCGGTGTGTTGGGACGCACGGGGAGCGGCAAGACCACGCTCACGCGCCTATTGTTTCGATTGTATGACCCGGCCCGCGGCGCGGTGCGACTGAATGGCGTTGACCTGCGCGAGGTGCCGCTCGACAACCTCCGCGCCCGCGTGGGGATGGTGACCCAGGACGTGCAACTGTTCCAAGCGACTCTGCGCGACAACCTGACGTTCTTCAACCCGGCCCTCAGCGATGTGCGGATAGAACAAGCCCTGCACGATTTGCAGTTGTGGGAGTGGTTTCAAAAACTCCCTGCTGGTCTGGACACGCAACTTGAGGCGGGTGGGCGCGGCCTCTCGGCCGGCGAAGCGCAACTGCTGGCGTTCACGCGCGTGTTTCTCAAAGACCCCGGCCTCATCCTCCTCGACGAAGCCTCCTCGCGCCTCGACCCGGCCACCGAAGCCCGGCTCGAGCGCGGCATTGACCGCCTTCTTGCCAATCGCACCGGCCTGGTCATCGCCCACCGCCTCGCCACCGTTCACCGCGCTGACACCATCCTCATCCTCGACAACGGGCGCGTCGCCGAATTCGGCTCCCGCCTCAAACTCCTCGCCAACCCCGCCTCGCGTTTTAGCCAACTGGTGAAGACGGGGCTGGAAGAAGCTTTAGCGTGAAAGTGAACAGTGCCAAATAGCGCCCTGAGCGGAGCGTCGCGTTCTGTGCGGCGCGTAGTCGAAGGGCGCGGGTCTTTGACATACCAGTTTGCATTCAAAATCGCATCCTTCGACTGCGCGGCGAAAACCTTGCCGCTCCGCTCAGGATGCTAATGGCCCAATCACCAATCACCGCACCCTCATGACTCCCAAGCCCTCCCTCTCCACCCCTCGCTTCAACGCCCGCCTCATCGCCTACAGCCCATGGATATACGCCATCCATTTCGTGTTTGCGGTGTTGTTCTTTTTCTTTCAAGTCCTGCCCGGCCTCATCGAAAAAAATATCTTTGATGCTCTCGGCGGCGCGACCCCGGCGCTGGCTAACTTGTGGCTACTCATCGCCCTGTATGTCTCTGTGGAACTCGCGCGCCTGCTCACTTCAATCGGCGTAGATTGGTTCGGCTGGACGTTTCGGTTTGTGGTCGGCGCGTGGTTGCGCCGCAATGCCGTGGCCGCGCTCCTCACCAAGCCCGGCGATGTGCTCACCCTCGCGCCCGGCGAAGCCATCAATCGCCTCGGCTCCGATGTCGGCGAGGTCGGCGACTTCCCCACCTGGTTCCCCGATGCGGTGGGGCAAATCGGCGCGGCCATTATTAGTTTCATCATCATGGCGCAAATCAATCTCACCATCACCCTCATCATCTTTGTGCCGCTCCTCGCCACGTTTGCCGTCACGCGCCTGGCGTGGGAACGCACCCAGCAATACCAATACGCCGAGCGCCTCGCCGACGATGCGGTCACGGGTTTCCTCGGCGAGACACTTGGCGCGGTGCAAGCTGTCAAAGTCGCCAACGCCGAGGCGGGCATGGCCGGACAACTCCAACGCCTCAACGACCTCCGCCGCCAAAAAGCGGTGCGCGCCCAATTCTTTTACAACCTCATCTTCAGCCTCAATACAGCGACCACCAGTTTTGGCATTGGGGTCACGCTCCTCCTCGCGGGCCGCGCTATGCGCGCGGGTACGTTCACCGTCGGCGACTTCGCGCTCTTCATCTACTATCTCTCCTTCACTACCGCCATCCCGTCTTACATCGGCACCTTCATCGGCGATTTTCAAAAACAAAGCGTCTCCATTTTTCGCCTCGAAGAACTCATCGCACCCGCCGCCCCCGCGCGATTGCTCGAACCGCACCCGGTCTATGTCACCAGCGCCCCGCCGCCGCTCGCGCCCATCATCAAAACCGACGCGCATCGCTTGCACACCCTCGCCGTGCGCGGCCTCACGCACGCCTACGCCAATGGGCGCGGCCTCAGCGACATTAGCTTCAACCTTCAGCGCGGCGAATTTGTTGTGGTCACCGGGCGCATTGGGTCGGGCAAGACGACTCTGCTTAAGACGCTCGTGGGATTGCTCCCGCTCGATTCCGGCGAGATTCGCTGGAACGGCGAGCTGGTCCGCGACCCGGCGGGATTTCTGCTCCCCCCGCGCTGTGCCTACACCCCGCAAGTGCCGCGCTTGTTCAGCGAGACTCTGCGCGAGAACATTTTGCTTGGCCTGCCCGACGCGGGGGCGATGCAGGCATCGCTCCTACAGAATGCCCTGCACGCCGCCGTCCTCGAACCCGACGTGGCGCAAATGGAACACGGCCTCGACACGCTCGTTGGCCCGCGCGGGGTGCGGCTCTCCGGCGGCCAACTCCAACGCGCTGCCGCCGCCCGCATGTTCGCGCGCGAACCCGAACTGCTCGTCTTCGACGACCTCTCCTCGGCGCTGGATGTGGAGACGGAGAAGTTGTTGTGGGAACGTTTACCAGTGAAAAGTGATCAGTTATCAGTGATCAGTGGCTTGACTGATAACTGGTCACCGATAATTGATTACTCTCCTACCTGCCTCGTCGTCTCCCACCGCCGCCCGGCCCTCCGCCGCGCCGACCGAATCATCGTCCTCAAAGATGGCCGTGTGGAGGCCGAAGGCAAGTTGGATGAACTGCTGGAGACGTGCGAAGAGATGCGGCTGTTATGGGAGGGGAAGGTGGAATAAAAATCGAATGTCGTCATGCCCGCCACGAGCGCGCGGGCATGACAAAGGCTGATAAATGGTTGCGTTTCTGAGCGTTGGCTTGCCCCCGCCGGTTCGGGCGCGGGCCAATGCGCGGGTTCACGTAACCGCGCGGGCGCAGATTAGTTCGGCCTGTCTACTTGTTTACTTGTCCACTTGTTTACCCGTCTCCCCGCTCACTTGTCTCCCCGTCCACTAATGCTACAATCCCCGGCATGAACGACCCCCAACCGTATCTGGACCGTTTGCGCCCCATTCACCTCTTCAAAGGGCTGGATGAAGCCGCGATTTTGGATTTAGCCTCGCGGCTGGAAGTGGTGCGCTTTCAAGCGGACGACATCATCTTTAACGAAGGTGAGCTCGGCCAGCATTTTTTCATCATCCACAAAGGGGAAGTTATCATCGAGCGCGAGAAGCCCGGCGGAGACCTCCTCCAATATACCCTCGCCCCCGGCGATTATTTCGGCGTCCCAGCGCTCCTCTATGGGCGGGCGCACCGGGCCACCGCTATGGCCCAAACCAAGGTCATCTTGCTGGCGTTGAGCAAGGAACATTTCGATGACCTGCTCTATCTCTACCCTGAGATGCGGCCCAATTTGCTGGTCTCCAGCGAGAGCCGCGAACTCTACGCTCGCACCGACATGGATTGGCTCGGCGAAAAAGAAATCGTCTATCTCATCACCCGGCGGCACCCGGTTATTTTGTGGCAGGCGCTGGCTCTGCCGGTGGCCCTGGCTTTGGGGGCGCTGGTGCTCGTCATCGCCGCGTTTATTTACGTGAGTTGGCAATTCGGGGTGTTTGTGTTTCTGCTGGCTGGGGTGGGGTTGGGCGGCTGGACGGTGTGGGTGTGGATTGACTGGGGCAACGATTATTACATCGTCACCAATCAACGGGTCGTCTATCTCGAAAAAGTCATCGGCATCTACGACAGCCGTCAGGAAGCGCCGCTGACCTCGGTGCAGTCCGTGAAGACTGAGACCGCCGGGACGCTGGAACGACAACTCGGCCTGGGGGATGTGTTGGTGCAGACTTTTTCCGGCCCCATTACCCTGAAGGCGGTGGCGAACCCCAAGGCGTTGGCGGCGCTTATCGAAGAGCAATGGAATCGTTCCAAGACGTATCAGCGCGAAGCGGAGATTGAGCAACTGAAGAAGGCCGTGCGCCAGCGGATTGTGAACCCCTCACTGGATCCGTTTTTACAACAACAAGCCCAACTCCCCACAGATAAACCTCCCCGCCCGGCGGGAGCGCCCGCGCCCAAGCGAGGAGTCTTTGGCGGGGGCCGCCCGCAAACGGCTGGGAGCGCAACTCCCGGCGGGCCGGCGACCCCCGCGTCGGCGAAGCCTCCCACCCCCAAGTCCGCTTACAAAATCACCGGGGAGGGGTTCTTCTCTTTCAAAATTCGCATTGAAGAAGGCGACACCATTATTTATCGCAAGCATTGGTATTTATTAATCCAGGACATTCTGCAACCCTCGCTATTGATTATCGCCTGTCTGGGGTTGTTGGGGCTGAAGTTGGGCGGGGTGTTGCCCGAACAAGTGACCTGGGGCGTGCTGGCGGTGATCGTGGGCGTGGGGTTGTTGCCGTTGGCCGGCTGGTGGGTCTATCTGTTTGAAGATTGGAAGAATGATATTTATCAAATCACTAATGACCAGATTATCGCCCTGCACAAAAAACCGCTGGGCGAGGAGACGCGCAATGCCGCGCCGCTCGGGAATGTGCTGAACTTGCGCTATGAGCGCCCCGGCCTGATTGGGTTGGTGCTGAATTATGGCACGGTGGTGGCGAGCGTGGCCGGGCAGGATTTCCGCTTTGATGGGGTCTTTGACCCGCGCGGGGTGCAGAATGATATTTACCGCCGCATGGAGCAAATCACTTATCGCAAAGCCCAAACCGAGGCCACCAAACGCCGCGATGAACTGGCCAACTGGGTGAGCGTGTATCATGCGGTGACGAAGGAAATGGAAGAGGAAGAAGAACGCAAGCGTAAAGGCGAAAGTGGAAGCGAACAGTAATCGGTAATCAGTAATTGGTAATTGTCTCAATTACCAATCACCAATTACCTAATCACTCAATCACCCAATCCCTATGTCCCTCCGCCCCATCATCGGCCCCGATAACCCCATCCTCCGCAAGAAAGCGCGCGCGGTGGCGAATTTTAAAGACGCCGCGTTGCAAAAACTGATTGACGATATGATTGAGACTATGCGCGACGCCCCCGGCGTGGGGCTGGCCGCGCCGCAAGTGGCGATCAGCCAGCGGCTCGCCGTCATCGAATATGGTGAATTACCGGAAGACGCGCCCGAGGATGCGCCGCCCCCCGACCCCAAGCTCTATGTGATTCTTAATCCCGAAATTGTCACCCGCTCGGAAGAGTTGGTGAACGGCACCGAGGGCTGTCTGTCGCTCCCCGGGTATGTGGGGAGTGTGATGCGGCACGAGGCCATCACGGTGAAAGCGTTCAACCGGCACGGCCGCCCGGTCAAAATCAAGGCCCAGGGCTGGCTGGCCCGCATCTTCCAGCATGAGATTGATCACTTGGATGGGGTGCTGTTCATTGATAAAGCGAGCAAGGTGTGGAAAGTGGAGACGGACTCGGAAGAAGACATGGCGGTGATGAAGGAATAAGTTCAGCGGTGTCTGCATCCATTGATTAAACAAAAACGGGTCGGATATTTTTATATCTGACCCGTTTTTTGTTGGGAAATCCCCAACTGTGTGGCGAGGAGAAGATTCGAACTTCCAACCAAGGGCTTATGAGTCCCCTGCTC
>CAYUFY010000161.1:0-11135 GCA_964443795.1 uncultured Anaerolineales bacterium | reverse complement strand
TTTGAAAACTCAGCAATTTCATGAGGATTCAGGCTAATCTAACATTGTCGAAGTATGTCTGCAACATTGTCGGAACAGGCGTGGCATAGCCGTTCTTTGGAACGCCAACGTGTCTTTGCAAAGGAAATCCAGCGTGTTGGACGCGCGTATTTCGTACAAACACCTCATCATGATTTTCCAATCGACACGCATATGTGGTTGCCTTTCACGAACTGGTGGCCACACAGTTGGCTGGTGCGCTTGAGTCGCTTCACGGACAGATTTTGGATCAAATCATGTCAAGGACTTGTGGATTGGAACCTATTGCGGACCGGAGAGATGCAAGACTTTTTCCCGGATGCGAGTATAGAAATTGAGAGGTGGATCGGTATACCCAAATCAATAATTGCATGGAGGAGAGGTTGAACTTGAAGATATTATTTCTCAACCATAATGTTGTCCGTCGTGGCGGCACTTTTTATCGCGCCTATCATGCGGGGCGATATTTGGCGCGGCGTGGACACTCCGTCACGCTTCTGACAATTTCTGCCAACCGACGCTGGGGCTTTGAGCATGAAATGTCTGAGGAAGTCGAGATTATTCACACCCCTGATCTTTTGTGGGGTGTGGGACGGAGTGGCTGGGATCCATGGGATACACTTAGTCGTATTGTGTACCTGCATGGTAAACAGTGGGATATTGTTCATGCTTGGGATTGTCGTCCCGCCGTCATCTTGCCAGCGTTGTATGCTCGGCAGCAATCCACTGGAGTGCAAGGTAAACTGGTTATAGACTGGGCGGATTGGTGGGGGCGCGGCGGTACCCAAGCGGAACGGCCTGGCAAACTAGTCAAACTTTTGTATGCCCCGGTCGAGACCTTTTTTGAAGAAGCGTTTCGAACCACTGCCGACGGAACGACGGTTGCTAGTCGCGCATTGCGGGAACGCGTTATCAAACTTGGAGTACACACTGATTCAATTTTGACCTTACCGGGCGGGTCGGATAGCGAAACTATTCAACCCGCAGATCGGCAATCTGCGCGCACCGAATTGAATATCGCGGATCAATGGACGGTGGGGTGCGTTGGTGCTCTCACGACCACGGATGCTCACTTACTGGCTGAGACGCTACGGATGGCCCGTTACCGTATACCCCATCTTCAGTTCTTAGCCATTGGTGTATCTATTGCTGGCTCCAAGTTGCCTTTTCGGACGATAGCTCAGTTGGAAGAGCATTGGGTAATGGAAACTGGTCGAATCCCATTTTCTCGGATGGGTTCGTATCTTGCTGCCTGTGATGTGCTGCTTCTGCCATTATGGGATAATCTCTCGAATGCGGCCCGCTGGCCCTCGCGTCTAAACGACTATCTGGCCGCCGGCCGCCCAATTGTGGCTACGCGGGTTGGTGAGGTAAGCGCCTTATCTGAAAAGTGCGCTTTTGGTTTGGTCACTGATCCAACCGCCCAGGCATTGGTGGATGGATTAGCAACCTTATATCAAAATCCCGCCCAAGCGAAAATTTTTGGTGAAAACGCGCGATTACTAGCCGAAGGTGACTTCAGCTGGGGACGGTTAATCGAGCAGTTGGAAATGTTCTACTTAAAAATTAAAAGCGGCAGTCGGGTTTGGCCCATCTGACGTCTTGCAGAGGCAAAGTTCAATGAAAACTCTTGTTACGGGCGCTGGCGGATTGATTGGTTCTGAGGCCGTTGAATATTACAGTCGCCAAGGTCATCAAGTTTGGGGGATTGACAATAACATGCGTCAAGCTTTCTTTGGCCCAGCGGGCGATGTCACTTGGAACATTCAGCGCTTGAAAGAAGCTAACCCAACTTTTTGTCATGTTGATTTGGATATTCGGGATCGTTCCAGTCTTTCGGCGTTATTTGAACAAAATACATTCGATCAGATTGTTCATTGCGCGGCGCAACCCTCACACGATAAAGCCAAAGATATTCCGCTAGTGGACTTTGAAGTCAATGCTTTGGGGACCATCAATTTATTAGAATTGACGCGTCTGAATTGCCCAGAGGCTATATTCATTCATATGAGCACGAATAAGGTGTATGGGGATGCGCCAAATGAAATCCCCTTACAAGAACTTGAGACTCGCTGGGATTATGCCTCACCCGAAGATTATAAGGGTATTAGTGAGAATTGTCGGATTGATCAAACCACCCACTCACTATTTGGAGCCTCCAAAACTGCGGGCGATATCATTGCTCAGGAATATGGCCGTTATTTTGGAATGAAAGTTGGAATTTTCCGAGGTGGCTGTTTGACTGGGCCATCTCATTCTGGTGTAGAATTGCATGGATTTCTATCCTATCTTGTTAAAGTTGCTGTTCAGAAAAAAACCTACACGATTTTTGGTTATAAGGGTAAGCAAGTCAGAGACAATATCCATAGTCTGGATGTCATTGCGGCCTTTGAAGCCTTTGCAAAGAATCCCCGCCTGGGAGAAGTTTACAACCTTGGTGGCGGTCGAGGCAATAGTGTCTCAATACTTGAAGCTATTGACTTGATTGAACAAGCAGCTGGCACCAAGGTTGATTTTGTCTATAACGAAAAAAATCGGGTGGGAGATCATATCTGCTATATTTCTGATCTGACCAAACTAAAAACCCATTTCCCTGGATGGGATATTACTATAAATCTCGCTGCTATGATTGAGCAGATGGTTGGATTCGAAAAACAGCGCTTACGCACAATCAAATGATCCCCCCTCGCTTCTTCTGGTTCTTCGACCTTTTTACTCTAGGTTTGGCCTTCCTCTTGGCCCATGCCTTCGTCCCCGCATTTTACAGCTGGCTATCCAACACCGCCCCGGCTTGGGCGAATACCGCCTTGAGTTTCGAGAGCGGACCAGCCTCAACCATGCCAGTGGCCATACCCTCTGTGCTGGAATGGGGTTGGATGTTAGCAGTTATGGTTCCTACCGTTATGTTTCTAATGAACATACTGAGAGGTTATAGCCCCTTGTTGGAGCAATCGCGCGCGCGGGTGGTCGGGAGTAGCTTGGTGGCCCCGATGGTCGGACTAGGTTTGATTACGCTTGTGTTGTTCGCGCTTAAAACGACCGATGTCAGTCGGTTGTTTGTTTTTTCATTTGCGTTAGCTAGTGGGGCGGGGTTGTGTCTTTACCGTCTGGTCTTGAAAGGCTATTTTCATCACCGGCTCGCGGCGGGTTATTACGCTAAAAACGTGGTTTTCATTGGTCACACCCCGGCCTTGGAGTGGGTGGCGGCTTATTTCCATCATCACATTTCCTCCGCCGAATATCATGTTGATGGTTATTTGCAGGTGGAGGCCAACCAGCCCCCGCCCGTTTTGCCACATAACCCCCACCCATTTGAAATGCCCCTTCTGGGGCAGGCCCTGGGCTTGGGCAATTTGCTCATCCACCGCCCTATCCATGAAGTCGTCGCCATCCAGTCAACGAACACGGAAGATTGGCTGAGCGCAGTGGCCCGCGATTCCGATTATTTTCAGATCACTTTGCGTATCCTGCCCGAAGCTTTGCTGGGCGGGGAGGTGCGTGATCTGCAAATGCGCTATCGTAATGAGCCTCTGCGATTGCCGGCGATTGTGGTCAAGCCGCCAGATGCTTTTGATTCGGAGGCGTTGTTTCTTAAGCGATTGATAGATATCGCGCTCTCGGCCCTGGCCCTGATCCTCCTCTTACCAGTGTTTCTATTAGTCGCGATTGCCATCAAATTTACCACCCCGCATTTGCCGGTGTTTTATCCCTGGTGTGTGGTCGGCCAAAAGGGAAAAACCTTTGTGGGGTATAAATTCACCACCATGGATGCCAATGCCGATGAGCGCAAAGCCGAATTGGAAAATCGCAATGAAATGACTGGGCCGGTTTTTAAAATCAAGGATGACCCGCGCATTACGCCTTTGGGGCGTTTCCTGCGCAAATATAGCCTGAACGAATTGCCCCAGCTCTGGAGTGTGCTGAAGGGCGATATGAGTCTGGTCGGCCCCCGCCCGGCTTTTCCGCATGAATTGGCGCGCTATGAATTTTGGCACAAGCGCAAACTGAGCATCCGCCCCGGCATTACCTGTCTGTGGCAGGTGCGGGGGCGCAATAAAATCAATAACTTCGATAATTGGGTTAAAATGGACTTGGAATATATTGATAATTGGTCGTTGTGGCTGGATGTCAAAATTCTAATCTGGACGGTTTGGGCCGTCGTCGCTGGCACAGGTTCCTGAGATGCATTACTTTGTCACGGGTGGCGCAGGTTTTATTGGTAGCAATTTGGTTGACCGGCTATTGTTAGCCGGTCATTTTGTGACGGTCTATGACAATTTCTCAACCGGACAGGCGCGTTTTTTAGAGCAAGCCCGGCAATCGTCTGGCTTTACATTGGCGCGAGGGGATACCCTTGACTTGCCGGACCTCACGGCCGCCATGCGCGGCTGTGATTTCGTTTTTCATCTGGCGGCCAATGCGGATGTGCGTTTTGGCACCGAACACCCACGCAAAGATTTGGAACAAAATACCATTGCCACGTTTAACGTGCTGGAGGCCATGCGCGCGAACAACATCCGGCGGGTGGCTTTTTCCTCCACCGGTTCGGTCTATGGTGAAGCGCAGGTTTTCCCCACACCGGAAGATGCACCCTTCCCCGTCCAAACATCATTGTACGCGGCTTCAAAACTAGCCGGGGAGGGGCTAATCCAGGCCTATTGTGAAGGCTTCGGTTTTCAGGGGTATATCTTTCGTTTTGTTTCGATTCTGGGTGAACGCTATACCCACGGACATGTCTTCGACTTCTATCAGAGTTTGCGCCAGAACCCGGCTGAGTTGCGCGTGTTGGGCAATGGGCTACAGCGCAAATCGTATCTGTACATCCAGGATTGCATTGACGCCATGCTCTTTGTGATCGAGCAGGCGCAAGCCCCGGTCAATGTTTTCAATCTCGGCAGGAATGAGTATTGTCAGGTCAACGACTCGATTGGGTGGATTACTCAGCATTTGGGAGTACAGCCCCACCTCACCTATACGGGCGGCGAGCGCGGCTGGATCGGCGATAACCCATTCATCTTTTTAGACACCCGCAAAATTCGCGCGCTGGGGTGGTCGCCGAAACTGACCATCCGCGCGGGCGTGTTGCGTACGCTCGATTATCTTCAGGCCAATCCGTGGGTGTTGGAGGCGCGGGGATGAAAATTGTGGTGGTGGGTTTGTGGCATTTAGGAACGGTGACGGCGGCCTGTCTGGCCTCGGGTGGTCATACCGTGACCGGGCTGGATTTTGACCCGGACGTGGTGGCGCGCCTGCAAGCTGGGACACCGCCGCTGTTTGAGCCGGGGTTGGAGGACTTGGTGAAGCAGGGCCTCACCGCCGGGCAATTGCGCTTCACTACCGATGAAGTGACGGCTCTGGCAGATGCTGACATTGTCTGGGTGACCTATGACACCCCGGTGGATGACGCGGACCGCGCGGATGTGGGATTTGTGTGGGGGCAGGTTATCCGCCTTTTTCCCCACCTCCCGGCGGGCGCGCTGGTCCTGATTTCATCGCAATTGCCAGTCGGCACAACGCGTGCTTTGGAACAACACTACGCCAGCCGGTATCCCGCGCAGTCGGTCACTTTTGGTTATTCACCCGAGAACTTGCGCCTGGGTAAGGCGATCAGTGTTTTTACCCAACCGGACCGGGTGGTGGTGGGGGTGCGTGCCGAGGCTGACCGCCAACGGGTGGCTGAACTGCTCCGCCCTTTCACGGATCGAATTGAGTGGATGTCGGTTGAATCAGCAGAGATGACCAAACATGCCTTGAATGCGTGGCTGGCGAATTCGGTGGTCTTTATTAACGAAGTGGCGACTTTATGCGAGGCCGTGGGCGCGGATGCCAAAGAAGTCGAACGGGGTTTAAAGAGTGAGGCCCGCATTGGAGCCAAAGCGTACTTGGGGCCGGGCGCAGCCTTCGCCGGTGGCACACTCGCGCGCGATGTGCAATTCCTTACCCAACTTGGCGCGGAACATCAGTTGCCCACGCCGTTATGGGCGGCCATCCACGCCAGCAATGAGGCGCATAAACAGTGGGCTCGCCGCAAACTTATGCAAGTTTATGGCGCTCTGCGCGGGCGAGTTATCGCGGTGTGGGGGCTGACCTATAAGCCAGGCACCGATACTTTACGCCGCTCTACGGCGATTGAGTTATGCGAGTGGCTGACGGCGCAGGGCGCGCGGGTTCAGGCCCATGACCCGGCGGTGAAGACTTTGCCTATCGAACTGGCGGGGAGGCTGGAATTATGTGCGACCCCGGCCCAGGCTTTGAAACAGGCCGAGGCGCTGGTGGTGGCGACCGAATGGCCGGAGTATTTGGCGTGTGAGGCAGAGATGCTTGTGATGCAAATGAATACCCCGGTGGTTATTGATGCCAATCGGTTTCTGGCAAAGCCATTAGACGCAGATGCGCGGATCCACTATTTGACTGTGGGGAGGCCGCGATGACCGCCCGGGTGCTCGCTGACCGCGTGGCCCTCATTACCGGGGCCAATCAAGGTTTGGGGTTGGCTATCGCGCGGGCGTATGTGTCCGCTGGGGCGAGTGTGATGCTCTGCGCGCGGGATGGTTTGTTGTTGGAGCAAGCGCGGCAGACCATCCTGCCGCTCGCCGGACCGGGGCAACAAGTTTTGGCTCAACCGGCGGATGTGTCGCAAGTTGAGGCGGTGGAGCGTTTGATGGCCGCGACGCACGCCGCTTTTCCGCAAGTGCATATTCTCGTCAATAATGCGGGCATCTATGGCCCCAAAGGCCGGATCGAGGACGTGGCTTGGGATGAGTGGGTGCGCGCGATGGAAATCAATGTCTATGGCTCAATTCTAGCCTGCCGCGCGCTTTTGCCGCATTTCAGGGCGAACGGTTATGGCAAGATTATCCAACTTTCCGGTGGCGGCGCGACCAATCCCCTGCCGCGGCTTAGCGCCTATGCCGCCTCAAAGGCCGCCATTGTGCGGTTTGCCGAAACGCTGGCGGAAGAGACGCGCGGGGACGGCATTGATGTGAATGCCATCGCGCCGGGCGCCCTCAACACCCGCTTATTGGACGAAGTGCTGGAGGCCGGGCCGGAGAAAGTCGGGCCAGTTTTTTATGATCGGATGGTGAAACTCAAGGCTGAGGGCGGCACGCCGCTGGAGCGAGGCGCCGCCTTGGCGGTCTTCCTCGCCTCTGCCGCCAGCGATGGCCTGACGGGTAAATTAATCAGCGCGGCCTGGGATCCGTGGGAAACCTTGCCGGAGCATCAGGGGGAATTGAAGCAGAGCGATATTTATACTTTACGCCGCATTGTGCCCAAGGATCGTGGTCAAACGTGGGGGGAGCGATGAGTGCCGTTGGTGTGGCGATTATTGGCTGTGGCCTGATCGGGCAGAAACGCGCCAAGGCGCTCGGCCCCGCGCGGTTGGTGGCCTGCGCAGATTTGGCGTTGGCGCGCGCCCAAGCGTTGGCCCAAACCGCGCCCGGGGCGTTGGCCACCGATGATTGGCGTGCGGCAGTGACCCACCCCGAGGTGGAGGTGGTCATTGTAGCGACCACTAACCAAGCTCTGGCCGAGGTCACGCTTGGCGCCGCACAAGCCGGGAAACATGTGCTGGTGGAGAAGCCGGCGGCGCGGAATACCCGCGAACTGGCCCCGGTGATCGAGATGGCGGCGAAGACCGGGGCACTGGTGCGCGTGGGGTTTAATCATCGTTACCATCCGGCCCTGCAAAAGGCGCATGAATTATTGCAGACGGGCGCGCTGGGGGAAATGATGTTTATACGCGGCCGATATGGCCATGGTGGGCGGGTGGGCTATGACCAGGAATGGCGGGCTAATCCGGCCCTTGCGGGGGGCGGCGAACTGATTGACCAGGGCGTGCATCTGATTGACTTGGCACGGTGGTTCCTGGGGGACTTTAGTGAGGTCAGTGGCTTTGCGCATACCTATTACTGGCAGATGCCAGTGGATGATAATGGGTTCATGCTACTCCGCACGGCAGGCCAACAAACGGCCTTCTTGCATGTCAGTTGCACGGAATGGAAAAATTTATTCTCGCTGGAAATTTATGGGCGGGCGGCCAAACTGCAGATCGACGGCTTGGGTGGAAGTTACGGGGTGGAGCGGTTAGCCTATTATAAAATGTTGCCACAGATGGGGCCGCCCGAAACTACCATTTGGGAATACCCGATGGGCGATCATTCGTGGCAATTGGAGTTCGCCGAATTTCTGGCTGACATCCGGTTAGGGCGTACCCCGGCGGCCAATCTGCATGACGCGTACGCCGCGCTGGCCGTGGTTGAAAAAATCTATCAGGAGTCTGGCTATGATTATCACCCGTAGCCCTTTGCGTATCACCCTCGGTGGGGGCGGAACCGACCTGCCCTCATATTACCGCCAATATGGTGGGTTTGTGATCTCGGCGGCCATTGACCGCTATGTCTATGTCACGGTCATGCGCCCCTTCACCCCCGGCATTTTTCTCAAATATTCCAAATTGGAACACGTCGGCCAGGTGGAGGAAGTTCAGCATCCCATTATTCGGGAAGCGATTCAGATGCTGGACTTCAAAACGCCGCAGTTGGAGATCACGACGCTAGCCGATATCCCGGCGGGCACGGGGCTGGGCTCCTCGGGGAGTTTTACCACGGCCTTGGTCAAGGCGCTCTACGCCCACCGGCGGCGACTACTCCATGCTAATGAATTGGCCCAACTGGCGTGCCATATTGAAATTGACCGCCTGGGTGAGCCGATCGGCAAACAAGATCAATATATCGCGGCTTATGGCGGCCTGACCTGTTTTCATTTCCGGCCCGACGATGAAGTCGAGGCGGCCCCGTTGAAAATTGCCATTGAAACCATGTTTGATTTGGAAGACAACCTGCTGTTGTTTTTTACCGGTTTTGCGCGCAGTGCGGGCAGTATCCTCAAAGACCAGCATCAACGGAGCCAGCAAGCCGATCAGGATATGCTCCAGAATTTGCACTATGTGAAAGAGTTGGGCCTGCGTAGTCAACAGTTCCTCGAAACCGGCCAAACTCGCCAGTTTGGCGAGTTGATGCATGAGCACTGGATGCATAAAAAGAAACGCTCCGGGGGCATGAGCAATCCACAGATTGATGAATGGTATGAGTTGGGGCGCGCTAATGGTGCCATTGGTGGGAAATTAGTCGGGGCTGGTGGGGGGGGTTTTTTGTTGTTTTATACGGATGACCGCCAGCGGTTGCGGCAGGCCATGACGCGGGTTGGCTTGGAAGAGGTGCGCTTTCGATTTGACTTTGATGGCACCAAGGTGTTGTTTGGATGACCCTCCCGGTTGCCATTCTGGCCGGGGGCCTCGCTACCCGTTTGCGCCCGCTCACGGAAAAAATCCCCAAAGCCTTGGTGGAAGTTGAGGGTGAACCCTTTGCCATTCACCAATTGCGTTTATTGCGCCAGCATGGCTTGACCCGGATTGTTTTTTGCGTGGGGCACCTGGGGGAGATGTTGCAAAGCGTGGTGGGTGATGGTCGGGCCTGGGGGATGGAGGTCAGCTATTCTTTCGATGGCCCCACATTATTGGGGACCGGGGGGGCTTTGCAACGGGCTCTGCCGCAACTGGGCGAGGCTTTTTTTGTGCTCTACGGGGATTCATATTTACAATGTGACTATGCCGCGATTGAGCGCGCTTTTCTAGCGCAAGCCCAATTGGGGGTGATGACTGTTTTCCGGAATGCAGGCCAGTGGGACACCAGTAATGTCATCTTTCGAGCGGGGCGGATTGAAGCCTATGATAAACATGCTCCCACTGCCGCTATGACGCATATTGATTATGGGGTGGGGGTTTTGCGGGCGGCCGCTTGGGCCAACCACCCCCCGGATGTGCCGCTTGATTTGGCCACGCTCTATCAGGCTTTGCTGGCCCAGGGGCAATTAGCTGGGTTCGAAGTTTTTCAGCGGTTTTATGAAATTGGTTCACCCGCCGGTCTGGATGAGACCCGGCGCTATTTTTCTCAACGGAGGCGCAATATGAGTTATGCCCAACAACATTTAGATGAAGTCAGCCGCATTGTGGCCCAATTGGATGTGGCGGCGATTGAAAATATGGCCACCCGCCTGGCTGATTTGCGCGCCCGCCGCGGGCGGTTGTTCTTTTTGGGGGTGGGCGGAAGCGCGGGGAACGCCTCGCATGCGGTCAATGACTTCCGCAAAATTGCCGGGATTGAGGCCTACGCTCCCACTGACAATGTCTCGGAATTAACGGCGCGCACCAATGATGAAGGTTGGGCCACCGTATTTGTGGAATGGCTCAAGATTAGCCGCTTGCGCCCGGACGATATGCTGTGTGTCTTTTCGGTGGGCGGCGGCAACCTTGAAAAAAACGTCAGCCCTAATCTGGTCACCGCCTTGCAATACGCCAAGGAACTTGGGGCGCAAATCATTGGCGTGGTGGGCCGGGATGGCGGGTACACCGCGCAAGTGGCCGATGCCTGTGTCATTGTCCCTACCGTGAATCCCCAAACCGTGACCCCCCACTCGGAGGCATTTCAGGCCGTGATTTGGCATTTGCTTGTTTCCCACCCGGCCTTGCAGGCGGCTCCCACCAAATGGGAATCGATGCGGTGAATACCCGGGCTGTATTTCTGGACCGGGATGGCGTTTTGAATCGGGCGCTGGTCCGTGCTGGTCGTCCCTATCCACCGGCCTCTTTAGCTGAATTGGAAATCCTGCCCGGGGTGTCAGACAGTTTGGCGCGTTTACGGACGGCCGGCTTTCGCTTACTGGTGGTCACCAACCAACCGGATGTGGCCCGCGGCACCCAAGCCCGCGAGGCGGTCGAAGCACTCAATGCGGCTTTGCAGGCTGATTTGCCGCTCGATGAATTCCTGGTATGTTATCATGATGATGTTGCCCAATGTGCCTGTCGGAAACCGGCGCCGGGCCTGCTCTATGATGCGGCGCAAAAATACGCCCTCAATCTCAAGCTCAGTTTTATGGTCGGTGACCGCTGGCGTGATATTGAAGCTGGCCGTCGGGCTGGGTGTCGGACCGCTTTCATTGACTATGCTTATGCCGAAAAACGCCCGATGCAATCCGATATCATTGGGCATTCTTTAGCCGAAATCACTGATTGGATTTTGCAACAAGACAAGGAGATAAACTGATGTCTTCAACTTTAG
>CAYUFY010000160.1:0-11152 GCA_964443795.1 uncultured Anaerolineales bacterium | reverse complement strand
TTATCCACCAGGGCTGGAAGCCCTGTGGCTTGCGGCGGGTTTCAATCGGTCAGCAGAAATCTCTTTTTCTTTTTGACAGCGCCGAGGCTGGTTCAAAAATACCGCGGCGCAAGCCGGGCGCGTTATCGCTACCGGCCGGTGAGTACCAGCTCGATAGTGCGGGCCGGGGACTCACCGGCAGTATTTTAGATGGCCAAGAACTGAGTGAGTATTCGGTTGAAGTCTATCGGTTGCGACGAATACGGAAAGTTGGCTGAGAATACCCGGGATTACACCATGCACCCCAACCACCAACTGATCGAACAGTTTTACACCAGCTTCAGCCAACGCCACCCCGCCGGGATGAGCGCGTGTTACTCGCCGGAGATCACCTTCGCGGATGCGGTTTTTTCGCTCAGCGGCCAACGCGTGAGGGCCATGTGGCACATGCTGTGCGAGAGCGGCCACGATCTGGAGATTAGTTTTCGGGGCATTGAGGCCGACGACCAGCGGGGGCGGGCACACTGGGAAGCGCGCTACACGTTTTCAACCACCGGGCGCAAAGTCCACAACATCATCGAGGCCGAGTTTGTTTTTCAAAATGGGATGATCATTCAGCATCAGGACCAGTTTGACTTCTGGCGGTGGTCCCGCCAAGCCTTGGGGCCGCTGGGGTGGGCGCTAGGCTGGACGCCGATGGTTCGGCAACGAGTGCAACGCACGGCCCTGAAACGTCTGGAAAAATTCATCGCGGCGCGGCCCCAGTATCAGGGGTAGTTACGCCAATCGCCCGCCTGACTGGATTCGGCTTTACTCGGGCGGGCTTCCGGCCCACTCGGTGGCGCTAACGTCATCATGTTTCAAGCGGCGGCGACCCACCCGGTCAATCCGCATAATTAACTGGCAGGCCGGGTCGGGGCACGTCACGCGGGCGTCGGTCTCCATCCAGTCGGCGGGATGGTTCAGGCGTTGCTTGGCGGGCAGGAGTGGCAGGGTGGCTTGCAGGGCATACAGGCAAAAATCCTGGCCGGGCGGCAGGGCCAGTTTGCCCCCGCGCACAAACACGGTATCCCCCACCCGCATGGCACAAGTGCACTGGCCGTTAATACTTTCCACCACCACCGCCAAATCGTAGAGTTCAAATTCATCTGAGTGCATGATAATTAATCTCCGCCCGCAACCGGGGCAACACCGCCTCACCCAACAACCGCAAACCGCTGGCCGTGCTCAACCCGTGCGGGGTGCCAAATTCCACGCGGCCCGCGCCCGCCGCGAACAACGCCCGCGCCTGCTCGGCCACCTGCGCGGGTGTGCCACAGAAAGCCACGCGCTCCAAAACCTCATCGCTAATCAACCGCGCCGCGCCATCAAAGTCGTAGGCTTGCGCGGCGGCCTCCAGCCGGGCCAGCCACTCCGGCTCCAAATTTAAGTCCGGGTCCAGCCGGGCGATGACGGGCAGATAAAGCGCGGCCTGTCGCCGGGCCAGCGCCCGCGCCGCCCCACCATCGTCGTCCACCACCGTCACCGCCCCCACCGCGATAGCGACCTCGGGCGCGAGGCCCGCGCGGACCCGCGTCACCACGCGCGGGTTCGCGGTCCCGCCAATTTTCACCTCGCCCACCAGGTCGCGGCAAGCCCGCAACATCTGCGCGCCCCACGCGCCCAACACAAACGGCACCTCGGGTCGCCATATTTTCCAGCGCAAAGCATCGCCACCGGCCAGTTGAAAAACCTGGCCGTGATAAGGCGCGGGGTCTTGCCGCAACAAATGCCGCACACACTCAAACGCCTCGCGCACCGCCGTAACCGGGTGCGCGGGTTGCAGACCCACAAAATCCAGCCAGGCCCCGCGCGCCAGGCCCAAATAGGCCCGCCCCTGCGCGGCTTCATCAATCAGCGCCAAGTTGCCCGCGATGTTGAGGGGGTGGCAAGTAAACGGGTTCACCGCCGCCGGGCCAAGCCGCACGCGCCGGGTGTGCCGCGCCATTTCGAGCAACGGCAACCAGGCGGGTTGATACAACATGTCGTTGTACACACTGACCCCATCGAAGCCATACGCCTCCACCCGCGCGGCCAATTCCCCATAGGCGGCCAGCGGCTTATCAGTTTGAAAGGCCACACTGACTTGGCGGGTCATGGAACCCAATCCAGGGTGCCCTGTGTGGGGATATTAAAAATCAATGTTACTCCACTGCCATCCGCGTTCATCACATAACCGCCTTGTTGACCAATGAAAGCGATATGCGCGCCATCGGGCGCAAAATCGGCGAACATCCCGGTTTCGGCGATGGCGGTGAGCCGGGTGGGCGCGCCCCCCGCGACCGGAACCAACCACCAGTCCGACGGGACGCTGTGGGCCTCGGCGGATTGCACCCCCATGAGCCAATCCAGCCACGAGAGCGCGGGCGTGGGACCACTGCCCACCGCGCTAAACAAAAGCGTGTTGCCATCGGGCGTAAAGAGCGGGGCATCCACCGCGTCAAACGTGGGGGGTGCGGCCAAAAGTTGCGGGCTACCACCTTCCGCGTCCGAGATGTAGAGGTCATTCTTATCCAGCGCCGAACCAACATAGACATAGGCCAAACGCGCGCCATCGGGCGAGAGGCGCGGCCAAAACGCATCGGGGATGAGTTGTTCCCGCACGCCACTCGGATAGGCCGCGCGCTCGATAATGTAACGAAAACTGGCCCCGCCCGTCGGGATGAGGTGACCAAAATAAATGTACTGCCCATCAGGCGACCACTGGGGCGAAAAAAACGACTCTTGCGAGGCCGTGCGCTCAATGAATGGCACGAGCGGGCCGGAACCATCGGCGGGGAGGGTGTAGAGACCGGTGTAGCCGAACTGGATTTCACCTGCGGGCGGCGGTGGGGCATAGGCCACCACCAACCGCGTCCCATCGGGTGAAGCCGAAACCGCCGAGAGCCAGGCCGTCTCGGGCGCGCTAAAAAGCGTGCGCACCTCGCCCGAAGCGAGATTGACTTGATACAACCGGGGTGAGCCTAACCCCGCCCCGGCAAACCCGGTGAAGATGAGTTTGCCCGCCAACGGGCCAGTGGGCGGGGTGATATTGAATGGCGTGGCCGAGGCGGTGGACTGGATGGTCGCGGTCGGCAAGAGCGTGGGGGTGGCAGTGGCCGAAGGCGGTAGCGTAAAAGTAGCCGAGGGTCGAGGGGAGGCGGTGGGGGTCGGCGTGAAGCTGGCACTAGCGGTGGAAGTGGGCGAGGGGCCGGGGGTGCGGGTGGGAGTAATTGAAGGCGTTAGCGTGGCGGTGGGCGTGGCGCTCGGGGGCGGCGAAAGAGTGGGGGTGGCCGAGCGGCGCGGGGCCGGGGTGCGCGTGGGAGACGCCATCGCTGTGCGCGTCACGGTGGGGAGCGGGGTGGCGCTGGGGACGGGAGAAAGGGTGGGGGTGCGTGAGGCCCAGCGGGTGGGGGTCAACGAGGGCGGTGGCAGGGTCTCCGTCGCGGCGCGCATGGTTTCCAATAACGGCACAGGCGTCGGGGTGTTAGGTGGGGTGGCCGTGGCCGCCGGACGGGTGGGCGTGGAGACTTCGGCGATCTCAATAGAGCAAGCGGCCAGCAGTAGCGCGGATAAAAACAAGCGGAGGATTTTCATGTGGTCGGCGAAACAAAGTTGGGGGCGAAGTCGGCGATGAGATCGGGGATCCGCACGGGCTTGAGGGTGACGCGATCCACCCAGACATAGAGGGTGTTGACGCGGGCGAGGAGCGCGCCATCGCTGACGCGGGTGAGGCGATAGTGGCGGGTCACGGTGGCCCGCTTCCGGTCATAAGCCCAGGTGGCGACATCCACTTCGTCATCCAACACGGCGGCTTGGAGGTATTCGATGCGGTGCTGGCGGGGAATGATGGCAATGCCCACGGTGTCGAAACGCTGAAACGGCCACCCAAAATGCTCCGACATTTGAATGGCGCAATCTTCAATGTAGGCAACATAGTTGGCGTTGTTGACATGCTGTGCTGGGTCGAGGTCCGACCAGCGCACGCGCCGCCGCAGGGTGAAAACGCCCGGCGGGGGTGGCGGGGGTTCGGGGAACGGCTCACGCCGGGGGGCGGGCGGGGGCGCGCCCTCGGGGAAAAACGCGGCAATCAGTTCGGGCGGAATCTTGGCAGGCGCGAGGGTGGCCGCATCCACAAACACCCAATCGGTGCTGGCGCGCGCGGCTAATTCGTGGGTCGCGGCGTTATAGAGTTCATACATCCGGCGCGAACGCACTTGCCGAAAATCGGCCACCCAGGTTTTGACCCGCACACTGTCCCCATACACCAGTGGGCGGAGATATTCGATCTCGGTCTCGCGCACCAGCCAGTGTTGCCGCAGCTGCTGATACCGCGCGAAATCGTAACCCGCCGCCGCCGAGGCCTCAAACGCCGCTTCTTGCATATAGCGCAGATAGACGGCGTTATTGACATGGCGGTAGCGGTCGCATTCATAATGGCGGACATGGAAAGTGCGCTCGTGGATGAGGGGCATGATGGGGTGATCGGAAGGAATGTTTTCGACGGAGCATTCCATTGAACGCCCCGCCTGCTGGCAGGGATGATAGCCGAGGAGAAAGGGATTGACAATTGAAATTCGGGATTTGACTCTCCAGTTTAGGGGAATATACTCCTCGAAACTTAATCCCACCTCAGGAACCTGCCTAATGACCACCGCCTCCGCCACCGAGATCGCCTGTCGCAATATCTGGAAAGTGTTTGGACGCACCCCCGAGCGCGTGATTGAAACCATTACCCCGGATAAAAGCCGGAGCCAGATTTTCACCGAGACCGGCCATTTGGTGGGGGTGCGGGATGTGTCCTTCGAGGTGCAACGGGGCGAGACCTTTGTGGTGATGGGACTCTCGGGGAGCGGCAAATCCACCCTGGTGCGGTGCATCTCGCGGCTCATTGAACCCACGCGCGGGCAAATTCTGGTGGAGGGGCAGGATGTGGTGACCATGGATGCCAAACAATTGCTGGAGGTGCGCCGCCACAAAATCAGCATGGTGTTTCAGAACTTCGGGTTGTTCCCGCACCGGCGCGTGATCGAAAATGTGGCCTATGGCCTGGAAGTGCAAGGCATGGAGAAAAAACTACGCCTCGACCGCGCCGCGCAAATGCTGGAACTGGTGGGCCTGATCGGGTGGGAGCGCCACTACCCCAAACAATTGAGCGGCGGGATGCAACAACGGGTGGGGCTGGCCCGCGCCCTGGCGGTGGATCCGCAAATCCTGCTCTTCGACGAACCCTTCAGCGCCCTTGACCCGCTCATCCGCCGCGACATGCAGGACGAACTCATCAAACTGCGCACCAAAATGAACAAGACCATCATCTTCATCACGCACGATTTCGCCGAGGCCCTGCGGCTGGGCGACCACATTGCCATCATGAAGGACGGCGAGTTTATGCAACTCGGCACGGGTGCCGAACTGGTCGTGCGCCCGGCCAATGATTACGTCCGCGCCTTCACCAAAGACGCGCCCCGCGCCAAAGTGCTCACCGCCGAGCGCATTATGCGGCCCTACACCGAACTGCCCGAAACCGCGCCCGGCGTGCACCTCGATGCGAAGTTAGAAGAATGCCTGCCGCTGGTGGCCGCCAACGACGCGCCGATTTGCGTGCTGGACGGCGAACAGCGGCGGGTGGGGTACATTGACCGCGCGAGCGTCTTAAATGCGCTCATTGAGCAGGCATAAGCTTACTACTCACCGTCGTTTCCCGCCGCACAAAAATCAGCCGAGGCTCTTCCATGTCCACTCCTTCCTCCCCTGCCCGCCTCACCCTGCCCCGCCCGGTGGGTTATCTCCTGCTCATTGGCGCGCTCCTCACCGCGTGGTTCATCACGCCGCGCACCGAGAAAGGCTCCGGCGAATTTCCGACCGGATGGAATCTGGGATTGCGCGCGCCCGTTGACAACTGGCAAAGAGGCGTCATCGCCAACCGTGAGACCATGTTTGTCTTTCAATACTTCTTCGACCCGCTGAGCGATTTCATTGATGCCGGCCTGCGCGCCGCTGAGAATGTTTTGCTGGGCCTGCCCTGGGTGGTGCTCATCGCCAGTTTTATGCTGTTGGGCTACGGCCTCGGCGGTTTCCGGCTGGCGGCGTTATGCGGTTTCAGTCTCATGGTCATGGGGCTATTTGGCCTGTGGGAGCCGAGCGTGCAAACCCTGGCGCTGATGATTGTCTCGGTCATTTTGGCGGTCTGCATCGGTTTGCCGCTGGGCATCCTGGCCGCCTACAACGACCGCTTTGATAAAATCCTGCGCCCCCTCCTCGACGGCATGCAGACCATGCCCACCTTTGTGTATCTCATCCCGGTGGTGTTGTTCTTCGGCATCGCGCGGGTGCCAGCCGTGGTCGCCACCCTCATCTATGCGGTGCCGCCGGTCATTCGCCTCACCAACCTCGGCATCCGCGAGGTCAACCCGGCGTCCATCGAAGCCGCGCTGATGTTCGGTTCCACCCGCCCCCAAATGCTGTTCAAGGTGCAAATCCCGCTCGCCTTGCCCTCGGTCATGGCCGGCGTTAATCAGACCATCATGATGGCACTGAGTATGGTGGTCATCGCCGCGCTCGTTGGGGCGGGAGGTTTGGGCGGCAAAGTGCTGGGCGCGCTCCGTAACCTTAAAGTGGGGGAAGCGCTGGAGGCCGGGATCGCCATTGTGTTGTTAGCTATTATGCTGGATCGGCTCAGCGAGGGCTTGAGCAAAGTGGATTTATCGGACGCGGAACCGCAACGGTGGGACTGGCCGACCTGGGTGCCTGCCGCGTGGGAACCCGGCCTCACCGCCGGGATGGCCGTGGCCCGGCGGGTCGCGGCTGTCCCCGCCGAGGGCTTGGCGGCCCTCACCGGGCGCGAATCGTTCACCCGAGTCGCGTGGCTGGTCAATAGCGTCATCATCGTCGGGGTGTTGTGGCTCATCAATCTCGGTCTCCCGTTTGGCTCCTTCCCGGAGGACTGGCGGCTGTCTTTGCGCGGGCCTACCGACGCGGCGGTGAAGTGGATGCGCGATAATTTGTTCGAGGTGCCCGTGGGGCAGTGGTTCGTTGGCACTGGCCCCCTGAGCGATTTTCTGACGATTTATCTGCTCAACCCTCTGCGTGATTTTTTCAGCGAGTGGTTGCCGTGGCCGGTGTTAATTGTCAGCCTGACCGCGTTGGGGTATTGGGCGGGCAAATGGCGCATGGCGCTATTTGCCGGAGGCGGGATGTTGCTGGTGGGCGCGCTGGGCATGTGGGGGCATGGCATGGACACGCTGAGCCAGATTATTTTGACCGTGCTGATCACCGTGGCCGTGGCCGTGCCGATTGGCGTGGTTTCCTCGCAATCGGATGCGTTTCGCGATTTTCTGCGCCCGATTTTGGATTTTCTGCAAACCATTCCGTCGTTTGTGTTTTTGGTGCCGGTGATTATGCTGTTCAACATCGGGCGCGTGCCGGGCATCATCGCGGCAGTGTTGTATGCCGTGGCGCCGGGCATCAAGCTCACCGATATGGGGTTGCGGCAGGTTTCCGGCGAGGCGTTGGAGGCCGCGCGGGCGTTCGGGTCCACGCGGGCGCAGACCCTGCTCAAGGTGCAAATCCCCATGGCGCTCCCGGCCTTGCTGGTCGGCGTCAATCAAATGATCATGATGGTGCTGGCCATGGTCATCATCGCCGGGATGGTCGGCGGCGCGGGGTTGGGGCTGGAGGCGGTGAACGGCCTGGCGCGCAACGAAACCGGGCGCGGCCTGGAGGCCGGGTTAGCCATCGTCATCATCGCCATCATCATGGATCGGCTGACGCAAGCCTGGGCGGCCAAGCAGGCGGCGGGCGGCGGCACGCTGGCCGGGTTTGATGGGCATTGATTTAAACCCCCCTGCTTCCCCCCATTTGCGCCATAAAGATTTAGAAATACCGGATTGCGGGCGGCGCAAATGGGGGGACTGAGGGGGGTGCGTATTCCATCCAAAGGATTCTCATGACCACTCACCTCGACTATCTCAATCCCCCCACCCTCCCCAAAAGCCCCGGCTACACCCAGGTCGTCACCGTCCGGAGCGAAACGCTTATCTACATTTCCGGCCAAGTGTCACTCAACGCCGAAGGGCAGGTGGTGGGCGAAGGTGATTTGCGCGCGCAGGCAACGCAGGTGTTTGAGAATTTGCGCGCGGCCCTGGCAGCGGCGGGCGCGACTTTTGCCGAGGTGATCAAGCTCGGTTATTTTGTGGTGAACCTGAAACATGAGGACGCGTTGTTATTGCGTGAAATCAGGCAGGGGTATCTTGACCCCAACCATTTGCCCGCCAGCACCCTGGTGGGCGTGACCGCGTTGGTTGACCCGCGCTGGTTAATTGAGATTGAAGCGGTGGCGATCATCGCGGCACAAGGAGCTAACCAATGACCCTACGAGTCTGTTTGGCGGGCGCTACCGGCTGGGCTGGGTCGGCGTTGGCGCGCGGCATCGTTCAAGCCAGCGATTTGGAATTGGTGACCGGGGTCTCACGGCAACACGCGGGCCGCGCCCTGGGCGAGGTGCTGGATATCCCCGGCATCAACGCCCCCCTCAGCGCCACGGCTGAAGAAGCCTTGCAAATTCCGTGCGATGTGTTTGTGGAATACACGCGCCCGGAAAGCGCTAAGGCCAATGTGAGCGCGGCCTTGCGCCGGGGCGCGCACGTGGTCATCGGCACCTCGGGGTTAGCGGATGCTGATTTAGTCGAATTGGGCGCTTTGGCCGAACAACAACAGGTCGGCTTACTGGCAGTGGGGAATTTCTCGCTGGTGAATGTGGTCTTGCAGAAATGCGCCGAACTCGCGGCCAAGTACCTGCCCCAGTGGGAAATCATTGATTACGCCAGCGCCGGCAAGCCCGACGCCCCCAGCGGCACCGCGCGCGAACTGGCCTACCGGCTCGCGCAAATTCGTGCGCCGCACCTGGTGGTGCCAATTGACCAGACCCAAGGCCCACGCGAGGCGCGCGGCGCCACTCTGAACGGAATACAGGTTCACTCGGTGCGTCTGCCGGGAAACGTGGTGGGAGTGGAGGCGCTCTTCGGTCTGCTCGACCAAAAATTTTCCATCCGCTACGATGCCAGCCCAAACGCTGAGGATTACGTGGAGGGGGCGTTACTCGCCATTCGGCGGGTGAACACGGTGGTAGGGCTAAAGCGCGGGTTGGATCAGGTGATGGGGTTTTAAGGCGCTACCGGCTTTAACGGGAACCTGATGTAGGTCGGGCTTGTAGCCCGACACCTGACGCGAAAAAAAACGTCGCGCCTGCCCCCCATGCGGGGAGCAGGCGCGTGACCTGCGCCAATCCCATCAAAAACGGTAGGGTCCGTTTTAGGGGACCACCGTCACAATCGGCCCGGTCTCCACGGCTTCAAAAGCGCTCCCCGGCACGGTCTTGATTTGACTCAAATCATCGTCGCTCCACCGGGCATCGGGCGCGCCGGAGATGAACCAGGCCGAGCCGTTGTCGGCGACGATCATGCCGTATTTTTTGAGCGCGCGCAGGATGACCAATGATTGCCCGGTGTAGGGCGACAGGTCGAAACTGGCTTTGAGACGGAGGCGCAAGCCCATGGGCGGGTAAAAACTTTCGGTGCGCGATGAGGCCCAGTGGGTGGCCGGATGAATGTAAGCGCGCTGGCTACGGGGAACAGTGAAACGCAAGGCATGGCGGATTTCACCAGCGGCCACTTCGTCATAGCGCGCGAGGCCGGGCAGGATGGGCAAGCCCGCCGCGTCCGCCGAAGTCCAGCCTTCATGCCGAAGCGCATTGGAATTCAAATCCCATACCGCACCCGAGTCGGCGTTCCAACCGGGGTTGATGTAGAACGCATGATACAGCTCGTATAACTTGCACGTCCCCGATTGCAGAACCAGCACGTGTTGGTCACCCCCACTGTTAGCGCCGCCCTCGATGGGCGCGTCGGGCGGGATGGGATAAGGGCCGGGGTCGCTCTCATTACCATAGGCAGTGAAGTTAATGGCAACCAACGGTTGGGTCTGCGGCACCACCACATAGGGAATGCCAAACGGCCCGCCATTCCAGTTCGCGCCGAAGTCCGGATGCAAATTGGCGCGCCCGCCGAGGCCAGAATTGCTAATGGTCGCCACATAATTGGCCGAATTGGCATGCACCGGATAATTAGAGATGTCGGTGTTCCAGGGGTTGTCGGCGGGGAAGACCGCGCACCCGCCGAGGAGGGGGCCGGATGAATCTTTCCGGATAAGCGGCAGGTAGAGATCGCCATCCGCCAGGGGCACGGCAGTCCGCGCGGGGGCGCGTTCCCCGATGGAGGCGGAAACAGTTGTCGCGGCCAGCAAGAGCATCAAACTCATCACTACACGTAGTCGCATGAGGCATCTCCTTTCGGCGCATTATGCGCGCCAACCGTCTCAATCACAATCACCCGTTAGTCTCTGCCGCCAGCGCATCGGCCAGGTCGGCATAGGCCCGCACCGTGGCGGCCTCCACCTGCCATACTTGCGTGGCGTAGCGCGCGATAAAGTAGCGGTCATGCGCAATCACCAGCGTCGTGCCTTCAAAGTTGGTCAGCGCTTCTTCAAATCGCTCCCGCGCCGAAATATCCAGATGGTTGATCGGCTCATCGAGAATCAAAAAGTTGCGCCCCTGCGCCACCAGCGTTGCCAGCGCCAGCCGCGCCCGCTCGCCGTAGCTGAGTTGCGCCACCGGAATGAACACATCATCTCCGGCAAACAGGAAGTAGTGCAGGAAGTTCCGCAAGTCGGTCTCGGGATGATGAGAAAACTGCTGGAGCGTGGTGAGCGCGTTGAGTTCGGGGCGGAGCAACTCCTGCTCTTGCGAGAAATAGCCCAGGCGGACACTGGCCCCCACGCGGACCCGGCCCCCCAGCGGCGGCAGTTGCCCGGCGAGCGTCCGCGCGAGGGTGGTCTTGCCCGACCCGTTGCGGCCAATGAGCGCCACGCGCTGACCAAACCGCACCGTGAGGTTGAGACGCGTGAGGAGAGGCACGGTGTAGCCCACGGCCACCTCTTCCAAAGTCAGCACATCGCGCCCGCTGGGGGGCACGTCGTCGAACGACAATTTCAATTGCCAGCCGGATTTAGGTTTGTCCACGCGTGCCTCGGTCAACAGGTGTTCCAGGCGCGCCTCCACATGTTTGGCACGCGCAATGGTGCCCGCCCCGCGATTGGCAAA
>CAYUFY010000159.1:0-11202 GCA_964443795.1 uncultured Anaerolineales bacterium | reverse complement strand
CCGGCGGGGGTGCGGGTGGGGGGGGTGGCGGCGCAGACGGGGGCGGGGACGAGATAGGACGGCGGGGGCGTGTATCGCGCGGGACCACAAATTCATCCACATAAGCCAACCGCAAGGGTTCCCCGGTGTCGCTCACCCCATAGGTCGGGCGAGGCTCTGGGGGGGCGGGCCGATCCCAGCGGGGCGACGAATACTTTTTACGGTCGGGGCGTTCGGGCCGTTCGGGCCGGGCTGTCCGACTCGGGGGAAAATAGGGCGGATCAATCTGGGAGGCCATCTCCGGTGGTAATTGCGCGTACGCCCAAGAAAGGAGCAGGTGCGCAAACGGGCGCCGGGCCACCGACTTTTGGGTGCGCGCCTGATCGGCCAGGTTCAGCAAAGCGGTTTCGCCATAAACGGTCCAAAACGCGCCGATAATATCCAACCGTGGGAATTTAATGCTGAAACCCGCCATGCATAAGTGCTGATAAGCCTGGAGCGTCATGCCGGGCCAATCGCCGCCAAAGGTGTAGTGGGGCTGTTTGGGTTTGGGCAACCGTTCAAACGTGCCATCAGGCAAGCGCCGCTCGTTAAAGATTTGAGCCAACACCGACTCACTGCATGCCTGCCGCGCGAGAAAGAGATAGACGCCCCCAGGCGTGCGGCGGCGGTTGAGGCGCTCGATGATTAAGCCGCCTTTGGCCTCAATGGCCTGAGTCTCCGCCAACAAGGTTTGCGCCCGTTCCGGGCCAAGCTGTTCAATAATCTGCCGGATCTGTTCGATGGGCGCTGTTGCAGTCTCCCCTAATTCACCAGCAATTTGTTCATGTAATTCACTCATGGAGACATCCCTCACACTAATTTTTTTCAGGGGTATTTTACACCCGTGGCTTATATACCGTTTGTGGACAGATTGGAATCTGCCCCAATCATCCCCACGCCCCCTTCCACCCTTAACCACGATACCCATTTTACACCGAATCGCCAGTAAAAATCAAAAGATAAAAATTGGGGCTTGACAACGATCCCGAATCCTCATATTGTGTACACATCATGTTACAGCAACGCAGTTGGATCAAAAAAATATCCTTGCCGCGGCACCTGGCGGCGAATAAGATGTTCGGTCGCACCCTGTGCGATGCGAAGCGCGCCTGTTGGGAGGTAGGGTTGTTAAGGCTATAGCCAGACACCCCCTACTTTTCTAGCGAAACAGGCGCGGAGGCTTAGCAACCTCCGCGTTTGTGTTTTCTAGCCCTCCCAGGCGCGGCAGTCTTCCGACTCCGCGCCTGCTTTTTTAACCGATACATTGTCGAGATCATCATCATGAACGTTTTACTCCTCAATCTAACCGGCTCGCCCCTGGGTGTGATTTCCGAGCGCCGCGCCTGGTCACTGCTCATGCGCGGGCGCGCCATTGTGGTGCGCGAGCGTGAGGCCCCGCCGCTCCGGTCGGCCAGTGGTTTGACGTGGCCGCGCCCGAGCGTGATGTATCTCACCCGGCATTCACCCCGCCCGCGCTTTCAACCGCGCTGGACCAAGCGGGATGTGCTGGCCCGCGACGGTCACCGCTGTGCCTACTGCGGCGCCCCCGCCCGCACGGTGGATCACATCCACCCGCAACACTTATGCCGCGCGGAGGGCCGCAATCCGGACACTTGGGAAAACACCGTGGCCGCGTGTGAAACCTGCCAACGGCGTAAAGGCGGCGCGCCCCTCGCTCAATCGGGGTTGCGCTTTCGGTCTGGTTACGCGCCGCGCGTGCCAGCCGCCGTCCAACCCACGCTCCTGCGCCTCGTCAAGGGCAAACCCGAATGGCACGCTTATTTGCCCGAGAGTTGGCGCGCCGGACTGGAGTAATACGTTCGCTGGCGCATTACTCCAGTCCGAAAAAAACAATCCCGCGCTGAAGTTGAGGGTTACTTCGGGAGCAAACTGATACGGGTTCGAATCCCGTCAGGCTGGTAGCCAGCCTGTGGCGGAATTGGAAAACGCATTCGCCAAATAGTCCTTCACCGCCAACTAACCGGGATTAGTTTAACAACCCAATAAAAGTCCGCGCTGAAGCTCCGGGTTCCTTCGACTGTCAATCGACCTTGCCAACCTTGAGCGCCACTTGCCGGACTCAGCCAGCCCGCGCTGTAGTTCAGAGTTACTTCGACTTCTAAGCGCATGGTCGCGGGTTCGATCCCCGTCAGCCTCCCAACCTCCGCGCAAGCGTGAGGTGGAGACTGTAGCTCAGTGGCAGAGCATGAAAACTTTGAATGACCACTCGCCGGGCTGGCTGTTAGCAGAACCAGCGGGGCCGGGTTGCAAGACCCGGCCCCGTTGGGGGAGAAACACCATGAGCAAATTCAATCAGGCATTGCAGAAAATCAAAAATGCGGTAACGGGCGGTGGCCCAAACGTCTTCAACCGCGCCGGAGGCCCGGCCTTTCAGGATGCGCCGCGCCTGGCGCTCTACCGCCAGGTGGCCGCCTCGCTCTGGGCTGGCGATGGTTACTATGAGCGCCAGGCCGAGTGGTTCGCGCGCTTTCAGCAGAACGTGACCGCGGCGCTGGCCGAAGACCCGCGCTTTCCCTTCGCCCTCGCGGCCTACGCGCGCGACCAGCGCGGCCTCGGTCTGCGCACCTCGCCGCTCGCGTTGTACGTGGAGGCCGCCGCCAACCCGCTGAGCAAAGGCACCGGTTTGGTGCGCCGCTACGCGCCCAAAATTTTGCGCCGCGCCGACGAACCCGCCGAGGCCATCGCCTACTTCCGCGCGCACTATCTGGGCGTGATTCCGCACGGGCTGTTGCGCGGGATAAAGGACACCCTGCGGGGATTCGACGAATACCAACTGGCCAAGTATTCCCGATCGGGCGCAGTCTTAATGCGTGATGTACTGCGTCTCGCGCGCCCGAAACCCCAGAGCGATGAGGAGCGCTCGCTCTGGGGCCGCGCGGTCACGCGCACCCTCGCCACACCCTATACGTGGGAGGTGGAACTGAGCCAAGCCACCAGCGTCGAGGCCAAGCGGGAAAAGTGGAATGAACTCATCCGCTCGGGCAAACTGGGGCTGTTCGCGCTCGTGCGCAACCTGCGCAACATCATCCAGTGTGGCGCGGATGTCGAAGAGGCGCTCAGCGGCCTCACCCCCGAACGGGTGAAGGGCACGGGCATCCTGCCGTTCCAGTGGTACAAAGCGTACAAGGCCGTGCAGTCGGCTTGCGGCGAAACCCTGGCCGAGCCGCTGGAACGCGCCCTCGAATGGTCGCTGGCCGACCTGCCGCGCCTCCCGGGGGTCACGCTGGTGGCCTGCGACAACAGCGGCTCGATGAGCACGGTCTCGCAGACGCGCGGGTTGAGCAACGCCGAACTGGCCAACCTGATGGGCGCGCTAGCGTTGTACGGGTGTGAAGCGGGTTTGGCCGGAACCTTTGGCGATGAGTTTGCGCTGGCCCAGGTGAACCCGCGCCACGACCTGTTTTATAACAAGCGCGCCATTGATCAGTGTGGCCGAACGACTGGGAACTCGACCAATGCGTGGAAAGTCTTCGCGTATCTCATCCGCGAAAACATCCGGGTGGATCGGGTCGTGCTGTTCTCGGACATGCAGTGTTACGACCGCAATAGTCGGTTTGTGGCGAACGCCCTGACCACGCGCTCCCTCGCGGCGGAACTGGAGGCCTACGGCAAAATCAACCCCGCTGTCACCGTGTATTCGGTGAACCTGGCGACGCAGGATAATTCCTGTCAGTTCGCGCCGGGCCAGCGGGTGGTGGAACTGGCCGGGTTCTCCGCAAGTGTCTTTCAATTTATCCAGGCAATGGAAGTCGGCGATAATATCCTCGACCACATCCTGGAGAATTACTGAGCTACTCGCGTCCATGAAAAAACCGGGTGAGGTTGCACCAGCCTCGCCCGGTTTTTTGTGAACCAAGCTCACATTCAAGCGAGGAGATCAACCATGCTTCCCACCGATTATGCCGAACGAGTTTATGCAGGGGTATTAGGCAAAATGATTGGGGTGTATTTGGGGCGCCCATTTGAAGGCTGGACCTACGCCCAAATCACCGCCGCCCTGGGGGAGATCACTGGCTATGTGCATGAGCAACTCGGCCAGCCCCTCATTGTCACGGATGACGATCTCACCGGCACATTTACCTTTGTGCGGGCCTTGGCCGATCATGACTACCCATCCGATCTCACCCCCGCCCAAATTGGGCAAACCTGGCTTAACTACATCATCCCGAACCGCACCATTTTATGGTGGGGCGGGGTCGGGCATTCCACCGAACATACCGCTTATGCGCGCCTGAAGTCCGGCATTCCAGCCCCCCGCTCGGGGTCAAGCGCACTCAATGGGCGCGTCATCGCCGAACAAATTGGTTCCCAAATTTTCATTGACGGCTGGGGGATGGTTGCGCCGGGGGATCCCGCCTTGGCCGCCGATTTGGCCCGCCGCGCGGCCTCGGTCAGTCACGATGGGGAAGGGATTTACGGCGCGCAAGTGGTGGCCGCCCTGAATGCGCTGGCCTTTGTGGAAACGGACCTGGGGGTCTTGCTGGACACGGCGGTTTCTTTCATCCCCGCCGACTCCACCGTCTATCGCCTCATCGCCGATGTGCGCGCATGGCACGCGCAGGAAACCGATTGGCGGGTCGCTCGCAATCTTCTGGCGGCGCGGTATGGATACGACCAGTATGGCGGCAATTGCCATCTCATCCCCAATCATGGGGTGATTATTCTGAGTCTGCTGTATGGCCATGATGATGTGCGCCGCTCTCTGATGATTGCCAACACCTGTGGGTGGGATACCGATTGCAATTCGGGCAACGTGGGGTGTTTACTGGGAGTCAAAAACGGACTGGCGGGTCTGGAAACCATCGCCGATTTGCGCGCCCCCTTACGAGATCGGCTTTATCTACCCACGGCCGATGGCGGTCGGGCCATCACCGATGCCGTCAGGGAAACCTACGCCATTGTCAATACCGGGCGAGCCTTGCAAAAATCGCCGCCGCTCACGCCCAAAGCCGGGGCGCGGTTCCACTTCACGCTCCCCGGCTCGGTGCAAAACTTCCGGGCCCAGGAAGCAACCGTGGCGGTTCACAATATCTGCCTCAGGGACCAACATTATCTGGCCCTCGATTATCAGCTCTCACCACATCAGCCCGGGTTGGTAGGGACGGACACCTTCATTCCCCCCGACTCAAAGAATATGCCGGGCTACGAATTACTGGCATCCCCGACCCTTTATCCCGGTCAGACCGTGCACGCCCGCTGGCTGGCCGACTCCGCGAATGAGGCAACATTACGCGCTGGACTATATCTGCGCCACTATGATGCCAATGATGAACTGGTCCTCGTTCGCGACTCAGGCCATAGCGTGGCTCCAGGCCAAGCGCTCAATGTCCACTGGTCGCTTCCGACGTTGGGCAGTGCGCCGATTGCAGAAATCGGCGTCTGGCTGGAAAGCGAGACGGCCACTTCCGGCACGCTCTATCTGGATTATCTGAGTTGGGATGGCGAGCCACAAGTAATTTGGGAACGCCCCGCCCAGCCGGGCACAATGTGGCGCCGCGCGTGGGTGGATGGGGTTGACCACTATTTCACCAACTTTGCGGAAATGTTTCGGTTGGCGCAAGATCGTGGGCGCGGGTTGCTCATGCAGGGCACCCGCCAATGGCAAAATATCACCGTCCAAGCCACCCTCACGCCATACCTGGCCAAACGCTTTGGTCTGGCCACCCGGGTTCAAGGTCTGCAACGTTATTATGCGTTACTCCTGGAAGAAGATGGCCAGTTAGCCTTGGTGCGCGTTTTTGATGGAGAAAAGGTTTTAGCGACCACGTCGCTCAATTGGGAGGCCGCTCACCCTCTAAACTTGGGTCTTCAAGTCATAGGAAACGAGCTACAAGGCTGGGTGGACGATCAATGCGTGCTACAAGCTGTTGACACAGACACCCAACTCACGGGGGGCGGCATTGCCGTGGTCATTGAAGAGGGGTGCATATGCGCCCATACCATACAAGTCCGGCCAGCCGGAAAGGCTTTATAATCCGATTCACCTTGTTGATACATCTGACTAATTCCCATTCATCAGGATTGAATTGACCTATGGCGCTCTACGGTGGCATTGAAGCCGGTGGTACAAAATTTATCTGCGCGGTGGGCACCGGGCCAGACGACATCCGCGCCGAGGCGCGTTTCCCCACCACGACCCCCGGCGAAACCCTGGGGCAGGCGCTCGATTTCTTTCGCGCGCACGCGGACCTCACGGCCATCGGCATCGCGGCGTTTGGCCCGCTGGACCTCAACCCTGAATCGACCACCTACGGCCACATTACCACCACGCCCAAACCCGGCTGGGCGGACACCGATCTGGTCGGGCCGTTCCGCCACGAGTTTAATGTGCCCATCGGGTTCGACACGGATGTGAACGGCGCGGCCCTGGGCGAATGGCAATGGGGCGCGGGGCAAGGGCTGGAGACGCTGATTTATCTCACCATCGGCACAGGAATTGGCGGCGGGGCAATGTTAGGTGGACGCTTGGCGCATGGACTCATTCATCCCGAGATGGGACACATTCTCTTGCGCCGCGACTCGCAGGCCGACCCGTTCCCCGGCTGGTGCCCGTACCACGGCGATTGCTTCGAGGGGCTGGCCGCTGGCCCGGCGCTCGAAAAACGGTGGGGGGCCAAAGCCGAAACGCTGGGGCCGGAGCATCCCGCCTGGGCATTGGAGGCGCATTACATCGCGCAAGCTCTCAGTATCTATATCTGCACCTTGTCGCCTCAACGCCTCATCCTCGGCGGCGGGGTGATGGCACAGGAATTTTTGTTCCCGCTGATTCGCACCGAGACGCAGAAATTGCTCAATGGTTACGTGCAAGTGCCGGCCCTGCGCGAGCGCATTGACGAGTACATTGTCCCGCCGGGGTTGGGCGGGCGCTCGGGCGTGGTGGGCGCGCTGGCCCTCGCCCATGCCCTGCATCGCCATCTCAAAAATCCACGCCGCACCCGGTTTTAATATGCTCAGTCCTCAACTCCAACAACTGGAAGAACGCTTTGTCGCCTGGGCCACGGCCCAGCCGGCTATTCGCGCCGTGATTGTGTGCGGTTCCACCGAGCGCCAGGTTAACCCCGGGGATGAATGGGCGGATTTGGATTTTGAAATTTACGCGACGGGCTTTGGCGAGTTTGTAGCCAACCCCGACTGGTTGAAAAACTTTGGGACGGTGTGGACGCACCTGCAAGTGAGTGAGGGGGATGGCCCCATTTTTCTGACGCTGTATGACGAGGGCGAGAAAGTGGATTTCCATTTTTTGGCGGTGCAAGAATTACAGCGCCTGGTGGACGCGCAGGAATTGCACAGCGCCTATTTTCGGGGGTACCGCCCGGTAGTGGACAAGGACGGCATGGCCGCCCGCCTGCCGCCGCCATTAATTGCCCCACCCCCGCTCGCCAAACCCACCGCCGCCGAGTTTGCGTTTCAGGTCAACGGGTTCTGGTATGGCGCGCTGTATGTGGCCAAACAAATTCGGCGGCGCAATTTATGGGTGGTTAAATTCCGCGATTGGACGACCAAAGAGAGTTTGCTCAAAATGCTGGAGTGGCATGCACAAGCTCAAAATGGCTGGGAGCATGACACCTGGCACGATGGTCATTTTGTGGATCAGTGGGTGGATCCCAAAATCCAATCGGATTTGGAGCGGACATTTGGCCGATACAGCGCCAGTGATAGTTGGCAGACGCTGTTGGCTTCGCTTAATTTGTTCCGACGGTTAGCCACCGAAACCGCCGAGAGCCTGGGGTATGAGTACCCCGCCGAGTTGGAGGTCAAGGTCGTCCGGCAAATTAAGCGACTCTATGAAGAGGATGATTTGGCGAAGTAGCGGGGCTTACCCAGCCACAATGACTTCGGCCTGTTGCTTAACCGTGAATCGCAAAGCATAAATATCATCCCCCAAAGGCAGTGGGGCGAGAGGTGCGCCGTTGACCGTGACCGTGCGCGGGGGCGCGGGGAGGCGCAACCGCAGTTCCCCCTCGGCGGTGTGGCCCAGGGTGAGGGTGAAGCGGAGGACACGCGGCGAGGTTTCCCAAGCGGTGATTTCGGCGCCTTGTGAGAAGTGGAAAGTGGAGGCCACCATTTGCGCGGGGGTAGCCGAGTCCGCGCGGCGCAGGGCTAGGAGGCGGCACCCATGCCCGGGGACGGCGGTAAAAGTGAGGGGCGCGGTCAACGCGCGGCGAGCGTGAGTCCCATTCCAAAAATCAGATACAAAATAATCACCGGGTTCTAGGCCCAGGGTCGCGCCATCCACGGTGAGGTCGCGCGGTTGGTCATCCCAATTAAACAGGCCAACGACCAACCACGGGCCGGTGGCATTGGTGAGGGGCAATGTCATAAGCGTGGGCACGGTGTCGGCGAGCAGGTGATGCGGGAGCGCCGGGGTGTCCAACACCGGCATGAGCGGCGCGATATAGCGCTGGCGCTCGGGGTGCAGGCGGGTCATGTCATCCGAGACGAGGAACATGCCGCCTGAAAGCGCGATGACCGTGGCGAGGGTAGCGATTTGCGTGTCGCTCAGGCGCGTGTCGTGATCGCGCACCAGCAGACAATCGGGGTCGTTGAGCCACCAGCGGCGGTGCAAAGAGGCGCGCGTGAGGGTATTGCGAATGGCGTTGCGCGCCGAAGGCAGTTCCATCTCGCGCAGGAGGAGCGGCTCGAAGTTGGGGTGGAAGAGTTGTGGATGCCAGTCCGGGGCCACATCCGCGCTGATGCGCATCCCGTCCACCAGGCCGATGGCTGACCCGAGCGGACAACCGCACGCGAGGATGAAAGTCTCCGGCCCGGCGGTGTCACGCATATCTTGCAGGGCTTGGCGCATGGCTTGGGCGCGGGTGAGCGTGGGGTCGTGGCGGCGCGCCGGGAGCGCGGCGGCAAAAAGAAAATCGAGCTTGAGATACGGAAAGCCCCATTCGTTAACGGCGGTGTGGATGAGGCGGCGGATGTGCGCCCGCGCTTCGGGGTGCGTTGGGTCGAGGCCATACGTCCACTTGAACCAGTTGAGACCCGCGTTAGCGAAACGATTGAGCGACCAGCGGCTGGGCGCTTTGAGGAACCAGTCGGGATGTTCACGCGCGAGCGCCGATGAATCCCAGGCGATGTAGGGCGCGAGCCACAAGCCGGGGGTCTGGTTATGCGCGCGGATTTTGTCGGCCACCACTTTGAGACCGCTGGGGAATTTGGCGTTGGTGGTGAACCAATCGCCCACTGCTGGTTGAAAGCCATCATCGAGTTGCACAAATTCCAGCGGGAGGCGGTCTTGCTCACGCACAATCGCGTCGAGGTTGGCGTTCAGATCCGTTTCGGTGATTTTTTCAAAATAGTGATACCACGAACACCAACCAACGGGCGTGTGTTTAGGCACACGGGCCTGGTTTTCGCGCGCTACGGCTTCCAGATAATCGCGCAGTGGGTCTGGTTGGTCGAGCGAGACGAATTGAAGGTAGGCCCAGTCGGTCACGCGCTCATCCCCAGGGGCAAGAATCACGTCATCGCATTGGGCGGTGAGCCGCAGGGAGGGCGCGAGCGCGTCGAGTTTCACTTCGCACACGCCAAATTGTTCGCGCTGAGAGAGAAAGCCGGCAAGGATGGCTGTCTGATGGTCACGGTCGCCAAGTAGGCCAAACATCTCGGACGTGAAATGGCCACGGTCGCGTGGGCGGGGCGTGGCGAGGTTGAAGTGCTGCGGGTCGCCAAACGGCCCGAGGAATGAACCGGGCTGGCGGTCGTGCGCTTGCAATGCCCCGGTGAAACTCCACGATTGATAGCCATGGGCAAAAAACGCGAGCGCGCCGGGCGAGGCATGCAGGCGCAACGCCCCGGCGGCAAAGTGATCCTTATGAATCCCGACGATGTGATTAAGCGACCAGGGGCTACGCGGCGCAAACTGCGGGCCGACCGAGGCCAGATCAAGGCTATGCAGAACAAAGGGAACCTGGCCGGGGTTGTGGAGGGTGCTGCGAAATAGAAGAAAGGGCGCCGAGGCAGGGAGCGCAAATTCCAGCCCCACCCTCAGGGCTTCGCCTTTGGCTAACGGGCGCGATAGGCGCGGAGAGAAAGCCAGCTTTAGAACGGTAAGCGGCCCGTTGGCCGAAGCCATTTGGGTGAGCGGTTCAATTTGGCAATCTGTAATCGCGCCCGGCCACACCTCCTGTTTAGGGTCCTTGCCTTTTACTTGTGGCGTGAACGTAACGCCGAGCCGTACCGCTTCGAGCAACGGGGTTTCGGCGTGTTGAGGATAGAGACTCCAGCGGCCCGAGGCCGGGTCGAAATTGAAGGCGAGATGAGGGTTGGAGAGCATAAGGTAATTTAAAGAAAAAAATGGTTGACAGCGGCCAAGACCGGGATAAACTTTAGCATAGAATAAAACTTCAAGGAAAACGGGATGCCTCGGATTAGCGAATTTTTCGGTATTGTCATTTATATGTACTACAATGACCATCTGCCACCGCATTTTCACGCTGAATACAGTGGGGATGAAGCGGTGTATTCTATTGAGACGTTGGCGGTTCTGCAAGGGCAGTTGCCGCGACGAGCGCATAAGATGGTTGTAGAGTGGGCGTAGCTTCATCGCGCAGAGCTTTGGGATAACTGGAATCGAGCGCGTATGGAACAAGCCCTAATCAAAATTCAGCCCTTGGATTGATATTAAGGAGAACCCGAATGCCCCTGCCAGGCCCGCTTGTCCGCGTCGCCGCGGTCGAGCCACTCTCAGATTTCCAAGTCCGCCTCACTTTTCAGAATAGTGTTGTCAAAGAAATAAATTTGGAGCCTTTTCTGCGGGGTGAAATCTTTGCGCCTATCCGAAATGATATGGCCATGTTTCGCGCTGTAAAAGTTGTAGGAAGCACCATTGGTTGGGATAACGAGGCCGATATAGACTCATATGTGCTTTACTACGATTTGAAACCAGCCTGGATGGAAGAAGCCGAATCAACCATCGCCGCTCAATAATCTCGCTCCTGACGCAAAAAGACCGACGCAATTTGAGAGACCACGTCGGTCTTTTGATTCATCAGGCGATTTTGGTTAATGCGATTAGTGGTACACTCCCGCCCCGATGAACCGCAAGCAGTGGCTGATTCTCGCACTATTGGGTGTGGGCAATTTATTGGTGTTGGCCGGATTGGCCCTCACCGTCTTGCCGGGTTTGCAAGCCGCGCCCGCCCCCACCCTCAT